>DASRHK010000186.1:0-14996 GCA_035650495.1 Nevskiaceae bacterium | reverse complement strand
GTGGATGAAATGGATGGGCGGGTCGCTGCTGGCGGGTCTGCTCTGCGCGCCTGCGCATGCTGAGGGCTTCCGCGTCGCGGGCGGCGTTTGGGACTACACCGTGCGCGGGTTCCAGGACGATCACGGCACCATCACCGATCTGCAGACCTTCGCGCCGGGCCGTCAGCGCGACGGCTTCCTCACGCTCGAGTACACGCATCGACCTTCGTGGTGGCCAGATCTCGCCGCGGGCTACGCGCAGCTCTCCGGCGAAGGCAGCCAGACCACGAGCGCGATTCCGGGCGGCGGCTTGCCGTTGCCGCTGCCGATTCCCGATCCGACGTCGACGACGACGACCGCCAGCGGCGACTTCCGCGAGTTCGACGTCACGGCGCGCTACGCGATCCAGCTCGGGCCGCTGCAGTTGTCGCCGGGCTTGAGCCTCGGCTGGATCACGGGTCACATCACGACGAGCACGACCGACGTGACGGGGACGTCGACGGTCGAGCGCTCCTACAACACGCCGTATCCCATGTTGCACGCGCAGCTCGCGTGGCCGTTCGGCGACCGCTTCCGGCTGTCGACGCAGATCAACTGGATCAAGGCGAACGACAACGAGGTGCTGCAGTACGGGGCGCAGGCCGAGTTGCGCGTGCTCGGGCCGATCGGCCTCTACGGCGGCTGGCAGGACCGTCACTACAAGATCAGCACCAGCGACTCGTACCTCGACGCGCGCCTGCGCGGCGCGCGTTACGGATTGCTGATCGTCTTCTAGATCACTGCGCGCCGCCGCCGACCGACGGCGTGTACAGCGGCGACTGCTGCGACGCGAAGTAGCGCGCGAGCTCTTCGATGTCCGCGTCCGACAGCGGGCCGGCCATCGGCGCCATCTGCGGATTCTTGCGCAGCCCCGCCTTGTACTCGTGCAGCGCGTGCTCGATGTAGTTCGCGTACTGGCCCGCGAGGATCGGCGCGTTCGGCAGGACCGGCTTGGATCCGTTGGGCCCGTGACACGCGTAGCACGGCTTGGCCTTGTCGTTGTCGCTGTTGACGCCCGTGCCCGACATGCCGTCCTTGTTCGCCGGCGCGTGCGCGAGGAATGCCGCGATGTCCGCCATGTCCTGGTCGGACATCGACGCCGCCTGCGCGTGCATCGTCTTGTGCGGACGATCGCCCGACTTGTACGCCTGCAGCGCGGCGACGATCAGGCCTTCAGACTGGCCGCCGAGCTTCGGCACGCGATAGGTCGGGTAGACGTTCGTGTAGTTCGGGATGCCGTGGCAGCCCATGCAGGTGTTGGCCTTGACGCGGCCCGCTTCCGGATCGCCGGCCGCGTTGGTCGCCGACGAGAGCGCAGCCAAGACGATGGCGCCGAGCACCTTCTTGATCATTTTCCACGTTCCTCGCTGATGATTTTTCGACGCGGGCAGCGTGCGTCGCGGGCGCAATTATAAGGGAACAACGTTGGGCTATAGTTCGCCGCGTCATGCACCAGCTCATCCGCCACGATCCCGCGATTCTCGAGCTTCGGCTCGACCACCCGCCAGTCAACGCGCTCGATTCGGCGACGCTGATCTGGCTGACCGAGCAGGTGCGATCGGCGCCCGAGCAGGGCCATCGGGCCATCGTGCTCTCGGGTCAGCCCGGGATGTTCACCGCCGGCCTCGATGTGCCGCACCTGCTCCAGCGCGATCGCGAGGGCATGCGCCAGTTCTTCTTCGAGTTCTTCGGGACGCTGCGGGCGCTCGGCGAATCGGCGATCCCGGTCGTGGCCGCCATCACCGGCCACGCGCCGGCCGGCGGCACCGTGCTCGCCGCGCTGTGCGACCACCGCGTCATGGCGCGCGGCGACTTCAAGATGGGCTTCAACGAGCATCGCGTCGGCTTGCCGGTGCCGCGACCGGTGTACGTCGCGTTCGAGAACCTGTGCGGTCCGCGGCTCGCGGCCGAGTACTCGATGCAAGCGCGCATCCTCGACGGCGGCGAGGCGCTCGCCATCGGCCTGGTCGACGAAGTGGTCGAGCAGGATCAGGTCGTCGCGCAGGCGCTCGCCTGGTGCCGCACGATCCTCGCGTTCCCGTCGCAGAGCGTGGTTGCCGAAACCCGCCGCTACGTGCGCGCTCGGCTGCACGCCGCGTTCCGCGAAGAGAACACCGACGCCGAGACCTTCCTCAACGAGTGGTTCAGCGCCGAGACGCAGGGCGCGATGAAGGCGCTGATCGCGAAGCTCAAGGCCAAGCGCTGATGGCCGCCGAAGAACGACCGCTCACGGAAGCGGATCGCAAGCAGGACGTCGCCGCGGTCGATCTCGGCTCCAACAGCTTCCACATGATGGTCGCGCGCGCCGACGGATCCGATCTGCAGGTGATCGACCGGCTGCGCGAATCGGTGCGGCTCGCGGCGGGGCTGGACGAGAAGAAGAACCTGAGCCCCGAAGTCCGCTCGCGCGCGCTCGAATGCCTGCACCGCTTCGGCGAGCGCCTGCGCGACATCCCGGCGCAGCGCGTGCGCGCGGTGGGCACCAGCACGATGCGGCGCATGAAGAATCCCACCGACTTCATCGCCGCCGCCGAGCGCGCGCTCGGTCATTCCATCGAAGTGATCGCGGGCGTCGAAGAGGCGCGTCTCGTCTATCAGGGCGTCACCCACGGTCTCGGCAACGGCAAGGCGAAGCGTCTCGTCGTCGACATCGGCGGCGGCAGCTCCGAGCTGATCATCGGCGAGGGCGACGAGCCGAAGCTGATGGAGAGCATCGCCGTCGGCTGCGTCGTGCACACGGCGAAATATTTCAGCGACGGCGTGATCGACCGGCGCAGCTTCAATCGCGCACGCGTCGCCGCGGAAGTGGAGCTCGAGTTCCTCGAGCGCCGCTACCGTCGCGCCGGCTGGGACGTCGCGATCGGATCTTCAGGCACGGTCCGCGGCGTCTGGCGCGTGCTGATGGGCGAGAAGCTCGCGGACCACGAAGAGATCACGCCGGAAGGCCTCAACAAGCTGGTCGACATCGTCATCGAGCGCGGACACGTCTCGAAGATGGATTTCCCCGATCTGCGCGAGGATCGCCGGCCAGTGTTCGTCGGCGGGCTCGCGGTGCTGTGCGGCGTGTTCGACGGCCTGCAGATCGAGCGCATGCAGACCTCCGATCGTGCGCTGCGCGAAGGCCTGATCTACGACCTGCTCGGCCGCCTGTCCGATCGCGACATCCGCGAGCAGACCGTCGAGCAGCTGGCCAAGCGCTACGGCGCCGATCTGCAGCACGCCGCCGCGGTCGAGCGCTCGGCGCTGCGCTGCCTCGAGCAGGTCGGATCGGAGTGGGAGCTCGACAAGAAGAATTCGACGATGCTGCTCGGCTGGGCGGCGAAGCTGCACGAGATCGGCCTGGTGATCGCCCACTCGGGCTATCACAAGCACGGCTACTACATGATCTCGCACGCCGATCTGCAGGGCTTCTCGCAAACCGAGCAGAAGCTGCTCGCGGCGCTGGTGCGCCTGCATCGCGGCAAGTTCAACAAGAACGTGATCGAGGACCTGCCGTCGAACTGGCGCGAAGGCGTGATGTTCCTTGCGATCATCCTGCGGCTCGCCGTGCTGCTGCATCGCTCCCGCATCGAGGATCTGAAACCGCGCGTGGAGCTGAAGGCCGGCAAGCGCAGCCTCGAGCTCGAGTTCCCGAAGACGTTCATGGAGAAGCATCCGCTGACCGCCGCCGATCTCGAGCGCGAGGCGGAATACCTTCAGTCGATCGACTTCAAGCTGAGGTACGGTTGACTTCGACTGGCGCGTTCAAGCCCGGCGTCGTGTGAAGCGTAGAACGACGCCGGCTTAACGCGCCGTCCGCTGTTTTAGCAAAGGCGACCTTCCAGGTCGCCTTTGCCTGTACAACGAATGGCGCATTAAGCCGACTTCGTTTTTCGCTTTGCACGAAGTCGGCTTGAATGCGCCGATCGAAGCCACTAAAAGACCTTCATTGTGCGCTCGATGATCTCCCGCGCGATCTTGCGCGCGGCGTCCGCGTCACCCGCTTCGGGAATGCCTTCGATGCGGTAGGTGCGCTTGCCGTCGTGCACCACCAATCCCCACGACGGCTCGAACGGCGCGGTCGAGGCGAGGCGGAAGTAGTACGCGTCGCGCAGATCGGTCGCGTTCTGCACATCCCTGAAATAGCTGCGCGCGCTGTTGAACTCGTGGCGCTCCGGATCCTCGTGCACCGCCAGCGTGAGCCCCGCGGGCACTTCGTCCTGATAGTAGGCGCACACCGCCACGTCGCCGGGCAGCCGGATGCCGGGCGCGCCGCGCCAAGGATGGCGCGAGTGCGCGGAAAGATCGTCGGGCTTCACGATGGCGTCGCACGCGGGATGCGCACGATCGTCCGCGTGCGCGAGCGTCGACCACACTGCCGCGGCGACGAGCGCCGGCCAGAGTCTCGTCATGCGCCGCTCACCAGCGCCACTTCTTCGAGGAGCTTCTGCTGCATGCCCTTGGCGCCCTTGCGCACGCGCGAGTAGGTCCCGTCGGCGTGCAGCGTCCACGTCTCGGCGTCGTCGGCGAGATAGCCATTGAGATGATCGACGACGCGCTCGCGGATCTTCTTGTCGAGCAGCGGGAAGGCGATCTCGACGCGGCGGAACAGGTTGCGCTCCATCCAGTCGGCGCTGGACAGATACACCTCCGGATCGCCGCCGTTGCCGAAATAGAACACGCGATGGTGCTCCAGGAAGCGTCCGATGATCGACTTCACGCGGATGTTGTCCGACAGTCCTTTCACGCCCGGCCGCAGCGAGCACATGCCGCGCACGATCAGGTCGACCTGCACGCCGGCCTGCGAGGCGCGGTACAGCGTCTTGATGATCTCGGGCTCCACCAGCGCGTTCATCTTGGCGATGATCCGCGCCGGCTTGCCCTTGCCGGCCCACTCGATCTCGCGCTCGATCTTCTTGTGCATCTCCTTCGCCAGCGTGAACGGCGATTGCAGCAGGTGCTTGTGCTTGGCGGCCTTGCCGAGGCTGGTCAGCTGCAGGAACACGCCGTGGACGTCGCGGCACATCGCCGAATCCGAAGTGAACAGGCCGTAGTCCGTGTAGATGCGCGCAGTGCGCGGATGGTAGTTGCCGGTGCCGAGGTGCGCGTAGTGGCGCAGCCCGCCTTCCTCGCGACGCACGACGAGGCTCATCTTCGCGTGCGTCTTGTGACCGACCACGCCGTAGACGACGTGCGCGCCGACCTCCTGCAGTTTTTCCGCGAGGTCGATGTTGTCGGCTTCGTCGAAGCGCGCGCGCAGCTCGACGACGACGGTGACTTCCTTGCCGGCGCGCGCCGCGTCGATCAGCGCGTCCACCACCGGCGACTTGGCGCCGGTGCGATACAGCGTCTGCTTGATCGCGAGCACCTTCGGGTCCTTCGCGGCCTGCCGCAGGAACTCGACGACCGGAGAGAACGAGTCGAACGGATGGTGCAGCAGGATGTCGCGCTCGCGGATCGCCGAGAACACGTCGCCGCCGGTGAATTCCTTGGGCAGGCGCGGCGTGAACACCGGATATTTCAGGTCGGGCCGCTCGATGAGGTCGGGGATCGCGAGCAGGCGCGAGAGATTCACCGGACCGTTGCACTGATAGACGTCGGCGGGCGTCAGCTGCGCCGTGTTCATCAAGTACTGCCACATCGACTCGGGACAGTTGTGCGCGACCTCGAGCCGCACGGTGTCGCCCCACTGGCGCTGCGAAAGCTCGCCTTCCAGCGCTTCGAGCAGGTCCTCGGTCTCTTCCTCGTCGACCAGCAGATCGGAGTTGCGCGTGAGGCGGAACTGGAAGCAGCCGCTCGCCTCCATGCCGAAGAAGAGATCGTCGACGTAGGCGTGGATCACGCTCGACAGGAACACGAAGTCGTACGGCCCGGTACCGGCGACGTCCTTGGGAATCTGGATCAAGCGCGGCAACGCGCGCGGCGCCTGCACGATCGCGAAACCGGTGTTGCGCCCGAACGCATCCTTGCCGGAGAGCTGGACGATGAAGTTGAGCGACTTGTTCAGGATGCGCGGGAACGGATGCGCCGGATCGAGCCCGATCGGCGACAGCACCGGCAGCAGCTCGTTGGTGAAGTACTGCTTGAGCCAGGCGTCCTGCTCCTTGGTCCACTCGGTGCGGCGCAGGAAGCGGATCTTCTCGCGCTCGAGCGCGGGCACGATGACGTCGTTGAACACGCGGTACTGCTCTTCGACGAGCTTGTGCGCGCGCTCGCTGATCGCGGCGAGCAATTCCTGGGGTCCCAGTCCATCCGGACCTTTCTGCGCGACGCCGTGCTCGGCGACCTGCATCAGGCCGGCGACGCGGATCTCGAAGAACTCGTCGAGGTTGGAGCTCGAGATGCACAGGAAGCGCAGCCGCTCGAGCAGCGGGATCGATTCGTCCAGCGACTGCGCCAGCACGCGGCGATTGAACTCGAGCAGCGAGAGCTCGCGGTTCAGGAACAGGTCCTGGGGCTGGAGCTCGACGGGCTGGGGCGCGGTCATGGGACCACAATGGTACTACCGCCAATGGCGGTAAAAGTTACAAGAACCTACTTGCCGAACCACTCCATCGGGTCGACGGCCTGCGAGCCCTTGCGGAGCTCGAAATAAGTCCCGGATTGATCGTGCCCGCCCGAGGTCCCGGCATGGGCGATCACCTCGCCGGCGCGGACCCGATCGCCGGCGTTCTTCAGCACTTCGGCGCTATGGCCGTAGAGCGTGTAGTAGCCGTCGGCGTGCTCGACCACCGCGAGCAAGCCGAAGCGCTGCAGACGTCCGACATAAGCGACGCGGCCGCTCGCAACCGCACGGACCGGCGCGCCCTCCGGCGCGGCGATCCAGATGCCGGTCCATTTCAATTTGCCTTCGGCTTTTGCCGCGCCGTAGCGCGCGAGCAGCTTGCCGCGCGCGGGCCAAGGCAGATGGCCTTTCTGCTTGCCGAGCGGCTGATCGCCGCGGAATCCGGCCGGGATTTCCGCGAGGAGATCCTTCAGCCGCGAGATCAGCGTGACCAGCTGTTGCTCATCGCCCTTCAGCTGCTGCAGCTCACTCTCGCCGCCGGCGATGCGTTTCTTCAGCTTGTCGAGCTGATCGAGCCGCTGCGCGTGTGCCGCCGCGAGCTGCGCGATGACGCGCTCCTGATCGGCCTGCGCGGATTTCAGCGCGGCGGCTTGCTGCTGCTGGCGCTGCTCGAGCTCTGCCAGCGCGGCGCGCTGACTGCGGATCGATTCGATCACCGCGACCCGCGCGCGGTTGAAGTAGTCGAAGTCGGTCAGCAGCCGTTGCATGCGCGAAGCGTCGTTCTGGCGCAGCACGAGCTTCTCGGAGCCGCGACGCCCCATCAGGTATGCCGCGCGAATCTGCCGGCCGAGCAGCGACTGCTGCGCGGCGAGCTTCTGCTCGACGGCGGCGCGCTCGGCGCGGGTCTTCTTCAGCGCCGAGCTCTTCTGCGTCGTCGCCGCCTGCCGATCGGCGAGCGCGTGCTTCAGCTCGTCGAGCTGCGATTCCGTCGCCTCGATCTGGGAGGCGAGCTCGTCGCGATGGCCGCGGCTCCTGGCAAGCTCCTGATCCAGCGCCTGGATGCGGGCGTGCATCTGCTCGAGCTCGCGGCTGCTCGCCTTGAGCTTGGCCTCCTCGTCGGCGCCGAGGGCGGCGCCCCCGAGAAGCAGGGCGCAGGCGGCGAGGGTGGGCGTCAGGCGTCGCATCGTATAATTGTTCCATGCCCCAATTGCTCGAATTCTTCCACAATCACACGCTGCTCTTCGCCGCCGCCGGCGTGGTGCTCGTGCTCCTGATCGTCAACGAGATGACCGCGACGATGCTCGGCGAAGTGCGCATCAACGCGCCGGATGCCGTGCGCCTGATCAACGATCGCGATGCGGTGATCGTCGATCTGCGCCCCGCCGCCGAATTCAAGCGAGGACACTTGCTCAACGCGATCAACCTGCCGTTCGCCAAGATCGAGGAGCGCGCGTCCGAGATCGGCAAGGACAAGGCGCGGCCGGTGCTGCTCTACTGTGCGCTGGGGTCGATGGCGAGCCAGGCTGCTGCGAAGTTGAAGAAACAAGGCTTCACCGAGGTCTATCCTCTGAAGGGCGGGCTCAATGCCTGGACCGGGGCGAATCTGCCGGTGACGGCGAAATAGCGCGGAGGCGAGAGGTCGAAACGTGGCGCGGGTCCTGATGTATGCGACGAGGTTCTGCCCGTTCTGCGTGATGGCGCGGCGCTTGCTGAAAGCCAAAGGCGTCGCGTTCGAAGAGATCGCAGTGGACGGCTGCACCGAGCTTCGCGCGAAGATGCGCGAGATGAGCGGGCGGCACACCGTGCCGCAGATCTGGATCGGCGAACGCCATGTCGGCGGTTACGAGGAGATGGCGGACCTCGAGCGCCGCGGCGAGCTGGACGAACTACTCAAACAGGGAGCGGGGACATGACCGAAGCAGCGACGCAGACGGCGCTCAAGCAAGTGCTGCTGCAGAAGATCTACGTGAAGGACGCTTCGATCGAAGTGCCGCAGGCGCCGACCGTGTTCAGCCGGCCGTGGAAGCCCAACGTCGACGTGCAGGTCGCCACCGCGATCAACGGCGCGGGCACCAGCGCCGGCATCGAGAACTATCAGGTCGTGCTCACCGTGACGGTGACTGCGAAGCTCGAGCAGGACGTCGCCTTCCTCGCCGAAGTGCAGCAGGCGGGACTGTTCGCGTTGAAAGGCATCACCGACGCGAACGAGAAGGGCGCCGTGCTCGGCGGCTATTGCCCCGGCGTGCTGTTCCCGTTCGCGCGCGAGTTCATCGCCTCCAGCGTCGGTCACGCCGGCTTCCCGCCGGTGCTGTTG
This sequence comes from Nevskiaceae bacterium, assembly GCA_035650495.1. Taxonomy (GTDB): domain Bacteria; phylum Pseudomonadota; class Gammaproteobacteria; order Nevskiales; family Nevskiaceae; genus DASRHK01. The sequence goes on along the minus strand of DASRHK010000186.1, from coordinate 6,180 downwards.
CAGCCGATCAACTTCGAAGCGCTGTATCAGCAGTCGCTGCAGCAGGCGCGCGCACAAGGCGGCGCCGAAGGCGTGCCTCCAGGCATGCGGGCCAACTGACGAGCGCAAGCTCGTCATGACCGAAAAACAACTCCTCAAGATCGCCGTCGTCGGCGCCGGCTCCTACGGCACCGCGCTCGCGGTGCATCTGGCGCGCCTCAAGCACGCGGTCACGCTGTGGGGCCGCAGTCGCGACGAGATGGCGCATCTCGCCGCCGATCGCGAGAACAAGGAATACCTGCCGGGCGTGAAATTCCCGAAGAGCCTCGCGATCGACGCGGATTTGCGCGCGGCGATCGTCGCGGCCGATCACGTACTCGTCGCGGTGCCGAGTCACGCGCTGCACGCGGTCTTGCGATTGATCGCGCCGATGCTCATGCCCGAGCAGGGCGTGATCTGCGCGGCGAAAGGGCTCGAGCCCGAGACCGGCAAGCTCGCGCACGAGATCGCTGCCGAAGTCGTCGGCGCGAATCGCCGATTCGCCGTGATCTCCGGCCCGACGTTCGCGAAAGAGCTGGGACAAGGCTTGCCGACGGCAGTCACCGTCGCCGCGCGGGACGTCGCGTTCGCCGAGCTCGTCGCGCACGCGCTGCACGGCGGCGGCTTCCGCGCTTACACGACCGATGACGTCGTCGGCGTCGAAGTCGGCGGCTCGGTGAAGAACGTGCTCGCGATCGGCGTCGGCGCCGCCGACGGTCTCGGTCTCGGCGCCAACACGCGCGCGATGCTGCTGACGCGCGGGCTCGCGGAGATCATGCGCCTCGGCGAAGCGCTCGGCGGCCGGCGCGAGACGTTCATGGGACTCGCCGGCTTCGGCGATCTCGTGCTGACCTGTACCGACAACCAGTCGCGCAATCGGCGTTTCGGTCTCGCGATGGCGCAGGGCAAGAGCGTCGACGAGGCGATGAAGGAGATCAAGCAGGTCGTCGAAGGCGTGCGCGTCGCGCCGGAAGTGCTGCGACTCGCGAAGCGCCATCACGTCGACATGCCGATCACCGAGCAGATCGTGCGCGTGATCCAGGGCGAGGCGAAGATCACCGAAGCACTGCTCGCGCTGGCGACGCGGCCGCAGCGGAGCGAAGCGGATTAGAACCGCGGCAGGATCTGTCGCAGCGGCGCGAGCCGCTTCCACCAGCGTCGCACGGTCGGCTCGATCGCGACGTCGCGCCAGCGTTCTCCAATCACATCCCACTCGAAATTGAGGAAGGCGCGGCTGTGCCCGGCCGCCGGACCGTGCCATTCGAGCTCGAGGCGCTTGCGGGAATCGACGGGCGTGTTGACCGAGTGGTCGCGCGTCAGGCTGTGATAGCCCTTGCCGCGATCGATGTCGCCGCGCTCGATGCACCAGTAGTCCTTCGACAGATAGGTCGACAGCGAGCCGTGCGCTTTCTGGTATTTCATGAAGCGCACGTCTTCCGCGCCGTAAGCGCCGGCGAATTCCTCGTCGTAGCCGTGCAGCTCGAAGTAGCGCCCGCGCGAGAGGAAGAACGTGTTGGGATGGCACTTGTAGAAGCCGCCATCGGCATCGCGTCGCCAGAACTTGTAGATGCGCTTGCCGCACGATCCGCGCTCGACCATGCGCGCCAGCGTCTGTGCAGGGAATTCATGGTCGAGGTCGGTGATCAGCATCGCGTCGGCGCGCGCGTAGAGCGCGCCGAGGTTGCGCGCGCCCGCCTGATTCCACGGGATGTCCTTGCGCACGCGCAGCCAGGTGAGATTGAGCGGCAGATCGGGCGGCGCGACGTGCAGCGGCGAGCCGTCGTCGACGACGACGAAGTGGATGCGATCGAGCAGCTTCCGATCGTATTGCGCGTAGCGATTCAGCAAGTCGAGCACCGACGCCTTGCCCTGCTGGTTGAGATAGAAGTGCGTGACGTAGGCGAGCTTCACATGCGACAGATCGCGCTTGAAGCCGTTGACGGGATCGTCGCGCGTCGGCTGCAGCAGCGACAAGAACGCGTGCGCCAGCATCCTCACGGCAGAATCGTCGCCGAGCTTCTCCTGCACGAGGACGCACGGATTGTCCATCCACAAACGCGTGCGATCGTCGCGCACGCGCATCTGGTTCTCGTCGTCTCGCGACAGGAACAGGTTCGCGGCGGTCATGCGGTTGTGGCGCCAGCGATTCAGCCGCGTCGGCGGCAGCGGCTGCGGCGAGAAACGCGTCTTCAGCACTGCCACCGGATGCTGCGCGAACGATTTGTAGAGCACAGCGGCCCAGTGCTCGGATTCGGTATCGGCGGCGATCACGTCGAATCGGCCCAGCGATCGCATCTGCTTGAAGAGCGCCCAGGCGCCTTGCGGTGCGTTCAGGGTGACGATTTCGCCGCCGACGTCGAGTCCACTGGTGGAGAGGCGCTGAAGCAGATCTGCCCAGCGCGCATCGGGCTTCGTGGCGAGAACAAGAATCCGTCGGCCGCTTCTCATGCGAGCAGCTCCTGCGCGGCGGCGATGAGCGCGCGCGTGTCGATGCCGCTCAGTTGCGCTTCGTTGTCGTCATTGGGCCCGATCAGCATGCGGTACTGCGGACCTTCGGGCATCCATTCCTTGAGGTTCACATGCTGCCGCAGCCATGCAACCGCCGGCGTCGCAGTCATGAATGCCAGGTGCAGGCTGCCGGAATCGCCGCAGAGATGTAGCTTCGCGCCCGCGATGACCGACGCGAGCTTCGGGATCGACAGCGATCCGGCGAACACCTGCGACGGCGGCGACGCAAGCGCCGCGACGAGCGCATCGACCCGCGCTTTCTCACGCGGCAGATCGGCGCATGACACGACGAGTCGTAACTCCGGATGCGATTTACGCAGCGCGCCGCAGATCTCTGCGAGCTGCGCGATCGGGATTTCCTTGCGCTCATGTCCGGCGCAGGGACTCACGTGGATGTAGTCGTGATCGCGCGTGCGATCGACCTTCACTTCGAAAGTCGGTGGATTGCTCGACGCAAATCCCGCCTGCGCGAACACCGCGAGCTTCTGGCGATACATCGGCTCCTGCCAGAACGGGTAGTCGATCACGCGATCGAACATGCGATCGAACCAGAAGCGTCCGCCGCTCGGCGGGCGCCGTCCGATCCGCTCGCGCGCGCCGCTGAAGCCGCACAGCAGCGCGGAACGATCGGAGCCGGTGGTGTTGATCACAAGATCGAAGTTCTCCGCGCGCAGCTTGCGCATCCAGCCGATGTTCGCGAAGAAGCCGGGACGTTTCGGCACGCGCGGATATTTCCAGACGCGATCGACCCAGGGCGTGAGCTCGAAGAGATCGGCGACGTGGGCGGAGACCATCACGTGCAGTTCGGCGTCGCGGAGCTGTTGCCGCAACACCCACAGCGCGGGCAGCAAATGGACGTCGTCGCCGAGACCCGCGAGCTCCATGACCAGGACCTTGCGTGGCGCATCGCTCATGCGTTGAGGCGATCGAGCACGTGCTTGCCGAGCGCCGAATGCGTGTGATGCGCGACGACATGCTCGCGCGCGCGCCGGCCGATCTCGCGCAGCTTGTTGCGATCGTCGAGCGCGCGCTTGACGACGTGATAGAGCGAATCGTCGTCGATGAAGTAGTGCAGCACCGATTCGCCGTCGGCGAACGGCGCGTGGCGCTGGATGGTCGGGTACTGCAGGATCGGCACGCAGCCGAGCGCGGCCATCTCATACGTGCGGTAGCACTCGTAGCCGTAGCCTTCAGGCGACCACGCGAGCAGCGCGCGCGAGGCACGCTCGAAGTATGCCTTCTTCGGCAGCGGCTCCTCGGGCAGATCGAGCTTGTAGCCTTCGTCGCGCAGCCGCTGCAGCAGCTTCATGCCGTGGATGCGTGCGGGGCGGTGCTTGAGCTCGCCGGCGAAGAACAGGTCGACGTCCTTTGGCGCGTCGCGCGCGGCGAGGTCGCGCACCGTCTCGTCCTCGAGCCCGATCGCGATCGGCGCGAGCTTGTCGAGCTGATCGCGGAAGAACGGGATGTGCAGCACGTTGCTGGTGTACTCCGCCTTGTCGCTCGTGTAGAGGAACGTGTTCAGCGGATTCTGCGGTAGCTCGCGCTTGAAGTAGACGCGGCTGGCGTCGAGCGCGGCAAAGCGCGAGTTGTCGATCACCAGCGAATCGGTGCGATCGATGCCGGCGACGTTGCGCATGCCGCGCACGTGACGAACGAGGCCGCGATACGTTCGCCATTTCGCGAGCGCGGCCGGATCGCGCAGCAGATAGCGCGCCGACTTCGCGAGATTGCGGAAGAAGTTCTTGCGCACGTTCCACACCGGCGGCGCGGCGCCGAACAGGATCGCCTCGTAGCGGCCTTGCGCGATCGCGCGCTCGAGCTTAGACAGTGTGCTGCCGCCGACGGAGATCCGGTTCAGGTCGATGGCGGCGCGACCGAGCTCGATCCACTCGACGTCGCTGCGGCCGTAGAAGAATTTCAGGTCCGCGCGCTCGGGGAAGCCGTCCTCGATGTAGTCGATCGCCAGCAGCACCGTGTGGTTTTCCCCGTCGGCCCGTCCCGTGCGCACAGTGTATCTGTGCTGCAAAATGCGCCATGCCCCGCGAGCGTCGTATCGCCGTGATCTGCACGCGCCGACTCGGCGATGTGCTGCTCGCGACCGCCATGATCCGCAGCCTGAAGCGTGCCGCCCAGCCTGGCACGCGCATCGAGGCGCTCGTCTCGCCCGAGACGGTGCCGGCGCTGATCGGCAATCCCGACGTCGACGAGATCATCGCCGTTCCGCATCGACCGACGTGGCGCGAAGCCTGGGCGCTGCTCAAGCGGATCTTCCGTCGCTACGAAGTCGCGGTCACGACGATCTTCAGCGATCGCGCGCACATCCTCGCGTTCCTGGCCTCGGCGCGGCGCGTCGCGGTCGTGCCGCCTGCGAATGAGCCCGGTGCGGGCTGGAAGCGCTGGCTCGCGTGGAAGAGCCTGCGCGCGAACGATCGCGCGATGAACGTCGTCGAGCAGAACCTCCAACTCATCGAGCGCATGCACGTGATGCGATGGCCCGAGGTGGTGCCGCCGCGGCCGGTCGATCTTTCGCCGCTCGATCGCAAGCTCGGGGAAGGCTGGCGAGACCGTCGCTACGCCGTCGTCCATCCTGCTGCGATGTATCCGTACAAAGGCTGGACGCTCGAAGGCTGGCGCGCCCTCGTCGCCGATCTCGCCGCGCGCGACCTGCATGTTTATCTCACCGGCGGTCCGGCGGAAGCGGAGCGCGCGCTGGCCGCATCGATCGTGGAAGGCATGGATGCCGCGCACGTCACCAACCTTGCCGGCGAGCTCAAGTTCCCCGAGCTGACGCCGCTGATCGAGCGCGCGCGCGTCTTCGTCGGCCCCGACACCTCCGTCACGCATCTCGCCGCGGCGACGGGCGCGCCGACCATCGCGCTGTTCGGGCCGTCCAACGTGGTCGCCTGGGGGCCGTGGCCGCGCAGCGCTTCGGGCCGCTCGCCGGCGAAGTGGAAGATGTCCGCGCCGCTGCAGCATCAAGGCAACGTCTGGATCATCCAGGGCGTGACGCACTGCGCGCCATGCCTGCTCGAGGGCTGCGAGCGCCATCAGCAGAGCCGATCGGATTGCCTTGCCCAGATGCCGTCGCAGCGCGTGCTGGCGGTGATTGACGAAGCGCTCCGCGCAGCCTAGCCTTGACTCATTCACGCTCCGCTGCCTTCAGGGGATGTCATGCGCAAGACCGCCGTTGCATTCGCCGCCGCTTCGCTCGCGCTCTGCGCCAGCACGTCCACGCTCGCCGAGGACTACGGTGATTCGGTCAGCGCTGCGCCGTCGGCGGAAGTGATGGCGTTCGATCTCGTGGTGATCCGGCCGCTGGGCGTGGTCGCCACCGTCGCGGGCGTCGCGCTCTTCGTGGCGTCGCTGCCGATCGACCTGTTCACCTGGAACGTCAAAGACCCGGCCAAGCGCCTGGTCGTCGAGCCCGCGAAGTTCACCTTCACGCGCGACCTCGGCGACATTCCTTAGCTCTAACGCAGCACCTTCCCGTCGCTGTCGAGCACCTGGACCTCGCCGAGGTTCAGCTTGCGGATCGGCTGCTCGATCTTGGCGAGATCGCCGACGACCACCCAGGTCATGTGATCGGGGTGGATGATCTGCTTCGCCGCCGCCCGCACGTCGTCGTCCTTCTGCGCCTCGATGCGTGACTTCAGC
>DASRHK010000185.1:0-20025 GCA_035650495.1 Nevskiaceae bacterium | reverse complement strand
TACGCCTCGACGTTCTGATTGGACGGCGTCGCCGCGCTCGGTGCCTGCGCGGCCTGCGCGTTGTTGCCGAACAGCGCGACCTGCAGCTGCGTCGCGACCGCCGCGGCGATCTCGGACTGCACGGCGAAGATGTCCTTCATCTCGCGGTCGTAGCTGTCCGACCAGACGTTGGAACCGTCGGCTGAATTCACCAGTGCGATGGCGATGCGCACGCGATCGGACGACTTGCGCACGCTGCCTTCGAGCAGATACGACACGCCGAGCTTCTGGCCGATCGCGGCGCTGCTGTCGGTCGTGTTGCGGAACTGGAACGACGACGTGCGGCCGATCACCTTCAAGTGACTCAACCGCGACAGCGAGGAGATCAGCTCTTCGGAGATGCCGTCGGAGAAATACTCGTTGGCCGGATCGCCCGTGGAATTGGCGAGCGGCAGCACCGCGATCGACTTGTCCGCGCTCGCCGCGGCGTCGACGCGACGATCTGCCTTCGGGCCATGCTCCCAGGGCCTGGAAATGAACAGCCCGAGCCCGACGAAGGCAAGCGACACGATCACCCAGGTCGACGGCATGCGTCGCGGCGATGACACGCGAAGCGGCGGCGGCGCAGCTTCGACGGGGATCTCCGCGATCGCGGGCGCCTCGATGACGAACACCTCGACCGGCGTGTCGATGTTCTTCAGCTCCTGCACGCCGCGCGCGACGAACTGGTGGCGCAGCTCCTCGCGCAGCTGCCCGCGGACGTGATCGCTGATCGCGATGCCGCCGACCGGCGCGAGCGGCTGCAATCGCGCCGCGATGTTCACGCCGTCGCCGTAGGTGTCGCCGTCGCGCAGCTCGACGTCGCCGAGGTGCACGCCGATGCGGATGTCGAAGCGCTGCCCTTCCGCGACCCGCGCGTTGCGCTGCGCGTGGCGCTGCTGGATCGCGATCGCGCAACCGGTCGCAGCCTGTGCGCTGGCGAACTCAAGGTGAACGGAATCGCCGATCGTCTTGATCACGCGGCCGCCGTGCTCGCGGGCGAGCTCGCGCACCAGCGCGAAGTGCTCGCCGACCAGCTTCAGCGCGTTGGCGTCGTCACGGTGAACGAGCCTGCTGTAGCCGACGATGTCGGTGAAGACGATGGCTGCGAGGCGGCGAACGGGCTGCTGGCTGGGCACCCGCAAACTTTATCGCTATCCCGGCTATGATGCGGCATCGGACCGGCAGCACGCCGGCTGAATTCGAATATCGACGCCATGAGCGTTGGTGCAGCGGGGAGGCTTATGAACATCAGCAGTGTCGTCCGCCCATGGGCGGCTGGTTTGGGCGTCGTTTGCGCGATCGGCTTCTCCGGCAACAGCGTCGCCGCGACCAAGCGCGCGACTTCGATCAGCGCGCATCCGGAAATCCTCGAGATCACGCCGACGCACGTCCATCTGCGGATGAAGGCCAATCTCAATGCCACCAATCCCACGCAGCCGCTCGCCGGTCGGACCGTGTCGTTCTCGGCGCCGAAAGGCGTCCCGCTCTGCGCTGCGGTGACCGACGCAACCGGAACCGCCGCGTGCGGCAACGTGCTCACGTTCCTGCGCACGACGCTCAATCTCGGCTACGTCGCGAGCTTTGCCGGCGACGCCGCCGATCTCCCGTCGAGCGTGAGCGGCGGGCTCATCGGCAATGCTGTGACGGCGACGAGCGCGCCGCCGTCCGCGACGATCGGCCACGTGTTCGTCGTGATCCTGGAGAACGAGAGCTACGCCTCGTCGTTCCAGCCGCCGAGCCCGACCTATCTCTCCAGCACCCTTCCCGCGCAGGGCGCACTGCTCACGAGCTACTACGGCATCGGCCACGTCAGCAACGACAACTACATCGCGATGGTGAGCGGCCAGGGTCCCAATGCGCTCACGCAGTCGGATTGCATCGCCTTCGTCAATTTCGTCGGCAGCGGCCCGATCGCGGCGCTCGACAATCAAGCCGTCGGCCAGGGCTGCGTGTATCCGGCCAACGTGCCCAACGTCACCGATCAGCTGCGCGCGAAGGGGCTCACCTGGAAGGCGTACATGGAAGACATGGGCAACACGCCGTCGCGCGAGTCCGCGACCTGCGGCCATCCCGCGCTGAACTCGCAGGACGGCACGCAATCCGCGACTGCGCAGGATTCCTACGCGACGCGCCACAATCCGTTCGCGTACTTCCACAGCATCATCGACGATGCCGCCTACTGTAATCAGCACGTCGTCAATCTCTCGCCGCTGCAATCCGATCTGGCCTCGATCGCGACGACGCCGAACTTCGTCTTCATCAGTCCGAGCCTGTGTCACGACGGTCACGACGCGCCGTGCGCGAACGGCGAGCCGGGCGGGCTCACGTCGATCAACACGTTCCTGCCGGGACTGGTCCACACGATCGTGAGCTCGCCCGCGTTCCAGCAAGACGGGCTGCTCATCGTCACCTTCGACGAAGGCGCCGTCACCGACGCCAGCGCGTGCTGCGGCGAAACGGCGGGACCCAATTCGCCGTTGCCGGGCATCACCGGTCTCGGCGGCGGCTTGACCGGCGCGGTGCTGTTGTCGCCGTTCATCACGCCGGGGACCGTTTCGAGCACCGCGTACAACCACTATTCGATGCTGCGCAGCATCGAGGACCTGCTGGGCCTGCGCTATCTCGGCTACGCCGGCGCATCGGCGCAAGCCAGCTTCGGACCCGACGTGTTCACCGCGGCGATGCCGCAGTTCCCGCCGAAGAACTGACGAACCGCTATCGTTACGGGGTGACGTCAGACGACCCCGAGCACGACGACGACAAGGCGCGCGGCCCCGCCTCCGGCGCGCGCCGCCTGCTCAAGCTCGCCGGGATGACCGCGACGCTCGCGGGGCGCTACGCCGGTCACGCCATCGCCAACGGATTCCGCAGCGCCGATGAGCGCGCGCACGCGCGCGGCAAGCTCAACGCATCCGCCGCCGCGCATCTGGCGGAGACGCTCGGCGAGCTCAAGGGCGCGGTGATGAAGCTCGGTCAGGTCGCATCGCAGGCCGCGAGCATCCTGCCCGCCGAATTCGCCGAGCCGCTCAAGCGTCTGCAGAAAGACGCCCCGCCGATGCCGTTCGCCGTGATCCGCAAGCAGATCGATTGCGATCTCGGCAAGGAAAAGGCGCGGCAGCTCATCAAGCGCATCGAGCACAAGCCGTACGCAGCGGCGTCGATCGGCCAGGTCCATCGCGCCGTTCTCCACGACGGTCGCGAAGTCGTCATCAAGGTCCAGTATCCCGGCGTCGCCGAATCGTGCGACACCGATCTCGGGCAGCTCAAGCTCGCGCTGCGCATGGCGCGGATCGTCAAGGTCGACAAGGCGACACTCGACGATCTCTTCGAGGAGATCCGCGCGCGCCTGCACGAGGAGCTCGATTACGAGCAGGAGGCGCGCAACATCGATCTGTTCCGCCGCTTCTTCGCGGACGATCCGCGCCTCGTGATCCCGCAGACGGTGCCGGAGCTTTGCTCCAAGCACGTGCTGACGATGCTGCTCGAGCCCGGCGATCGGCTCGACGAAGCCCCCAAGAGCTACGAGCAGGCGCTGCGCAACGAGATCGCTGTGCGGCTGTTCGACTTCATGTGCCGCTCGGTGTTCGAGCTGAAGGCCGTCCATGCCGATCCGCATCCCGGCAACTTCGCGATACGCCGCGACGGCAGCCTGGTCGTCTACGATTTCGGCTGCGTCAAGCAGCTCGAACGCGAGAGCGTCGACGCGTATCGCGATACGGTGCGCGCCGCGATCGCGCGGGATTGGCGCGCCGTCGATCGCGGCTTGATGCGGCTTGGCGTGCGCGTGCCCGACTCGCGACCGGTGTCCGACGAGTTCTACGCCTCATGGGACAAGATCGTGATGCGGCCCTTCCGCGGCGATGCGCCGTACGATTTCGGCGCGTCGACCATGCACGTCGAGGCGATCGCGAAAGGCTACGAGGCGCTCGAGCATCTGGACCAGTTCCGTCCGCCGGTGAAAACTGCGTACCTGGATCGCATGGTCGGCGGGCATTATTGGACAATGACGACGCTGAAGGCCCGCGTGGCGCTGGGCCCGCGACTGAAGAGATTCCTGGGGGAGTCATCATGATTCAGATCGAAGTGTGGGGCACCGGAAAAGCGTTGACGGGCTTCACCGAAGACGCCGTGCTGACCAGCGCGCGCAAGCTGTTCCCGCACACCAAGGCGCAGCACATCGCGCGCTTCATCGCCGGCAAGCGCTTCATCATCACGCGCGTCAACAGTCCGGAGGCCGCGCAGAAGCTGATCGACGGCCTCGCCAAGTCCGGGATCGAGGCCGATACGGCGGGACCGCCTCCGGCCGCGGATGCCGCGCTGGAGGAAGACACCACGCTCGCGGCGGACGACGAAGCGCATCTGCTCGAGGAAGTCGACGAAGGCTCCGAGGAAGCGCAGATTCCGGAAGCGCCGCCGCCCGCGGCGGCGCGAAAGAACTGGATCCTGATCGCCGGCGGCGCCGGCGCCGTCGTCGTCCTCGCCATCATCGCGGTGTTCGCGATGCGTCACGGCGAGACCTCGCGTGAGGAGGACGAGCAGGCCCGCATCCAGGCGACGACCAGTGCGCGGCTGGCCGCGAAATTCCGCGCCGAAGCCGAAGCGAAAAAGCAGGCCGAGCAGGACGCGGCGGCACAAGCAGCTGCAGCAGCAAGGGAAGCGGAGCGCGTCGCGAAGCAGGAAGCCGCGTTCGGCGAGATCGACGCCGCCTTCGTCGACGGCAATTACCCGGGCACCATCGCGCTCGCCGACAAGTATGAGCAGATGTACGGAACGGATCCGCGGGTGACGAAGCTCTGGCAGAGCGCTTACTTCGACCTGCAGGAACGCGCCCGTCGCGGGGACTTCGCGGCAATCCTCGATGCCCCGATCAAGGGGAGCCCGCATTTCGACGCGCTGCGCGACTGGGCTCTGCAGGCGCAGGAGCGCGCCAAGCCCGTCGGCGGCGCCGAGCCGCTCAAGCCGGGCGCGAGCGCTTCCGCCTCCAGACCACCGCAGCAATGATCGCGATCAGCGCGACGATCGCCGCGATCACCCGCGCGCCGAAGAACTCCCACTGCTTGGCGAACGCGTTGATCGCGACCTGCGTGTGCGGATCGAAATCGTCCGGCAGCTTCAGCACGCCCATCTCCTTCGCGTAGGCGTCGTAGTCGGCCAACATCGCTTTGAAGCGCTCGGGATCCGACGCGGAGAGATCCTTCGTCTCGCCCGGATCCGCGCTCAGGTGATAGAGATGCCACTTCGCGTCGCCCCACGGCAGCGTCACGCGCGTGAGCTTGTAGTCGCCCTTGAACAGCGCCGCGTTGCCGCCGACCTCGATGCCGACCGGCGCATCCTCGGCGTAGGTGCGATCCGCCTGCCCGCGCAGGACGGGGGCGAGGCTCTTGCCGGTGATCGGGACCGGGCCGTTCCACTTCGACGGATCGATGCCGGCGAAGTCGTAGATGGTCGGCGTGAGGTCGGTGACGAAGGAGAGGCTCGACACGAACCCTTGCGACACGCCGGGCCCCGCGACGATCAGCGGCACGCGCAGTCCGCCTTCCGCCGAATGGAACTTGAACAGCCGATCCGGTGATGCGGCGGCGTTGGCCCACTCGGGGCCGATGTAATTCATGCTGCCCTTCTCGCCGAGGTTGTCGAGCTTGCGCTCGTAACCGTTCTGCGACATCCACGTCGCGAAGCCGACCTGCGCGAGCGGATCGCTCGGCTCCGGGCCGTTGTCGGACGTGACGAGGAAGATCGTGTTGTCGAGCTGGCCGGTCTCGTTGAGGTACGCGATGAGCCGGCCGACGTTGTCGTCCATCGCCTCGATCATGCCGGCGTAGACGGCCATGCTCTTCGAGAACATCTTCTTCTCGTCCGCGCTCATCAGATCCCAGGAGCGCAGCTTGTCGTGCGCCGGCGGCAGCTCGGCGTCCTGTGGAATGAGCTTCAGCTCTTTCGCGCGCTTCCAGCGCTTCTCGCGCAGCGCGTCCCAGCCGCCGTCGTAGGTATGCGCGTAGTGCTCGGTGAGCTCGCGCGGCGCCTGCACCGGGATGTGCAGCGCCTGGAACGGCACGTAGGCGAAGAACGGCGCGTCGCTCGACTGATCCTTGCGCAGGTAATCGATCATGCGATTGACGATGAGCTCGGAGGAGTAATAGTTCTCCGGAAGCTGCACCGGCTTGCCGTCCTCGAACCAGTCGGCGTGCGCGTAGTACGGCATGTACGGCTTCTGCTGCCAGTTGTCGGCGCCCGACGCGTCGAGCGCGAGCGAATGATCGAAGCCGTGGCCATCGGGCAGTTGACCCGGCCCATGGCCGAGGTGCCACTTGCCGCTCATGTAGGTGCGATAGCCCGCGGCCTTCAAGCGCACGGCGACGGTGTCGACGCCCGGCTCGAGGAACATCGAGTAGCCGTGCTTGCCGCGCTGCTCCGACGGCAGCGTCTCCGGGATCGTCGCGACGCCGGTGCGATGGTTGTCGATGCCGGTGAGCAGCATCGCGCGCGACGGCGAGCACAGCGGCGAGGTGTGGTATTCGCTGAACATCGCGCCGTGCGCCGCGAGCGCGTCGATGTTCGGCGTGTGCGCTTCGCCACCGAAGGCGCCGATGTCGGTGAACGCCATGTCGTCGACCAGCAGGACGACGAAGTTGGGCCGACGCGCGGGCGCCGCATCGTCGGCAAACGCGCTCCCCACCGCGCTCGCGATCAGCGCCGCTGCTGTGGCGACGCTGCGCATTCCATACAGTCGCATTGTTCGTGCCTCCCCGTTTTGCATGGCACCGGCGCGAAAAATAACACGCCAGTGCTTGAACGCCCGCGGGCGTGCTCCGGTCATAACGACTCGTTTCATGCAGCACGAAGGAGTACCGATGCAACGCAGATTCAAATCCCTCGCTCTCGCCGGCGGCTTCGCCGCGCTCGTCCTTTCAGGCGGCGCGCTCGCGCAGACGCTGCCCAACGCGACGTTCAACGCGAGAACCTTCCCCAACTCGAGCGCGCTCGGGCCGGTCACGATCACGCCGCCCTCCGACGCGGACGGGCAGCGCTTGATCGTCGACGTCGACACGCGGCCGCTGGACGTCAATCTCTACGCCGGCGCGACGCGCGTCGCGAGCAAGCAGTCCATCACCTATCCCGCCGGAACCTACTATTCCTTCAAGGAAGCAGTGGATCTCCCGGGTCTGCCGGAGTAACGCGCAGAGCGCGATTGCGCACACCGTGGGGTGACCACCGCAGTCGCGCCTTCGCTGCTGGCAATCAACGCCGGCGTGAGCGGCAGTATCGCATTCGCGGACGTCCGCTCACCGTCCGGCGGACGCGTACGGCGAGCGCCGCGTCCCTCAGAGGGCGGATCGCATTGCATTGCGGTGCGGGCACTTAACGTTGGGAGTGCGGGTTGGCACGCTCATCGCTTAGCATGGATGGGCTATCGATCCGGGGGGATCCCATGACAAGCAGTGCCAAGCTCGCCGCGCTCGCGGCGCTCAGTGTCGTCACGTCGGCGTTCGCCGATCAGCCGCTTTCGAACGCGATCGCGCCGACGGTCTCGCTCGGCTACAGCTTCGGCGCCGACGCGCGGCAGCTGCCGTCGCAATTCTCGGCGCGCTTCGATTTACGTAGCACGCGGCTGCGCGGCGCAGCGATGTCGTTCCACTCCGACCCGGCGACGGATGACGCCGGCGTCGCAATCACGAGGATGACGGCGCTGCCGCTGGTCAACGTGCTCGAGCTCAGCGCCACGCGCAAGGGCGTCGACTCGCTGCACGTGCTCTGGCACGACATGCTGCAATCGACCGAGCAGCTCAACGAGGACGGCACCTCGGAATCGGGCAGCAGCCACAAGTGGATCTGGTGGACCGCGGGCGCCATCGTCGCCGCCGGCGCAACGGCGCTGGCGACCAGCAGTCACAGCAGCAACGACAACTCCGATCAACCGACCGGCACTCCGCCGAATGGCGGCGGCAACTGCGTCGGCGTGACCGGGAATGTGCCGGGCGATTTCAGCATCGACAACAGCGGCTGTCCCGGCAACGTGCCGAGCGTGCCATGAGCAAGCTCGCGATCCGTGCTTCTCTGGTCGCCGCGCTGCTCGTCGTGGCTTGCGGTGGTGGCAGTGGCGACGGCCACGTCGACGAGCCCGGACCACCCCCTCCCACCGGTGGCGGCGATCCCGACTTCAACTCCCAGTCGAACGAGTTCTGCCACACGATCCCATCCAGAGGCTTCACGAGCGTCGGCGTGACGACGGGCAACGAGACGGCGGCATTCGACGACGATTTCGGGACGGGCGCGAACATCCAGCCCGGCGGCGAGCTGACGATCCGCGGGACCACCGACAAGCAGGCGGGCGGCTCGGTCGCAGGCGTGTACCTCGGCTCTCCCGCTGACGGGATGACCGTGATCCTGACCACGTTCCTGAATGGCAGGCCGCAACAGGTCAATCCGATCCCGGTGACGCGCCTGGGTCCGGCGGACAACTGCAGCGGCTTCGCGATCTGCGACTGGACCGATCATGGCACCTTCATCGGCATACCGACCACGGCGGATTACGACGCGATCGGCGTCGTGATCAGCAATTCCAGCACGAGTGACCTCTACGTCAACGAGCTCTGCGTGAAGTAACGGCAATTGCGCGAAGCCACCGTTTCGCGCGACAGTAACGCCGACGGCAGGGACGCCGCTTCTTCTCACCGGGAAGGCTGGGACTCGTCCGTGCACCGTATCCTCGTCGTCGACAACAACAAGATCTACGCGGATGCAGCCGCTGCCCTGCTGCGCCTGCTCGGTCACACCGTGCGACAGGCCTACGACGGCCCTTCCGCGATCGCGATCGCGCAGGAGTTCAAGCCCGACGCCGCATTCCTCGATCTGGTGATGCCGGACATGGACGGCGTCGAGCTCGCCGCGGCGCTGCGCGCGCTCGAGTGCATGAAGGGCGCGAAGATCTTCGCGCTCACTGCGTTCACTCACAAAGCCTCGAGCGACGCGGTCCGCGCGGCCGGCTTCGACGCGATCGTGTCCAAACCCGCGACCGCCGACGATCTGGCGAGGGCGCTGGACCGAAAGTAGACTGGCGGCGGGGACATCGACTCACGATCCGGGGGGATCCATGAGCATCCGCAAGCTTGCGCTGGCCATCGTCGCGTGGTCGGCAACCTTCGCCGCACACGCGGAGTTCTACGGGACGCGCACCGACGTCGCGGTTTCCGGCGCGCCGGTGTCGATCGCGGCCGGCGACCTCAATCGCGACGGCAAGCCCGATCTCGCGATCACGCGAAGCATGGACGGCGGCCTGACGCTGCTGATCAATTCCACGTTCGCTCCGCCCGCGCAGTTCACGCAGATCGATTTCCCCAAGCCGGGTACGGACGCCTTCCACGCCGTCGCGTTGGCGGACGTCGACGGCGACGGCGTCGTCGATCTGATCGCGACGGAGGGCTTGAGCGTCGACGTCTATCGCAACCAGTCCGCGCCGCAATCGGTGAGCCCGAGCTTTGCGGCACCGCTGCGCCTCGCCACCGGCGCCAATCCGACGTCGATCGTCGTGGGCGACCTCGACGGCGACGGCTTTCCCGAGATCGTCGTCACCAATCCGAGCGAAAACACCATCGGCGTGTATCGCAACGAGCACGAAGCCGGTTCTTCCAGCGCGTCCTTCGCGTCGGCGCACTTCCTCGATGCGGGCAGCTACCCCGAAACGATCGCGATGGCGGATTTCGACGGCGATGGCCGCAAGGACCTCGTCACGGCCAACCTCCTCGACGGCACGGCGTCGATCTTCATCAATCAGACGGCCTCGCACGCGGCAGCGCTCGCGTTCGCCGCGCATCAGGACTTCGCCGTCGGCGCTGAGCCTTCCGATGTCGCAGCCGCCGACCTGAATGGCGACGGCAAGCCGGACTTCGTCACGGCCAACAACAGCGACGGCACGATCTCGGTCTACCTCAATGCGACGCCATCGTCCGGCGCCGCGCTCGCGTTCCGGTCGCAGGAAACGATTGCCGCGGGACCCGATCCGCGCTCGCTCGCGCTGACCGACGTCGATGCCGACGGCAAGACCGACGTGATCGTCGGCGATACGCTGGTCGAATCGAATCAGGACTCGCACCTCCAGGTGCTCCGCAACCTGACACCGACCGGCGGACAAGCGCTGGAGACGGCCGATCCGGTCGGCTTCGCGGTTGGTCCCGCGCCCGGCCGTATCGCGCTCGCGGACATCGATCACAACGGCCGGCTGGACGTCGCGACCGCGAACGCCGCGACGGACAGCCTCGGCGTGACGATCCTGTTCGCGCTTTCCTCCATCGCCAATCCTCCCGGCAACGACGGACTCGATCCCGATGCCGGCGGCGGTGGCGGCGCGCTGTCGGCGACGCCGCTGTTGATCCTCGCGCTTGGCGCGCTGCGCCGCAGACGCGCGGGGCGCTGACGGGACGCGGTGGCGCCCGCGCCGTCGTCTTCCTCCGCTGCTCCCGAAGGAGTAACTTCTCGGAACCGGGGCCCTGCGGCGCGAGCCGCGTTCACACCGATTCTCCAAAGGGGGTCAGCCATGCGAAAGTTCCGTTCCTTCGCGTTTGCAAGCGCGTTTGTCGCCGCATCGCTCTTGCCGGCGCAGTCCGCCAGCGCCGCCGGTGAGCCGCAGTTCGTCAATGCCGCCGACATCAAGTGGGGCAACCCGCCGCCGGGGCTGCCGCAGCAGGCGAAGTTCGCCGTGCTGATGGGCGATCCCGGCAAGGAAGGCCCATTCGTCGTACGCCTGAAGATGCCGGCCGGCTACAAAGTCCCGGCGCATTGGCACTCGATCGACGAGATCGTGACGGTGATCTCCGGCACGCTGTATCTCGGCATGGGCGACAAGCTCGACGAGTCGCAGGGACACGAGCTCAAGGCCGGCGGCTTCCACAGCATCGCAGCGAAGACGCATCACTACGCGTACAGCAAGAAAGGCGCGGTGGTCCAGGTCCACGGCAGCGGCCCGTTCGACATCCACTACATCAATCCGGACGACGATCCGTCGAAGCCGAAGGATTCGGCCGCAAAATCGCAGTGATCAACCGCAACCCGAGCGCGCGGCGCCGACGTCGCGCGCTCGCGGCTGCACAACAGGAGTCATCCGTTGGCGAAGAAAGAGCAGAACGATAAACAGGACGAAGCCACCGCCGAAGCCTTGCGCGTGCTGGCCGGACAGGTCGGCGCGGCGGCGGGTCAGCTGGTCGGATTGCAGATGGCGGTCGGCGCGCTGATCGAGAGCTCGCCCAATCGCGATGCCATCTGCGCCTCGGTGTGGAGCGCCTGGGAGCGCATCCGGGCGAACATCGGCTCGACGCCGTCGGAATCACACAAGCTCGTGCTCGAATCCGTGCAGACGCTGCTGACGCAGATCGGGGTCAAGCCCCCGCCCGCCTAGGACGCCGCTAGAGCTACTTTTCCTTACCTTCGACCGAGGGGTTACGCCATATACTTGCGGCGTAGCACGAGTCGTATCGAAGCCGCGCGTCAGTCGCGGCACGTTGGAGGGAGGAGCCATGTCCAGCAGGAAAGTCGCGTCTTCGCGTGCGACCACGCGCGCGCTCGTCAGCATCGTCATCGCCATTGGATCGCTCGCTGCGGCCTTCGCCGCGACGCGCACGTTCGACGCGCCCGCATCGCACAACACCAGCCAGCAATTCATCGCCGGCAGCGTGCAGCGACAGGACACGCCGAACGATCCGGGCTACGACCGCGCCGAGCCGGACGATCCGGATTCCACCAGCAGCGGCGGCACCGTGGAGCCGTCGTCGAATCTCTATTCCGAGCAGTTCGATCTGTTCGGCTTCCCCTCCGCGCGCACGGCGAACAGCGCGATCTACAAGGACGGGCCGCACGCAGGCCTGCCGATGGTCTCCGGCTTCAACGCAGCGGGCGCGTGGAAGCTCGAGCGCGGCGCGCCGACGACGGTCATCGCGATCCTCGACACCGGCATCCGCTGGGATCGCTCCGATCTGCGTGCGCAGATTCATCTCAATTGCGCGGAGCTGCCGGCGCCGCAGGATGCGCAAGGCCAGACGCACGCGGGCACATCGCCCGGCTGCAGGGAGCCGGGCAAGCTCTACGATCTCGACGGCAACGGCGCGTTCAACGTCGACGATTACGCGCACGACGCGCGCATCGCGACGCCCTACATCTGGTTCCGCAGCCAGAGCAATGCGAAGGGCGTGATCACCGGTGAGGATCTGATCCGCGCGTTCTCCGACGGTAGCGACGACGATCACAACGGCTACGTCGACGACATCGCCGGCTGGGACTTCTTCAACGACGACAACGATCCCTACGATCAGTCGAGCTATTTCGCCGCCGCCAATCACGGCAGCGGCCGCGCCAGCGAGGCCGCGAGCGCCGGCGACAACGGCGACGGCGACATCGGCGTCTGCCCGCGCTGTCAGCTGATGCCGCTGCGCGTGTGGGACACCTTCGTCTCCGATCCGAACACGTTCGGGCTCGCGGTGACCTACGGCGCCGATAACGGTGCGAAAGTCCTCGAGGGCGCCGACGGCGCGCTCGGCCACACCGCGTTTATGGAAGCCGCGTCGGAGTACGCGTACCAGAAGGGCGTCGCCCAGACGTTCTCCGGCGACGATCTCAACACCGGCAATCACAACTACCCCGCGGCGTACAGCCACGCGATGCTGATCCTCGGCACCGTGCCCGACACCATCAACGCGGTGGAGAACGATCCGGTCGGCACCGGTTTCGACCAGGCAGGCCTCGGCCAGGCCGCGGCGGTGTTCCTCGGCCTGCCGCTCGGCAATCAGCCGCTCGTGTCGACCTACTTCCGCAGCGCGAACACCGATCAGTACGGCGGCAAGGGCTCGATCGCGATGGAAGGCTCGACCGGCTCGGAGAACACCGGCAAGGCTTCGGGCGCTGCCGGCATGGTGATCAGCGCCGGAGCCCGCGCGGGCTTCACGCTGTCGCCCGACGAGACGCGTGAGATCCTCGAGCAGACTGCCGAAGCCGCGACGCAATTGAACGGCCTGGGCGCGGGCATTCCCGATCCCGCGAACGGCGGCTGGTCGCCGCACTTTGCGTGGGGCCGGGTCAATCTCGGCGCCGCGGTGCAGATGGCGCACGACGGCAAGATTCCGCCGCAGGCTGCGATCCACTCGCCCGATTGGTACGCGCCGCTCACGGGCGACAGCGTCGCGATCACCGGCGCCGCGAGCACGCGCGCGTCGATCTGCCCGAGCTTCCACTGGAAGCTGCAGTGGGGCGTCGGCGAGGCGCCGACGTCGTACCACACCGTCGCCGAAGGCGACGCGAGCGCGCCCGTCAGCAGCTTCGGCACGGTCGATCTCAAGGCGGTGCGCACTGCGCTCGCTTCGAATTCCGTAGCGTCCGACACCGGCGGCCCGACGTTCTCGTCGAGCGCACCGAATCCCTACGCGCAGGAGTTCGAAGTCCGGCTGACCGTCACCTGCTCCGGCGTGCCGACGCCCGGCATCGACCGGCGCGTGCTGTCGACGTTCTCGGATCCGACGCTGCGCGCGGGCTATCCGATGAAGCTCGGCGCCGGCGGCGAGACGCCGTTGCGCTACGCCGATCTCGACGGCGACAACGTGCCCGAGCTGATCGTGCCGACCGAGGACGGCGTGATCCGCGTGCTGCGGAAAGACGGCAGTGCGCTCGCCGGCTTCCCGGTGCAGACGCTGTTGCAGGTGCAAGCCGGTGCGCATCTCACCTCGCCCGCGCTGACGCAGCTCGCCTCCGCGACGCCGCCGCGCGAAGAGCCGCGCGCAGTCGTCGTCGCCGATCTCGACGGCGACGGCAAGCCCGAGCTGATCACCGTCGCCGGCGTTCACGTCTACGTGTGGGAGAACGACGGCACGCAGCGCGCCGGCTTCCCGCAGTCGATGAATCTCGCCAACTGTCGCGGCGCGGATCAGAAGCAGCCGACCGTGCATCGCAAGTGCGGCTTCATCGGCAGTCCTGCAATCGCGCATCTCGAAGGCAAGACCGCAGCGCCCGACATCGTCGTCGCCGGCATGGACGGTCATCTCTATGCGTGGCGTCCGGACGGCACCAGCGTCGCGCACTTCCCGGTGAACCTCGTCGATCCGGGTCAGCCTTCCGACCAGCAGATCTCCGCCGAGTCGATCAACAATCCGGCCATCGGCGATCTGAACGGCGACGGCAAGGACGACGTCGTCATCGCGACGAACGAGACCTACGACGTCGAATCGCCCGGGCCCGGCGATACGCAGGCTGGTCCCGGCGGCGTGCTCATCGCGGCGATCGCGCAAGCCGCGGGCAGCTCGTCGCGCGTCTATGCGATCGACGGCGCGACCGGCGATTTCCTTCCCGGCTGGCCGATCCACCTCAACGGCGCGCTGCAGACGACGCTGCCGCTGATCGGTCCCGGTCATGACGCCGCGCTCGCGACACTCGACGGCGCCCAAGCCATCGTCGTCTCCACGACGAGCGGTGATCTGTCGATCTACGATGTGAGCGGCACGCTCGTCACGCCGATGAACCAGAGCGACTTCGGGCCGCTGTCGAACGCGACCGATCGCACCGGCCAGTTCAACCTGTTCGAGTCCGCGAGCGTCGGCGATCTGCTCGGCGACGGCTCGCTCGACGTCGTCAAGTACGGCGTGAGCCTCGGCCAGGTGGCGAACCTGCTGCTGCCCGGCATGAACGCGCCCTACAACCATCTGATCGGCGCGTACGACGCGTCGACCGGATCCTCGCTGCAAGCGTGGCCGACGATCACCGACGACTACCAGTTCCTCTCCGCGAGCAACATCGGCAAGGTCGCGGGCGGATCGTCGAATCAGGTGCTCGCCGGAACCGGGCTCGGGTTGCTGCACGCGTATGACGGCGCGAGCGGCGCCGACGTCGCCGGCTTCCCGAAAGTCACCAGTGGCTGGCTGTTCGCGCCGCCGGAGCTGTCGCAGGATCAGCGCCTCGCCGACATCACGCGCGAGGGTTATCTGTTCGAATGGAACGTCGCGGACGCGCCGGCGTGTCAGCCGCAGTGGCCGACGTTCCGCCACGATCTGCACGACTCGGGCAACTACGATCACGACGGCATGCCGCCGGGCGCGATCACGATGCTCGGCGCCAATGGCGATTCGAACGGCGTGACCATCACGTGGCTCGCGCCGGCGCAGAACGGAATCTGCGCGCTCGGCGCAGTCGATCACTATCGCGTGCTCATCGACGGCCAGCCTTCGGCGCAGGCGATTCCGTCGCCGCAGGCGCCCGGCACGTTGCAGACGATGCAGCTCACGGCGCTCGGCGCCGGCGCACACACGGTGACCGTGCAAGGCGTCGACGCTGCGGGCAACGTCGGTTATCCGAAGAGCGTGCAGGTCGCTGCGGCGCCGACCGGCGGCACCGGCGGAACCGGTGGCAGCGGCGGCACGGGTGGCACCGGTGGCACGGGTGGAACCGGTGGCACGGGTGGAACCGGAGGCACGGGCGGTACTGGCGGTACCGGTGGCACTGGAGGCACCGGTGGCACGGGTGGAACCGGCGGCACCGGCGGATCGCAAACGCCGAGCGGCGGTGGCGGCGGCGGTGCGCTCGACGAGATCTTCCTGCTCGTCGCAGGCATGCTGTGGCTCGGTCGCCGACGGCGTCCGAGCCACAGCTAGTGGTTCGCGCTCAGGCTGGGGCTTTCAGCGCCTTGCTGATCTGCTCGTAGCCCGCGCGCAGCGTCTCGATCAATTTCTTGACGCCCGCGCGCGCGTCTTCGCCGGCATTGGCGCCCGCCACCTCGGCGCGCGCGATCTGCGCCTGCAGCTCGGCCCAGCGGCGCTCCAGCTCGTCGAAGCGCTTGCGCACGTCGGCCTTGAGCAGATGCGTGTGCAGCTTCACTTCGTCGCGAAGCAGCGAGAGCAGCTGAAGCTCGTTCTTGAAAGCGGTCTGGATCCTGGACATCGCGTCACCCTGCTGTGATGAGGTGCCGCAACTGTGCGCCGCCGGACCGCTCGCGGCATTGATCTGGATCATGGCGCCGAAGATCTGTCGAAATCCGCGGACCTCGATCGACCAATCCATAGGACTTACGATATGGAGACGCCATGACTTCCCTCGATCCGCACCGCCGCTGGCTCGCGCTCTACGTGCTGTGCGCGGGCGTGCTGATGATCGTGCTCGACACGACCATCGTGACCGTCGCCCTGCCCTCGATCCGCGCGGACCTGCGCTTCACCGAGACTTCGCTGGTATGGGTCGTCAACGCCTACATGCTGACCTACGGCGGCTTCCTGCTGCTCGGCGGGCGCCTCGGCGACCTCTATGGTCATCGACGCTTGTTCCTCGCCGGACTGGTGCTGTTCACCGCCGCGTCGCTCGCGTGCGGGCTGTCGACGGCGCAAATCCCGCTCATCGCGGCGCGCGCGGCGCAAGGCGTCGGGGGAGCGGTCGTCACTGCGGTCGCACTATCCCTGATCATGGATCTGTTCACGGCGGATGCCGATCGCGCGAAGGCGATGGCGATCTACGGCTTCACCTGCTCGGGCGGCGGCGCGCTGGGCGCGCTGCTCGGCGGCGTGCTGACGAGCGCCGTCAACTGGCATGCGATCTTCCTGGTCAACATCCCGATCGGCACCGCTGCCTACTTCGCGTGCCTGCGCATGATCCCGCGCGATCGCGTCGATGCGCGCGCGACCAGGCTCGACGTCGCCGGCGCGATCACCATCACCGTGTCGCTGCTGCTCGCGGTCTACGCGGTCGTCAACGGCAACGAGGCCGGCTGGACGTCGGGCGAGACGCTGTCGCTCTTCGGCGGCGCGATCGCGCTGCTGGTTGCATTCATCGCGATCGAATCGCGCGTCGCGCAACCGCTGGTGCCGCTCGCGATGTTCCGGCTGCGCAACATCATCGTCGCCAACATCGTCGGCGTGCTGTGGGCGGCGGGCATGTTCGCCTGGTTCTTCATCTCGGCGCTCTACCTGCAGCTGGTGCTCGGCTACGACCCGTTCCAGGTCGGGATCGCCTTCGTGCCGTCGGACCTGGTGATGGCCGCGTTCTCGGTGAGCTGGTCGGCGAAGATCGTGACCCGCTTCGGCTTGCGTGCGCCGGCCGCCGCCGGCTTGCTCATCGCGGGTGCGGGCCTCGCGCTGTTCGCGCGCGCGCCCGTGGACGGCGGCTACTGGCTCGACGTCTTTCCGGGAATGATCCTGCTCGGCATCGGCGCCGGCGTCGCGTTCAATCCGGTCCTGCTCGCCGCGATGAGCGACGTCGAGCAGAAGGATTCGGGACTCGCGTCGGGCATCGTCAACACGTCCTTCATGATGGGCGGATCGCTCGGGCTCGCGGTGCTCGCCGCCATCGCGGCTGCGCGCACCGGCCCCTCGCTCAACGCCGAGACTTTGACCGCCGGCTATCACCTCGCCTTCGTCGTCGGCGCGATCTTCGTCGCCGTCGCCGCGGCGCTGTGCTACTTGATCAGGCAGAGGACGCCGGCCGCGCCGAGCACGAGCAGCGTCAATCCGGCACCGAGCGAGCGGCCGATGACCGAGTCCTTCATGAAGGCGAACGTGTAGCCGTGCGAGACGCGCGCGATCAGCAATCCGCCGCCGAGCGCGTGCAGCATCGCAGCTGACAGCCCGCGCGCTTCGAGCAAGCCCATCATCACCAGGATGATCGGCACGTACTCGGCGAAGTTCGCGTGGCCGCGGATGCGGCGCAGCATCTCGTTGTTGCCGCCGTCGCCGAGGCTCGGCGCGCCCTTCCCCGTGCGGCCCTGGATGACGCGGATCGACAGCACCAGAAAGACCAGCGCGAGCGCGCCGGCGTAGCGCATCGTGATCATGAGTCGACTCCCCGTGTGTGTTGATTGAGCGCTCGCCGCGAGGCGGCGCCGGTTGCTATTCTGGCTCATCGGTTCTCGATGGGGGCTTTCCACGGTGTCGCATCGTCATGGCTTGCTGGCCGCGGCCGCGCTCGCGCTGTCGGGCTGCGCGTTGTTCGGCCGTCCCGCGTTCCAGCTGCAGACCTGCAAGATCGAAGGCGTCCCGGAGCCGCTGCTCTGCGGCTCGCTGCCGGTGCCGGAGGATCGCAGCGACGCGGCGAGCCGCAAGATCCCGCTGAAGATCGTCGTCGTCCCCGCCAAGGGCGAGAAGACGCTGCCGCCGCTCTACGATCTTCCCGGCGGGCCCGGCATCTCGGAAACGGCGTCGGCGCGGTTCTGGGCCGGCGAAGGCGCGATCTATCGCGCGCATCGCGACATCGTGCTGGTCGATCAGCGCGGCACCGGCGGCTCCAATCCGCTCGATTGCCCCGTGAAGTTCTACGACCCCTTCGTGCCCGTGCTGGCGCCGGAGATCGTGCGCGAATGCCGCACGCAGCTTGGAGCCAAGGCCGACCTGTCGCTGTACACGACGCGCGCCGCCGTCGAGGACCTGGAGCAAGTCCGCGCCGCCTTGCGCCACGACAAGATCGATCTGTCCGGCTTGTCGTACGGCACGCGCCTCGTGCAGGAGTACGTGCGCGCGTATCGGCCGCACGTGCGCGCGATCGCGATGCTCGGCACGCTGACGCCGGCGGAGAAGCTGCCGCTGTCGTTCTCGGCGAATGCGCAAGCAGTGCTCGATCGGCTCGCCGAGCAATGCGCGGCCGACGCGCGCTGCCATCGCGCAATCGACGACCTTGCGGGCGACGTCAAGGCGATCCGCAACACGCTCGCCGGCGGCCCGATCAGCGTGCAGCGGCCCGACGGCCGCAAGGTGCCGCTCGAGCCGGGCCCGTTCTGGGAAGCCGTGCGCGGCCAGCTCGTCAGCACGACGTCGCAGCGCAAGCTGCCGTGGCTTCTGCATCGCGCGGCGTACGGGAATTTCGACCCGATCCTGGAAGCGATGAACGCGACCGCCGATCCCGGCGCCAACGGCCTGCTGCTGTCAGTGAGCTGCGCCGAAGACACGATGCGCATCATGCCGGAGGAGATCGCGACGCTTTCGACCAGCGTGTTCGGATCGTATCGCGTGCAGCGTCAGATCGCGGCGTGCCGCATCTGGAACGTGCCGCAGATCGAGATCCCGCGCAACGGCTATCTCGTCAGCGACGTGCCTGCGCTGCTGATGGCCGGCGACATGGATGCGACCACGCCGGTCGACTGGGCGCAGAAAGTCGCGTCGCACCTGCCCAACGCGCGCGTCGTCGTAGTCCCGAACCTCGGGCACGCTCCCGATGGCCTGACGCACATGGAGTGCTACGACCGGATCATCGCGGAGTTCTTCGCCGCCGGCAGCGCGAAGGATCTGGACATCGGCTGCGTGAAGTCGATGCAGCCGCCGGCGTTCGACGTGCCGAAGGTGGCGGAGAAAGCGTCGGGCAAAGCCTCCGCCCACAAGCCTGCGTCGAAAGCCAAAGCGCTGAAGAAATCAGCGAAGAAAGCCAGGCACAAGAAACACCAGAAACGCGCGCACTGATCCTCAGCGAGCAGCAACCTTCGCGCCGAGGAAGTCGCGCGCGTGCGCGAGCTCGGGTCGCTGCGATTTGCCGGCCTGCTGCACGAGCTTGCCGTAGTAGTCGCGCGCGACTTCCGCATTGCCCTTTCGCTCCGCCGCGAGCCCCGCGCCGTACAACGCGCGATAACGACCCGGGTAAGTCTTGAGCGCGGCTTCATAGGCGTCGAGCGCCAGTCCCGGCTTGTCGACCTCGAGCAGCAAGCTCCCAAGCTGCTCGCGCACCGGCATCAACGCACCCGGCGTCACCGGATGCTTGCCGAGCGCATCCTCGGTCTCGGCGGCCGCGCTCAACGCGGCGATCGCTTCGTCGTCGCGTCCGCCGGCATGCGCGATCCACGCGTTCGCGGCCTTGATCTGCACCTCGAGATGGCGCTTGAAGTAGTCGAACTTCGGCTCGGTGGTGGCGTCGTGCAGCGCCTGCATCCGCGCGATCGCCGCGCGCGCGCCGTCCACGTCGCCGGTGTGCGCACGACCGAGCGCGTGTGCGTACTCGAATAGCGCGGCCACGAACGGATAGCGGCTCCATTGGTCGCGCTGCGGCAGCTCGAGGCTCGCGGCTTCCGGCCAG
>DASRHK010000184.1:0-30652 GCA_035650495.1 Nevskiaceae bacterium | reverse complement strand
CTTCGCGATCAAGGCGAAGGGCTTCGGCGGCTGGGTCCACGAACTGTTCTTCTCGCCGTTCGGCGCGCCCAAGCTCACCTGGAATCCGCTGTCCTGGATCCTGATGCCGCTCGCGATGCTCGCGAACTTCGCCTTCCAGTGCATCGAGTACATCTCCAAGCCGCTGTCGCACTCGCTGCGACTGTTCGGGAACATGTATGCCGGCGAGATCATCTTCCTGCTCCTGTGGATGCTCGCGTCCGCATCGCTGGTCGGCACCTTCTTCGGCTTCCTGTTCGGCTGGGGCTGGGCGATCTTCCACATCCTGATCGTCGCGCTGCAGGCCTACATCTTCATGATGCTCACCGTCGTCTACATCTCGATGGCGCACGAGCACCACTGATTCCCTCCACCACTCACGTCGCAATACAAAGGTAACGACATGGAAAAGCTTCAGCTCCTCGCCCAGATCCAGGCCTTCACCGGCATTGGCATCGGACTCATCATCGGCCTCGGCGCGCTCGGCGCGTGCGTGGGCGTGGGCATCATGTGCTCGAAGTTCCTGGAAGGCGCCGCGCGCCAGCCGGAGCTCGCTCCGATGCTGCAGACCAAAGTGTTCCTGCTGCTCGGCCTGATCGACGCGTCGTTCATCATCGGCGTCGGCCTCGCGATGTTCTTCGCGTTCGCCAACCCGCTGCTGAGCGCGGTCGCCAAGTAATCGAGCTTCGATCCGCAGAGGGCGCGGCACATGCTTCCAAATCTCACCCTGATCGTTCAGGCGCTGGTGTTCGCGGCGTTCATCTGGTTCAACGTCAAGTTCGTGTGGCCGTTCCTCACGACCAAGATCGAAGAGCGCCAGAAGACGATCGCCGACGGTCTCGCGGCCGCCGAGCGCGGCACCAAGGCGCTGGAAGAAGCGTCGTCCCGCAGCGATGAAGCGCTGAAGGCTGCGCGCACGCAGGCGCAGGAAATCCTGTCGAACGCGTCGAAGCAGGCGTCGCAGACCGTCGAGGCCGCGAAGACGCAGGCGCAGGCGGAAGCCGATCGCATCAAGGAAGCGGCGCGTGCGGAAGCGGCTCGCGAGATCACCTCCGCGAAGGAGACGCTGCGCAAGCAGGTCGGCGAGCTCGCGGTCGCGGGCGCGTCGAAGATCCTCAAGCGCGAGATCGACGCAAAGGCGCATGCCGACGTGCTGAAGGAACTGGCGGCGCAGATCTAATGGCTGAACCATCCACCCTCGCGCGCCCGTACGCGAAAGCGATCTTCGAGCTCGCGCGCGAAGAGAAGAAGCTGGCCGACTGGTCCGCGCTGCTCAAGGGCATCGCCGACGCAGTGCGCGATCCGCAGGTCGCTGCTGCGATCGGCCATCCGGCGATCGGCCGCGGCCAGCTTGCCGACGTGCTGATCCAGGCGATGGGCAAGGCCGCATCCGACGAAGCGAAGAACCTGCTGCGCCTGCTCGTCGAGTACGACCGCTTGAAGCTCGCGCCCGTGATCCAGGAGCAGTACGAAGCGCTCAAGGCCGAGTTCGAGTCGCGCGTCGAAGTGGAGATCACGACCGCCACCACGGTCGACGGCGCGCAGAAAGAGACGCTGGTCGGAGCGATCCGCAAGCGCCTCAATCGCGACGTCGACGTGCAGTGGCAGACCGACGCATCGCTCATCGCCGGCGCGCGTGTGCGCGCGGGTGACCTGGTCATCGACGGCAGCGTGGCAGGCGAGCTCGACCAGCTCCGCACTGCGCTGACCGCCTGAAACGTTTTCTGGAGGATTTTCGACATGCAACTGAACCCTTCCGAGATCAGCGACCTCATCAAGTCGCGGATCAAGAATTTCGAAGCGGCGACCGAAGCGCGCAACACCGGCGTCATCGTGTCGCTGCAGGACGGCATCGTGCGCATCCACGGCCTGTCCGACGCGCTGCAGGGTGAGATGCTCGAGTTCCCGGGCAACACCTTCGGGCTCGCGCTCAACCTCGAGCGCGACTCCGTCGGCGCGGTCGTCCTCGGCGACTACAAGCATCTCGCCGAAGGCGACACGGTCAAGACGACCGGTCGCATCCTCGAAGTGCCGATCGGTCCCGGCCTGCTCGGCCGCGTGGTCGACGCGCTCGGCCGTCCGATCGACGGCAAGGGTCCGGTGAAGGCCGCGGGTCATGCGCCGATCGAGAAGGTCGCGCCCGGCGTCATCGCGCGCAAGTCGGTGTCGCAGCCGGTGCAGACCGGCTACAAGTCGGTCGACGCGATGGTGCCGATCGGCCGCGGCCAGCGCGAGCTGATCATCGGCGACCGCCAGACCGGCAAGACCGCGCTCGCGATCGATACGATCATCAATCAGAAGAACTCGGGCATTAAGTGCATTTACGTCGCGATCGGCCAGAAGGCCAGCTCGATCGCCAACGTCGTGCGCAAGCTCGAGGAGAACGGCGCGATGGCGAACACCATCGTCGTCGCGGCCTCGGCGTCGGAATCGGCGGCGATGCAGTTCATCGCGCCGTACTCGGGCTGTTCGATGGGCGAGTACTTCCGCGACAACGGCGAAGACGCCCTGATCATCTACGACGATCTCACCAAGCAGGCCTGGGCGTATCGCCAGGTATCGCTGCTGCTGCGCCGCCCGCCGGGCCGCGAGGCGTATCCGGGCGACGTGTTCTATCTGCACTCGCGTCTGCTCGAGCGCGCCGCGCGCGTGAACGAGGCGTACGTCGAGAAGTTCACGAATGGAAAAGTGAAGGGCAAGACCGGCTCGCTCACCGCGCTGCCGATCATCGAGACGCAGGCCGGTGACGTGTCCGCGTTCGTTCCGACCAACGTGATCTCGATCACCGACGGCCAGATCTTCCTCGAGACCGATCTCTTCAACGCCGGTATTCGTCCCGCGATGAACGCCGGTATCTCGGTGTCGCGCGTCGGTGGTGCTGCGCAGACCAAGGTGATCAAGAAGCTTGGCGGCGGCGTGCGCCTCGCGCTCGCGCAGTATCGCGAGCTCGCGGCGTTCGCACAGTTCGCCTCCGACCTCGACGAAGCGACCCGCAAGCAGCTCGAGCGCGGCCAGCGCGTCACCGAGCTGATGAAGCAGAAGCAATACGCGCCGCTGTCGGTCGGCCAGATGGCCGCGACGCTGTACGCGGTCGAGAAGGGCTACATCGACAAGGTCGACGTGACGAAGGTGCTCGCGTGGGAAGCCGCGCTGCACACGTATCTCGCCACCAGCGCGAAGGCCACGCTCGACAAGCTCAACACCGGCGACTGGAACGACGGTCTCGAGGCCGAGCTGAAAGGCGCGATGGAAGCGTTCATCAAGCAGTCGGCGATCTAAAGAGAGAACCGCAGTGCCAGGCGCAAAAGAGATCCGCAACAAGATCAAGAGCGTGAAGAACACGCAGAAGATCACGCGGGCGATGGAAAAGGTGGCGATGAGCAAGATGCGCAAGGCGCAGGAGCGCATGGCGCTCGCGCGTCCTTACGCCGTGCTGATCCGCCGCGCGCTCGGTCATCTCGCGCAGGCGAAGCTCGAGTATCGCCATCCGTTCACGGTCGAGCGAGAAGTGAAGCGCGTCGCGATCCTGATCGTGTCGTCGGATCGCGGTCTCGCCGGCGGATTGAACATGAACGTCTTCCGCACGGCGATCCGCGCGATGCGCGAGTGGAAGGACAAGAACGTCGAGGTCGACGTCGCGCTGATCGGCAACAAGGCGGTCGGCTTCTTCAAGCGCGTCGGCGGCAAGGTGCTGGCGACTGCGACGCACCTCGGCGACAAGCCGACGACGGAGCAGCTGCTCGGCACCATCAAGGTGCTGACCGACGCCTATCGCGAAGAGAAGGTCGATCGGCTCTTCCTGATCTCGAACGCGTTCGTGAACACCATGACGCAGAAGCCGACGGTCGCGCAGCTCCTGCCGATCGAGCCGGTGAAGGACGAGAACCTGCTCTCGCATTGGGACTATCTCTACGAGCCCGATCCGAAGGAGCTGCTGGACACGGTCCTGCAGCGCTACGTCGAGTCGCAGGTCTATCAGGCGGTGGTCGAGAACGCGGCGTGCGAGCAGAGCGCGCGCATGGTCGCGATGAAGTCCGCGTCGGACAACGCCGGCAAGATCATCAACAAGCTGCAGATCACCTACAACAAGGCGCGCCAGGCCAACATCACCAAGGAGCTGTCCGAGATCGTCGGCGGCGCCGCAGCGGTTTAACTTCGGGATTCAAGCAATGGCTACGAAAGAAATGACCAACACCGGCAAGATCGTCCAGATCATCGGCGCCGTCGTCGACGTGGAATTCCCGCGCGACGCGATCCCGAAGGTCTACGACGCGCTCAAGATCGAAGGCTCCGAGCTCACGCTGGAAGTCCAGCAGCAGCTCGGCGACGGCACCGTGCGCTGCATCGCGCTCGGCTCGTCGGAAGGCCTGAAGCGCAACATGACCGCGACCAACACCGGCGCGCCGATCTCGGTGCCGGTGGGCCCGGCGACGCTCGGCCGCATCATGAACGTGCTCGGCGACCCGATCGACGAAGTCGGTCCGGTGAAGTCCAAGGAGCATTGGCCGATCCATCGCAAGGCGCCGAGCTACGAGGATCAGTCGGGCTCGACTGAATTGCTGGAGACCGGCATCAAGGTCATCGATCTGCTCTGCCCGTTCGCCAAGGGCGGCAAGGTCGGCCTGTTCGGCGGCGCCGGCGTCGGCAAGACCGTCAACATGATGGAGCTCATCAACAACATCGCGAAGGCGCACTCGGGCCTGTCCGTGTTCGCCGGCGTGGGTGAGCGCACGCGTGAGGGCAACGACTTCTATCACGAGATGATGGAGTCGGGCGTCGTCAACGCGAAGAACCTCGGCGAGTCGAAGGTGGCGATGGTGTACGGCCAGATGAACGAGCCGCCGGGCAACCGGCTGCGCGTCGCGCTCACCGGCCTGACCATGGCCGAGTACTTCCGCGACGAAGGCCGCGACATCCTGCTGTTCATCGACAACATCTATCGCTACACGCTCGCGGGCACCGAAGTGTCGGCGCTGCTCGGACGCATGCCGTCGGCGGTGGGTTATCAGCCGACGCTCGCCGAAGAGATGGGCGTGCTGCAGGAGCGCATCACCTCGACCAAGAAGGGCTCGATCACCTCGATCCAGGCTGTCTACGTTCCCGCCGACGATCTCACCGATCCGTCGCCGGCGACGACCTTCGCGCACCTGGATTCCACCGTCGTGCTGTCGCGCGACATCGCTGCGCTCGGCATCTATCCGGCGGTCGATCCGCTCGACTCGACGTCGCGTCAGCTCGATCCAAACGTCATCGGCGCCGAGCACTACTCGACCGCGCGCGACGTGCAGGGCGTGCTCCAGCGCTACAAGGAGCTGAAGGACATCATCGCGATCCTCGGCATGGACGAGCTCTCCGAGACCGACAAGCTGGTCGTGTCGCGCGCGCGCAAGCTGCAGCGCTTCTTGAGCCAGCCGTTCCACGTCGCCGAAGTGTTCACCGGCTCGCCGGGCAAGTACGTCCCGCTCAAGGAGACGATCCGCGGCTTCCGCGCGATCGTCGACGGCCAGATGGATCATCTCCCCGAGCAGGCGTTCTACATGGTCGGCACGATCGACGAAGCGGTCGAAAAAGCAAAGAAGCTGTAAGAGGACGTCATGGCGCAGCTGCACGTCGACATCGTTTCCGCGGAAGGCCACATCCATCACGGCGAGGCCGCGATGGTGTTCGCGCCCGCGTCGCAGGGTGAGGTCGGCATCGCGCCGCGCCACGCGCCGCTCCTGACCACGATGAAGCCCGGTCAGCTGCGCGTGCAGACGCCGAGCGGCGAGGAGCTCCGGTTCTTCGTCGGCGGCGGCATCCTCGAGGTGCAGCCGCATCTCGTGACCGTGCTCGCCGACACCGCGCTGCGCGCCAAGGACGCCGACGAGACCGCCGCCCGCAAGGCCAAGGAAGAAGCCGAAGCCAAGCTGGCCGGCGCCAAGTCCGAGACCGATCTCAAGCAGGCGCAGCAGGAACTCGTCGAGGCCGCGGCGCGTCTCAAGTTCGTCGAAGAGCTGAAGAACATCACCCGCGGCGGATAGCGAACATGACCAGCATCGCGCGCATCGCCAGTCTCTTGAGCGTTGCGCTCGTGTTGAGTGCGTGTGGGGGTGGCGACGACAGCAGCGGCACTCCGAGCGACACTTCGAATAACCCGCCCGGTGGTCAATCCAATACGCCCGCACCCTCGGGCGACGAAACCCAATCGCTGAACTGGGCCGGCTATGTGCAGTCCGGCCTGCCCACGACGTTCACCTCGATCAGCGGCAGCTGGATCGTGCCCGATCTCAACTGCTCCGGCGACGCGAACAGCTCGACCTGGATCGGCATCGGCGGCGGAGTGACCCAGGATCCCACGCTGATCCAGGCCGGCACCGAGCAGGACTGCAGCGGCTCCGACAAATCCTTCCACGCCTGGTGGGAAGCGCTGCCCGCGCCGCAGGTCCCCGCCGACGGATTCCTCCTCGTCACCGGTGACTATCCGGTGAATCCCGGCGATCAGATCACCGTCACCATCGGCAGCACGCTCGTCGTCTGGACCATCGCGATCGTGAACGCCACGCAGGGCTGGACGTTCAACCAGACGATTCCTTATCTCGCCGCCGGCGACACCGCGGAGTGGATCGAGGAAGCGCCGCTCTCCGCGGGCACCGGCGGCGCGGGCCAGATGGCGCTGGCGAATTTCGGGACGGTGCAGTTCACCGGCCTGACCGTGAACGGCGCCAACCCGGCGCTGCAGCTGTCGCAGCGCAGCGAGATGGTCGATCAGAGCGGCAATGTGCTGGCGAGCCCGTCGGTACCGGGTGACGGCGGCGATTCGTTCCGCGTCTGCTGGGGCTCCGGCGGCTGCTGAAACCTGAAACCCCGGCGCCGCGCCAGGGGTCTCAAGGTGCATGGGCAGCACAACGACCATGCACGCCGGCGCGCGTCATCGCCAGCACTTGCGCCGCGGGCAGAAGCTCTTCCTCGCATTCCTCATCCTCGTGCTCGCGCTGGTCGCGCTCCGCGCGTACCTCCCCGAGCTCGTGCGCGATCAGATCAACGCGCGCATCGATCGCATGGGCGACTATCACGGGCACGTCGCCGACGTCGACATCCATCTGTGGCGCGGCGCCTACAGCCTCAACAAGCTGGTCATCCAGAAAGCCACGGGCAAAGTCCCGGTGCCGCTGCTCGACGCGCCGCGCGTCGATCTCGCCATCAGCTGGAAGGAGATCTTCCACGGCGGCATCGTCGGCCGCGTCGAGTTCGATCGGGCGCAGCTCAACTTCGTCGACGGCGGCAGTCAGTCGAGCTCGCAGGCCGGCGGCGGCGTGAACTGGCGCCGCGAGCTCGAAGCGATCCTGCCCGTCAAGCTCAACGAGGTGCGCGTCGTCGACAGCACCGTGTTCTTCCGCAACTTCATCTCGAATCCGCCGGTCGACCTGCGCGCGACCAAGGTCAACGGCGTGGTGAAGAACCTGACCAACGTGCGCGATCGCGATGGCAAGCGCGTCGCCGATCTCGAGCTCAACGCGCTGATCCTCGACGACGCACCGATGGAGACGAAAGCGACGTTCGACCCGTTCACCGACTTCACCGATTTCACCTTCGACTTGAGGGTCACGCACATCGACGTGACCAAGCTCAATCCGCTGTTCCAGGCCTACGCGAAGCTCGATGCCGCCTCCGGCAGCGGCGACCTCGTCGTGCAGATGCAGGCGAAGGACAGTCAGCTCACCGGCTACGCGAAGCCGATCCTGCAGGACGTGAAGATCGCGAGCTGGAAGCAGGACGTCGAGGAGCAGCACGACAATCCGCTGCGCGTCGCGTGGGAAGCGACGGCGGGCTTCGTCAAGAACCTGTTCAAGAACCAGCCCGAGAACCAGCTGGCGACCAAGGTCGAGTTCAACGGTACGCTGAAGAACCCGAAAACCAGTACTCTGGACACCCTCATCAACCTGCTGCACAACGCCTTTGTCCAAGCCTACGCGCCGCAGTTCGACGAAGCCCGCAAGACCAAGCCGGAAAGATAGCGTCGGCCAGAAGGCCGACCCGCAGCTGCACGTGGTGATCCTCGCCGCGGGGCAGGGCACGCGGATGAAATCGTCGCTGCCGAAAGTGCTGCACCCGCTCGCCGGACGTCCGCTGCTCGCGCACGTGCTCGACACCGCGATCGCGCTCGAAGCCGCCGGATGCCACATCGTGCACGGCCACGGCGCCGACGCGGTGCGCGCCTGGTGCGAGTCGTCGTATCGAACGACGACGCCGCTCAGCTGGGTCCTGCAGGAACGGCAGCTCGGCACCGCGCACGCGGTGTTGCAGGCGATGCCGAAGATCCCCGACGACGCGACCGTGCTCGTCGCTTACGGCGACGTTCCGCTGATCCGCCCGGAGACGCTGCGGGAGTTGATCTGTGCCGCCGGCACCGGCGCGGCGCTGCTCACGGCGGTGCTGGACGAGCCGTTCGGCTATGGGCGCATCCTGCGCGATCGCCGCGGTGCGATCGTCGGCATCGTCGAGGAACGCGATGCGAGCGAGAAGCAACGCGCGATCCGGGAGGTCAACACCGGCTTCATGGTCGCGCCGGCGAAGCGGCTCAAGTCCTGGCTCGCGCGCATCGACGACAAGAACGAGAAGCGCGAGTTCTATCTCACCGACTTCGTGCGCCTCGCGCTCAAGGACAAGGTGAAGGTCACGCCGCTCGCCACGGCGTCGCCCGAAGAGGTCCTGGGCGTCAACGATCGCGCGCAGCTCGCGCAGCAGGAGCGCGCCTACCAGCGCGCGAAGGCCGACAAGCTGATGCGCGACGGCTTGAATCTCGCGGATCCCGCGCGCTTCGATCTGCGCGGCACGCTGAAGCACGGCCGCGATTGCAGCCTCGACGTCGGCGTCGTCGTGGAAGGCGACGTCGAGCTCGGCGACAACGTAACCGTCGGGCCGTACGTGATCCTGCGCAATGCGCGGCTCGGTGACGGCACCAAGATCGACGCGCACAGCGTGCTCGACTTCGTCGACACCGGCCGCGATTGCCGCATCGGCCCGTTCGCGCGCATCCGTCCGGAGACCAGGCTCGGCGACTCGGTGCACATCGGCAACTTCGTCGAGGTGAAGAAATCGACGCTCGGCCCCGGCGCCAAGGCCAATCATCTCGCATACGTCGGCGACGCCACCATCGGCGCGCGCGTCAACGTCGGCGCCGGTGTCATCACGGTGAATTACGACGGCGCGCACAAGCATCCCACGGTCGTCGGCGACGACGCCTTCATCGGGTCTGATACGCAATTAGTAGCACCGGTGAAAGTCGGCGACGGCGCCACCGTCGGCGCCGGCTCGACCATCACCCGCGATGTGCCGCCAGGCGTGCTGGCAATCTGCCGCGCGCGCGAGCAGAAGGTCATCCCGGGCTGGCAGCGGCCCACCAAGAAGAAATAGAGGAATTACCGACAGGCATCGCGCCGGTTTTCCGGCGCTCGTGAGCTTTGTACCACTGAGCACAGGACTTGCACTGACGTGAAATACGCAGGTCCCTTGCAGGTGCTCCGATGCCCTCTTTCCTGCGGCCTCATGGCCGTTTTTTTGTGCCCGCTCTCCTTCTGCTGTCGAGCTTCGCCGCGAAAGCGGAGAAGCCGATCGGCGCCGAGATCACCAGCCTGCGCGCGATTGCCGCAGCAGCGCTGCTGCCGTCGAGCGCCTCGCCGCTGGTCGCGGTGCTCGACACGAGCTTCGAGGTCCTGCATCCGTCGCTGGTGACGAAGCTCGTCCCCGGCTACAACGTCTTCACCGGCGGCGTCGACGTCGGGCTGAAGATGACCGACTCCGTCCTCTACACGCATGGCACCGCGGTCGCCGGCATCATCACCGGCGATCCGCTGCTGTCGATCTGGCCGCGCGCCGTGTATCCGAGCGCGCGCATCCTGCCCGTGAAGATCTGCTGCGCCGATTCGAGCGGGCAGACCGACAGCAACCTGCTGCGCCAGGGCATCCTTTACGCGGCCGGCATCCGCAACGACTACGGACTGGCTTCGCC
The DNA here is from genome assembly GCA_035650495.1 of Nevskiaceae bacterium. Classification (GTDB taxonomy): domain Bacteria; phylum Pseudomonadota; class Gammaproteobacteria; order Nevskiales; family Nevskiaceae; genus DASRHK01. The sequence continues at coordinate 20,646 of DASRHK010000184.1, read as the reverse complement.
GGAGCGCGCCGCGGTGATCAACGTGTCGTACGTGATGTCGAACATGAACGATCCCGGACTCGTCGATGCGATCCGGCAGGCGAACGAGGCCGGCTCGATCGTCATCACGGCGCTCGGCGAAAGCACGCCGCAGATCTCGCAGTCGATGGCCGGTCTCTCGGGCATCGTCGGCGTCGTCACCGCTTCGGCGGCGAAGAGCCTGCCGATCACCAGCGAGCCGATGCCGATCATCCCGGCGCCCGGCACCAACCTGTTCACGGTGATGCCGTCCGGCACGCCGCTCGCGCCGATTCCGGATTGGGCCGGCGTGACCGGCAGCTCGTTCGCGACTGCGGTCGCCTCCGCGGTCGCCGCGATGGTGATCGCCGCGAATCCGAATCTCTCGCCGGGCGACGTGGCGAAGATCCTGTCGTCGCCGCAGGCGTACGATGCCGAAGGTCTCGATGCGGTGCTCGCCGTTCAGATGGCCGACACGTTGCCGCTGCCGCCGACGCAAGGCAGCGGCTCGAGCTCCGGCGGCGGCTCGTCGCCGTCTTCCTCCGGCGGTTCGGGCGGAGGCTCTTCCGGCGGCGGCGCCCTCGACGGGATGACGCTCTGGTTCCTGATGCTGCCCGCACTGTTCGCAACGATCTGGCGACGGCAGCGCCGCTGATAAAATAGCCGGACCTCTTTCCAGGTCCGGGGCTCCACATGTGCGGCATCGTCGGCGCGGTCGCCGATCGCGACGTCGTCGGTATCCTGATCGAAGGCCTGCGCCGCCTCGAGTATCGCGGCTACGACTCCACCGGCGTTGCGGTGATCGAGGCCAGCGGCAAGCTCGGGCTCACGCGCGCGGTCGGCAAGGTCGTGCGCCTCGACGAGAAGCTCAAGGCGCAGCCGCACGCGGGGAAGGTCGGCATCGCGCACTCGCGCTGGGCGACCCACGGCGGCGTCACCGAAGCCAACGCGCATCCGCATGTGTCCGGCGGGCGCATCGCGGTGATCCACAACGGCATCATCGAGAACCACGTCGAGCTCAAGAGCGAGCTGCAGAGCCGTGGCGTGAAGTTCTCGTCCGAGACCGACACCGAAGTCGTCGCGCATCTGATCTACGAGAACGTCAAGGCGGGGGCTGATCTCACCACCGCCGTCCAGCAGGCCGTGCGCAAGCTCGAAGGCGCCTACGCGATCGTCGTGCTCGACGCGCAGACGCCCGATCGCATCATCGCCGCGCGCATCGCGAGCCCGCTCGTCGTCGGCCTGGGCGAGGGCGAGAACTTCGTCGCCTCCGACGTGCAGGCGCTGCTGCCGGTGACGCGGCGCTTCCAGTTCCTCGAGGAAGGCGAGCTCGCCGACGTGCGTCGTGAAGGCGTGAAGATCTACGACCGCGCCGGCAAGGCCGTCATCCGCAAGGTGCACGAGTCCAAGCTCTCCGCCGACGCGGTCGAGCGCGGCGAGTACGCGCACTACATGCAGAAGGAGATCTTCGAGCAGCCGCGTGCGATCGCCGATACGTTGAACGAGCGCATCGCCGGCGATCACATCCTCGAGGCCGCGCTCGGCCCGCGCGCGAAAGACGTGCTGCCGATGGTGAAGGGCGTGCACATCGTCGCGTGCGGCACGAGCTATCACGCCGGTCTCATCGCTCGCTATTACATCGAGCAGGGCGCGCGGCTGCCGTGCTCCGTCGAGGTCGCGAGCGAATATCGCTATCGGCGACCCGTGGTTCCGCCGGGAACGCTGTTCCTTGCGATCTCGCAGTCAGGTGAAACGGCTGATACGCTCGCCGCGCTGCGCGAGGCGAAGAAGCTCGGCTACGTCGCGACAGCCGCGATCTGCAACGTGCCCGAGTCGTCGCTGGTGCGCGAGTCGGACATGGTGCTGATGACGCGCGCCGGCCCGGAAGTCGGCGTCGCATCGACAAAAGCGTTCACCACGCAGCTCGCGGCGCTCGGATTGCTCGGCGGCGCGCTCGCGCGTCACAACGGCATGGAGCCGGCGCTGCTGCGCCGCTTCGTGAAGCAGATGGCGCACGTGCCGGAGCAGGTCGAGCACACGCTGAAGCTCGAGCCGCAGATCAAGGCGTGGGCGCAAGCGTTCAAGGACAAGCACCACGCGCTGTTCCTCGGCCGCGGCCCGACGTTCCCGGTCGCGATGGAAGGCGCGCTCAAGCTCAAGGAGATCTCCTACATCCACGCCGAGGCCTACGCGGCCGGCGAGCTCAAGCACGGTCCGCTCGCGCTGGTCGACGCCGACATGCCCGTCGTCGCGGTGGCGCCGAACAACACGCTGCTCGAGAAGTTGAAGTCGAACCTGCAGGAAGTGCGCGCGCGCGGCGGACAGCTCTACGTGTTCGCCGATCCGAGTACGGGCTTCAAGAGCGAGCCCGGGATCGAGGTCCTGCTGATGCCCGAGCACATCGAGGCGCTGCAGGCGCCGCTGGTCTACACCGTGCCGCTGCAGCTCCTTGCGTACCACACCGCGGTGCTGCGCGGCACCGACGTCGACCAACCGCGCAATCTGGCGAAGTCGGTCACGGTCGAATAGCCTTGAGCGCATGACCACCAACTTCGATCGGGTCAGCCGCGATCCCGGATTCCGCGAGCTGTTCAAGCTCGCGCGCCATCGCGATCTGCCGAAGAACCGCGTGGTGATCGAGGAAGGCTCGAAGCCCGGGCATCTCTATCTCATCGTTTCCGGCTTGGTCGCGGTGCGCTACGCGAGCCCGCGCGATCCGGATCTGCTGCTCGCCTATCTGTATCCCGGCGACTTCTTCGGCGAGATGTGCCTGTTCCCCGGCGTCGAGGCGCGCAGCGCGATGATCAAGACCGCATCCGACTGCGCGCTGCTCGAGATCGGCTACGAGCCGTTCGTGGAGCTCACCCGCAAATATCCGAGCCTGTGGCTCGAGCTCGCGGGCCAGCTCGCGCATCGGCTGCGCACGGTGAACCACCGACTCGCGGAGATGCCCGCGCTGCACGCGGCGGATCGCATGTGGATCGTGCTGAAGGACATGGCCGCGAACATCGACGCGCGCGGCGACACGCGCACGCTGCGCATCACGCGGCAGGATCTCGGCAAGCTCGCCGGCTGCTCGCGCGAGCTCGCCGGAATGATCCTGAAGGACTTCGCCAAGGCGGGGCGCATCAGCGTGCGCGGCAAGACGATCACCGTCCCGGCTTCGGCGCTCACTTCGAGCTAGAAAGCGGTTTCCGACGGAATTGCGGGCTGGCTCACAGTCGCACCTGCGGGAAGTGCGAGCCAGCTCACAGTGCGTCGTTGAGCGCTCGATGCAGAACTGGTCTCCTGAACCCGGCCCATGAAGGGCCAGGTTTGGGAGAGCCAGATGGACGCGATGACACCGGTTGTCGTAGCAGTCACCGACGCGGGCACGAGCGGCATCGTGCCGTCGGAATTGTCGGTGCTGATCTGGGCGCCGCTCCTGCTGATCTTCTCCGTGCTCGCAGCCTGGCTATGGCTGCTGATCGCGTTCCAGAAGATGGAGCAGCGTCAGGTCAAGCCGAAGACCTTGCCGAGCGAATCCCAGTTGGAAGCCACGAAGACGATCCAGAACGCGCCGATGCCGCACGGGATCGCGTAGCGCTCCCAGAATTTCGCCTCGCGGCCGGCGGGCGCGATCTGCGGATCGAGCTCGACGAACTTGGGCCGGCCGAACTCGCCGCGGCGATAAGCGCGGCGGCGCGGCTTCAGGGCGCGTGACGGCGCGAGCGCGCGAGCGGGAGCGGTCGCGGGGAAGAGCAGTTCGCGGGCGGCGGCGGTCATCGCAGGACTCCGGTTTCTTGGCTGGGGCTGGACAAGTGTAATTCCATACACTAGTCTATGTCCATACAGTAACTGGCCGGAGTTGCCGCCATGCCGCCAATCGAGCTCACAGACCGCCAGGCCGAGATCCTCAGCTTCATCCAGAAGCACCTGCGCCGCTCTGGCATGCCGCCGACGCGCCAGGACATCGCCGAAGAGTTCGGCTTCGGCTCGCCGAGCGCAGCCGAATCGCATCTGCGTGCGATCGAAGCCAAGGGGTACATCCAGATCGTGCGCGGCAGCTCGCGCGGCATCCGGCTGCTCGAGCAGTCACAGCGCGCGCTCGCGTATCAATTCGAATTGCCGCTGATCGGCCGTATCGCCGCCGGCACGCCGATCACCGCCCCCGAGAACATCGACGAGCACGTCACCGTCGATCCCGATCTGTTCCGCCCGCGCGCCGATTTCCTTCATCGCGTTGCCGGCGAGTCGATGATCGACGCCGGCATCCTCGACGGCGATCTGGTCGCGATCCACGCGCAGGAAGAGGCCGACAACGGCACCATCGTCGCTGCAGTGGTCGCGGAGAAGCGCACGAGCGCCGACACCGTCACGCTGAAGCGCTACTACCGCCGCGGCAATCGCATCACGCTCAAATCCGAGAATGCCGATCCGCGCTACAAGCCGATCGAGATCGATCTCGGCGACGTCGATCCGGATTCGCAGGATCGTCCGCCGTTCCGCATCGCAGGAATCCTCGCGGGACTCATTCGCACCCGGCGCTGACTGCCCGAAACCCCAGCGCCGTTCACCCTCGGCTCCGAGAGATCGGAGCCGTTTTTTATTTCAGCGGTGTCGCCGAGGCGGCCGCTCCCGGAGCGGTTTTTTTATTTCGGATCGCCGAACGTCTTCTCGACCTGCACGCCCCACGCCCCCGGCTCGACGACCGGCGTGATGACCACGCCTCCGTCGTAGCGCGAGACCACCGGCCAGGACAAGGCGTACGACAAGCCGCCGGCCGCGATGATGTCGCGCCAGCGGTGCTTGTGGTAGCGCACGCGGATGTAATTGACGCCCGTCGCGACCACGAATGACGGCACGCCCCAGGTCCAGCCGTAGCGGTACTGGAGGAACGCCGTCTGCGAATAGAGGAAGCCGGCGTGACCGGAAGGGAAGCCGTAGGCGTTGCCGTTCGGGCGCTTGCCCCAGCTGGTTTCGTTGAAGCCGACGCGCGCCGCGGTCAACACGACTTCGTCGATCGCGGTGCTCCACATCCATTGCTTCATGCCGCGGTTGTCGTTCTCGCCGAGCCAGGCTTTGCCGAACGCGAGCACGGGCATGAGGCCGGTGACGATGTCGCCGGCGAGGATCGCGCGATCGTTGACCTTGTCCTGCGGCGGCGGCGTCGTGGATTCCTGCGCCCGGCCCACGACTGGCAACGAGATCAGCAGCGCGATGAGCAAGCGCCCGAGCGCTCTCATTGCGGAGGACCTCCTTGTTCCGGCGGCCGCCAGTCGACGGCGCCGAAGCGTGTCTGGCCGAGCAGCGAATAGACGATGCTGATCGCGCCGACGTTCTGGCGCGTCGGCCCGATGCCCTCGTAGTTCGCGTTGCGGCGCGATTCCGTGTAACGCACGGTGAGCCCGTGCAGGTTCCACACGCGCAGCGTCATCGAGAGGTCCGCGCGCAGGATGTTCTCGTCGCCCGTGCTCTCGCTCGCGCCCAGGCGGCTCACGTAGTAGTCGCGCACGGTGGAATCGATGGCGAATCGATCGCCGAAGATCAGTCGCGCCGCGACCAGGCCCTGCGGCGTGAAGCCGTAGTGATAGTCGCGCTGGCCTTCGCCGTTGGCGTTGGAAGGACCCACGCCCGCGCCGCGGATGACGCCGCCGGCGCCATAGGCCGTGCCGGCGAGGAACGTGCTCTGCACCGCGACGCTGCGGGACATCCACCATTGATTGGTCGTGCCCAGCCCGACGCCGGTGGTCGACACGCGGAAGATCTGCGGTGCGATGTAGTCGAACGTGCCGTACATGCCCCAGATGCCGCGATAGTTGTCGCCCCACGCGTAGTCGGTGCCCAGCAGCAAGCCGCGGCTGATGATGTTCTCGAAGCTGTTCGTCGTCGCGGCAGTGAACTCGAAGGAGAAGTAGTCGAACGGTCGCGTATAGGTGTAGCCCGGCTTGCCGGGCAGGCCGTACGCGATGGTCGCGTCGAGGCTCGCGACGTTCTTCTTGTACTCCTGCGGAATCCCGGTGGTTCCGGTTTCTGCGCTCGCATTGACGGTCGAGCTCTCGTGCGCCGAGATGATCACGCCGAGGTCGATGCGCGTGAACACCGGCGGATCATGGCTCGGGAAGACGCCGTCGAACTTGTCGCCGTAGAAGATGCGGTTCGCCATCGTCGACGGCGAGATGATGGCGGCGCCGAGGCCGCGCCAGAAGCCCGGCTTCTCGTTGTCGTTGGTCTCGAGCAAGAGGCTCGCCATGCGGAACAGCGGCTCGCCGAGGAAATTGCCGCCGATGCCGGTGGCGACCTGGTCGTTGATCGACGGTGCCGTGTGCTCGCCCGCGGTCTCCCACAGCGCGCTGCCCATGAACGTGTAGATGGACGACTCCCAGAATCCGAGTCCCGCCGAGCGCGCGAACTGCTGGTACATCGATCCCTGGTACGGGTGGAAGAACTGGTTCACCGAGAACGGATCGGTGTCGACGACCCAGTGCCGGTGGATGTTCTGGCGGAAGTTCGAGGTCGGCGAGCCGTAGACCTCGTCGTCGACGACGTAGTGGTCGAAGCGGTTCACGCCGAAATCGAAGAGCACGATGTCGAGCGCGGGAATGAAATAGCTCTTGCCCTTGCCGACGCCCCAGCCGGGCTTCGGCTCGGGCTTCTGCTCGGTGGCGAACGGCGTCGGCGCCTGCTGCTGCTCAGGGGTGTTCAGCTTGGGCTTGTCTTCCGGCAACGGCAGCGGCAGCTTCGGCGCATCCGCGCGCGCGGCGCTCGACGCAGCGAGCGTCAGGGCAATGATTGCATTTGCTATCGTGCGGCTATGTACGCCAGCGGACATTTCGAATCCCTTCTTGGAGCGCGCTGTGTCCGCAACAAAGAGCGCCTGTCGCGCTATGAAGTTCCGGAGCGCGGCCGTCCGGGCCGTGCCGAGTGCGTCTTGCTGGCGGAGTCGGAAGCGGAGATCGCTTCGATAATCGAAGCGGCCAATCGCGACGGGCTGAAGCTCGTGCTCAGTGCCGGACGCACCGGGCTGGTCGAAGCGCAGCGCCCGGACGGCGAGGCGGTGCTCTCGCTCGAGAAGCTCAACCGGATTCTGCAGATCGACGCATCGGCGAGGCTCGCGACGGTGGAAGCCGGCGTCTCGATCGACGCGCTCAATGCGGCGCTCGAGCCCGCGGGGCTGATGTTTCCGCTCGAGATGGGCTCGTCGTCCGCCGCGACGCTGGGCGCCTGCGTCGCCAACGGCTCGGCGGGTGCGAACGCAGTTTGCTACGGCACCGCCGCGAATCTCTGCGACGCCGCGTGGGGATTCTGGGGCGACGGTCGCGCCGCCGATGTCGACGTGGGCGAAGCATGGCGCGCTCCGTCGCCGAAGCAGCTTGCGATCAACTCGGCACACTTCGGCAATCGCCTGATCGGCTCGCAAGGCGTGCTCGGCGTGATCACCCGCGTGCGCGTGCGACTGCACCCGATCCCGGCGCAGCGCGAAGCGGCGTTGATCCCGGTCGACACGATGCCGGCGGCGATGGACGTGCTCGGCGCTGCACGCGCGGAGTTCGCCGGCGATGTCGAGGAATTCGAGTTCATCTCGCGCGAGGCGATGGAGCTCTTGCGCGCCGCGAAGGGATCAGCCTTCCGATGGCCGTTCGAGCGCGATCCGCAAGCGAGGTTCTACCTGCTGCTGCAGGTGAAATCCGGCGGCGAGGACGATCTCACCGCGCGCCTCTATGACTTCCTCGCCAAGGAGCTCGCGCTGCCGGAAGAGCGGATCGGCTATGCGCCGCTCAAGGCGCTGAAGGAGATCCGCCATTCGATCAGCGAATCGAGCACGTTGCGGATGCGCGCGCGCGGCGGCGGCCGGCTCGCATTCGACACGGCGGCGCCAACGGCTGTGTTCGGCGATTACCTCGCGGCGCTCGAGTCGGCGATCCGCGAATCACATCCGCACGTGGAGCTCGTCGCCTTCGGTCATGCCGGCGTCGGCGGCGCGCATCTGCATCTGCTCGGCGACGCGAAGCATCCCGTCGATGCGAGCGCGCGCGAGCTCGTTCAGCTCGTGCTCGACGTCACGCAGCAGTTCGGCGGCACGTTCAGCGCCGAGCATGGCGTCGGCACCAAGTGGGCGGAGGAATTCGCGCGACGCACGCCAGCCGCGGCGCTGCGCGAGATGGTCGCGGCAAAACGGATGCGCGATCCGAACAACGTGCTCAATCCGCGCGCGTTCGGGTTCGATCGATTGCTTGAAGCGTCGCCCTGAAGGGCGACCCACGCTTTACTGCTGGACTTCGCCCGACAGCGCCGGCCGCTGCGGCGAGCAGAAGCTCGCGCTGACCTGGCAGTTCTGGCCGTAGACCTGGCAGTTCTTCATTGCCTGCTCTTCGGCCTTTTCCTTGGTGGTGCCCCAGGCGTAGCCGGCGTGCATGTTGGTGCCGTCGGCGATCGCGCCGCAGGCATTGCGGATGTGCACGCGGATCTGGCAGGGATGGCCTTCGGCGTTCTTCTGGCATTCCTGCATCGCGAGATGCTCGGCTTCCTGCGCAGAATCCTGATTGATCGCGTAACCCGTCGCGAGCGTTGCGCGCGACGCGGCGATCGCGCCGTACGAGTTCTTCGGCGCCGGCCGCGATGCGGGCGCGCTCGCCGATCCGGTGTACGCAGGCTCCGAAGAACAGGCGAAGCAAGCCAGCGCTGCACCGATCAGGATCAGGTTTCTCATCGCGTCGCTCCCTGTAGTTATGTCCAAATCCTAACGGGGACGACGAGTTAGATCAACACGCCGGCGAGATCGTAGGTGTCGGCGGCGGTGATGCGCACCTTCACCCGCTGCCCGCTCTTGAGCTTGCCCGGACCCTCGTAGGCGATCTTCACGGTGCCGTCGATCTCCGGCGCATCCGCGTGCGAGCGCCCGAGCGCGCCGCCGTCGGTGACCTCGTCGACCAGCACCTCGAGCGTCTTGCCGACCTTCGCCTTGAGCTTCTCCTCGCTGATCGCGGCCTGCTTCTGCATGAAGCGGTGATAGCGCTCGTCCTTCACGGCCTCAGGGACCGGATCGGCGAGCGCGTTCGCGGCCGCGCCTTCGACCGGCGAGTACTTGAAGCAGCCGACCCGATCGAGCTGCGCTTCGTCGAGCCAGTCGAGCAGCTGCTGGAAGTCGCCTTCGGTCTCGCCGGGGAAGCCGACGATGAAGGTCGAGCGCACGGTGATGTCCGGGCAGATCTTGCGCCAGGCTTTGAGCCGCTCGAGCGTGTCTTCGGCGGCGGCGGGACGCTTCATCGCCTTCAGCACCGAGCGCGACGCGTGCTGGAACGGGATGTCGAGATAGGGAAGGATCTTGCCTTCGGCCATCAGCGGGATCACGTCGTCGACGTGCGGATACGGATACACGTAGTGCAGCCGCACCCAGGCGCCCAGCTCGCCAAGTCCGCGACACAGATCGAGCATGCGCGTCTCGTATTCGCGATCGCGCCATTTCGCCTTCGCGTATTTCAGGTCGACGCCGTAGGCGCTGGTGTCCTGCGAGATCACGAGCAATTCCTGCGTGCCCGCCGCGACCAGCTTCTCGGCCTCGCGCAGGACATCGTCCACTTTGCGGCTCGCGAGCTTGCCGCGCATCGACGGAATGATGCAGAAGCTGCACTTGTGATTGCAGCCTTCGGAGATCTTCAGATACGCGTAATGCTTCGGCGTGAGCTTGATCCCTTGCGGCGGCAAGAGATCGACGAACGGATCGTGCTGCGGCGGCACCTGCTTGTGCACCGCGGTCATCACCGAGGCGTAATCCTGCGGGCCGCTGATCGACAGCACGTCCGGGAATTTTTCGCGGATCACGTCGCTCTTCGCGCCGAGGCAGCCGGTGACGATCACCTTGCCGTTCTCCGCCATCGCTTCGCCGATCGCGTCGAGCGATTCCTCCACTGCGGAGTCGATGAAGCCGCAGGTGTTGACGATGACCACGTCGGCCGCGTCATAGGTGGGCACGGTCTCGTAGCCCTCGGCGCGCAGCTGCGTGAGGATGCGCTCCGAGTCGACCAGCGCCTTCGGGCAGCCGAGCGAGACGAAGCCGACTCTTGGATTCTGGGGCGCGCGGCGCGACCGGCGCGTGGCAACGGAGGACATACAGCAGGACAGCGGTGAAGGGCGCGTATTCTATCCGTTCTCATCGGAGGAGGGCGCATGGCCAATTACTACGAGTCGGACGACCTGAAGCTGTTCGGCAAGATCGGCGAGCAGGGCGCCAAGTCGATGGCCGACGACTTCTTCCGCTACTACGGCAATGTCACCGGCACCGACTCGGCCCTGTCCAAACGCGAGAAGGCGTTGATCGCGCTCGCAGTCGCCCACGCCATGAAGTGCCCGTATTGCATCGACGCCTACTCGACGCAGTGCCTGGAGACGGGCTCGAATCCCGAGCAGATGATGGAAGCGGTGCACGTCGCCGCGGTGATGCAGGCCGGGATCACGCTCGTGCATTCCGTGCAGATGGGCAATCACCTGAAGAAGCTGGTGCTCTGAGCTGCCGATGAACGACCTCGTCTCCGGCAGATCGATCACCGAAACGGTCAAGCAGTACTACGGCCGCATCCTGAAGTCGTCGGCCGACCTTCAGACCTCCGCGTGCTGTCTGACGGAGGCTCTGCCGGCGCACGTCGCGTCCGTCCTCGCCGACGTGCATCCGGAAGTGAAGGATCGTTTCTACGGCTGCGGCTCGCCGATCCCACCGGCGCTCGAAGGCGCGACCGTGCTCGATCTCGGCTGCGGCAGCGGACGTGACTGCTACGTGTTGTCGAAGCTCGTTGGCGCGACCGGCCGCGTGATCGGCATCGACATGACCGAGGAGCAGCTCGCCGTCGCGCGACGTCATCAGGACTGGCACGCGCAACGCTTCGGCTGGGTGAACACGGATTTCCGCCAGGGTTACATCGAAGACCTCGCCGGTGCGGGGATCGCGGATGCGAGCGTCGACCTGGTGATCAGCAACTGCGTGCTGAATCTCTCGCCGGACAAGGCGCGCGCGTTCCGCGAGATCTTCCGCGTGCTCAAGCCGGGCGGCGAGCTGTACTTTTCCGATGTGTTCGCCGATCGCCGCGTGCCGCCGGCGCTCGCGGCCGATCCGCAGCTCATCGGCGAATGTCTCGGCGGCGCGCTCTACGTCGAAGACTTCCGGCGCTTGATGGCGAGCTGCAGCTGCCTCGATGCGCGAGTGGTGTCGAGCTCGCAGCTGTCGCTGGGCAATGCCGAGATCGAGCGCAAGGCCGGATTCATCGGCTTTCGATCGATGACGATCCGCGCGTTCAAGCTCGATCTCGAGGATCGCTGCGAGGATTACGGCCAGGTCGCGTGGTATCGAGGGACGCTCCCGGAATCTCCGCACGCGTTCGAGCTCGACGATCATCATCGGTTCCTCACCGGCAAGCCGATGCTGGTCTGCGGCAACACCGCCGACATGATCTCGCGCACGCGCTACGCGCCACACTTCCGCGTCGACGGCGACAAGGCGCTTCATCACGGCTTGTTCGACTGCGCGCCCGTTGCGGGTCCGTCGGATAGCACGAAGGCCGGGTGCTGCTAGTGCGCTACGACTTCGACGCGCTGCTCGCCGAGCGCAATCTCGCGCTGCCGCCGCTTGCGATCGACACGCTGCAGGTCAACGTCACCAAGCTGTGCAACCAGGTGTGCCGGCACTGTCACGTCGATGCGGGACCGGCGCGCACCGAGAGCATGTCGCGCGAAGGCATCGAAGCGTGCATCGCCATCCTCGAGCGCCATCGCGGGATCGCCAAGCTCGACATCACCGGCGGTGCGCCCGAGCTGCATCCGCTGTTCGACGAATTCGTCGAGCGTGCGGTGGCGCTAGGACGTCACGTGATGGTCCGCCACAACCTCACGGTGACCTTCGACGGCAATCCGCAGACGAAGGCATCGAAGCGCCATCTGCCGGAGTTCTTCGCGCGCAATCGCGTCGAAGTGATCTCGTCGCTGCCGTACTACCAGGAGTTCTTCACCGACTCGCAGCGCGGCAAGGGCGTGTTCGGCAAGAGCATCGACGCGATGAAGCTCTTGAACGCGCAGGGCTACGGCGTCGACGGCTCAGGACTCACGCTGAACCTCGTCTACAACCCGGTGGGACCGTACCTGCCGGCGGCGCAGGCGTCGCTCGAAGCCGATTACAAGCGCGAGCTCGCCGCGAGGTTCGGCGTGCGCTTCAACGGGCTCTTCACCATCACCAACATGCCGATCAACCGCTTCAAGCTGCACCTGGAGAAGTCCGGGCAGTACGAGGCGTACATGGAGAAGCTGCTCGCGGCGTTCAATCCGGCGGCAGCGCAAGGCGTGATGTGCCGCAATCTGATCAGCGTGGGCTACGACGGCGCGATCTACGACTGCGATTTCAACCAGATGCTCGAGATGAGGATCGGCAGCATCTTCGAGTTCGACTTCGACGAGCTGATGCAGCGGCGCATCCGGTTCGATTCGCACTGCTTCGGTTGCACGGCGGGCGCGGGCTCGAGCTGCGGCGGCGCGACCGCCTGATCAATCCTGCGTGTCTTCGGAGATGGCGTCGGGCGCTGCAGGGGCACGCGGCACCGCCGGCAGCGGCAGCTGCTTGCTGGTCTTGGCGCCGAGTGTGCGTAATTCCTCGACGCGATCCATGAGCGTCGTGCCTTTGCCGCCGTCGATGAGCTTGCCGCGCGCGGCCTGGTAGGCCTTGCCGGTCGTCTCCAGACCGCGTCCGACCTTGTCGAGATCCTCGAGGAATCCGGCGAACTTGTCGTAGAGCCGTCCCGCACGTTCGGCGATCACCTTGGCGTTCTGTCCCTGCCGCTCGAAGCGCCACAGGTTTTCCACCGTGCGCAGCGTCGGCAACAAAGTGGACGGCGCGACCAGCCCGACGTTGCGCGTCAGCGCTTCCTCGAACAGCCGCGGCTCGGCGCGGATCGCCTCGATGTAGGCCGCTTCGCTCGGCACGAACATCAGCACGAAGTCGAGCGTGCGGATGCCTTCGAGATTCTGGTACTCCTTCGTCGACAGCGAATGCAGATGCGTGCGCACGGATGCGACGTGCTCTGCGAGCGCGCCGACGCGCTCGGCTTCACTGCCGGCTTCGGCGGCGCGCAGGTAGGCCTTCAGCGAGACCTTGGCGTCGATCACGACGTCGCGGTTGTCCGGCAGGTGCACGACCGCGTCGGGCCGGCGCCGCGCGCCGTCTTCGTTCTGCGCGCTGAATTGCGTCTCGTACTCGCGTCCCTTGGCGAGGCCGGAGAGCTCGAGGATGCGCTCCAGGATCATCTCGCCCCAGTTGCCCTGGGCCTTGCTCTGTCCCTTGAGCGCCGAGGCGAGCGCGTTGGCCTCCGTCGACACCTGCTGGTTGAGGCGCTGCAGCTGCGCGATCTGCTCCTTGAGCGCGACGCGATCGCGCGTCTCGTATTCGTAGGCCTGCTTCACCTGGCGCTCGAAGGTCGCGATCTTCTCGCCGAGCGGCTTCAGGAGCGAATCGAGGCTCTGCTGGTTCTGCTCGGCGAAGCGCTTGCTCTTCTCTTCGAGGATGTCGGCCGACAGCTGCTTGAACGCAAGCGTCAGCTGCTCGCGCGAGTCTTCGAGGAGCGAGAGCTTCTCGGCCGCTGCCTTGCGCTCCTGATCGAGCAAGGTCTGCAGGCGTGCGAGGTCTGCGGCGGCGGCAGCGCGACTCCGGGACACCACCGCGGCAGTGACCGCAGCACCGAGCGCTACACCGATCAGGACGAGCAGAACCTCCATCGCCGCATTCTAGCGCTGCGGCGGCGATGTCTTCTGCGCTTCGAACCGCTTCAGCGCTTCGCGGAGCACACCGGCCAGCAGCGGCTTGGTCACGTAGTCGTTCATGCCGGCGGCGAGGCAGCGCTCGCGCTCGCCGGTCTGCGCTTCCGCAGTGACCGCGACGATCCACGGCCCGGCCTGGCCGCGCTTGCGGATCTCGGCGGTGGCGCCGTAGCCGTCGAGCTCGGGCATCTGGCAGTCCATGAGGATGACGTCGAAATGCTCCCGCGTGGTCGCTTCGACGGCCTTGCGTCCGTTGTCGACGAACGTCGCGGTCAGCCCGAGCCGGCGCAGCTGATGCTCGGCGACTTTCTGGTTGACCGGATTGTCCTCCGCGACCAGCACGCGCCACGTCGGTTTGGGCATCCATTCGCCCTGCTTCGGCTTCGCGACGCCGCTCGGCGCAGCGCCGGCGTCACTCACGAGCAGCTCGACGAGGCGATTGTAGAAATCGGAATAGCGCAGCGGCTTGGTCATCAGCGCGTCGACCCGCGCTTCGTCCAGCGCCGGCGCGCTGTTCACGCCGCGCTGCGATTGCAGCAGCATCACGCGGGCACGGGCTGCCGCTCGCGTATCGCGCAGATGCCGCGCGAGCTCGAGCCCGTTCACGCCCGGTAGCCCCTGGTCGACCACGACCAGTGAATACGCAGCGCCCGCCTGCGACTCGCGCTCGAGGGCGCGCAGCCCGCTGGAGGCGTCCTCCGCGTCGTCGACCACCAAGCCCCACGCAGTCATCTGCTGGATGAGCGCGCGCCGGCTCGATGCGCTGTCGTCGATCACGAGGCCGCGTAATCCAGCGAGCGACGCGTGCGGTGCCGGCGGCTGGCCGTGCTCGAGAGGACGGTCGAAGCGCATGCTGAACCAGAACGTCGAGCCCTTGCCGAGCTCGCTGTCGACGCCGCTGCCTCCGCCGGTGACTTCCGCGAGCTGCTTGACGATGGTCAGCCCGAGCCCGGTGCCTCCGAACTTGCGCGTCGTCGAGGCTTCAGCCTGGGAATAGGGACGGAACAGCTGCTGCCGCGACTCCTCGGAAAGCCCGATGCCGGTGTCGCGCACCGAGAAGTGAACGGTGACCTGCTCGCTCGACGCGCTTTCGATCGCCGCGCGCACGACGATCTCGCCGCGCTCGGTGAACTTGATCGCGTTGGAGAGCAGATTGACCAGCGCCTGATGCAGGCGTGTCGCGTCGCCCACCAGCTGGATCGCGAGATCCGGCTCGATCATGGTCACCAGCTCGAGGCCTTTCGCGCGCGCTCGCTCGGCGAACAGCTCCGCGGCCTGCTCGAGCACGAGCATCACGCTGAACGCGGCTTTCTCGAGCCGCAGCATGCCGGCCTCGATCTTCGAGAAGTCGAGGATGTCGTTGATCAGGATCAGGAGCGAATCGGAGCTGTAGCGGATCGCCTCGGCGATCTCCTTCTGGCGTGGCGTCAATGGTGTGTCCAGCAGCGCCTGGGTCATGCCGATCACGCCGTTCATCGGCGTGCGGATCTCGTGGCTCATGTTGGCGAGGAAGCCGGACTTGAGCTTGGTCGCTTCCACTGCCGCGTCGCGCGCCTTGGCGAGCTCGCCCTGGAGCGTCGCCCGCTCGAGGACCTCGCGCTGCACGCGCGCGTAGCCGAGAGCGAGGATGACGAGCATGCACAGGACGAAGCCCGCAGAGATCGCCAGCGTCACGTTCGCGCGCGCATCGGAGTGCGCGGAGCGCTGCACGAGCAGCGTTGCCTCCTCGGTGCGCATCGCGTCGCCGATCACGCGCGCGGCATCCATGAGCGCCTTGCCTTTCTCCATGTCGGCGACGATCGCCTCGCTCGCCGCGGGCGCGCTGCGACGGGTCTCGACCGTATCGCCGAGGTGACGCAGCAAGTCGTCGATCATCGGCCGCAGCTTGTCGAGCAGCTGCTGCTGATAGGGATTGTCCGCGGTGAGCTCCCGCAGCTCGACGTAGCGCGCTTCGATCAGCTGCAGCGAGCTCTCGTAGGGCTCGAGGAAGTGCTCCTTGCCGGTGATCAGGTAGCCGCGCTGACCGGTCTCCGCGTCCTTCAGGTACGAGAGCAGCTCGGCGATCCGCGTCTCGACCTGCTGCGTGTGGTGAACCCAGCGATTGGCCGCGCTCGCCTCGCGCCACGAGGCGACGAACACCGCGATCACGCCGACGAGGACGATGCCGATCAGCGCGAAGCCGAGTCGGAGTCTGGTCTCGAGCTGCAAGCGGACCCTTAAGGGTCAGCGGTGGTGCGCGCGATGCGGATGCTGCGCGTGATGCTTGCGCGCGAACGCGAGCAGGAACTCCATCTGATCGGCCAGGATGCGGCGGTTCTGCAGGATCAGATACTCGGCGAGATTCGGCGTGTACGGCACCGCGAGCAGCTTCATGCCCGCTTCTTCCGGCGTGCGATCGTCCTTCTTCTGATTGCACTCGCGGCAGGCGGTCACGCAGTTCTCCCACACGTTGTGGCCGCCGCGCGAGGCGGGGATCACGTGATCGCGCGTGAGGTGCGAGGTCGGGAAGATGTCGCCGCAATACAGGCACAGATTGCGGTCGCGCTGGAACAGCGTGCGGTTGGTGAGCAGCGGCGCGCTGCGCTCGAAGCGCTTGGAGCGATCGGCGACCGCGACGATCGAGCCGACTTCGATCTGCGACTGCCGGCCCGTCTTCGCGCAGATGCCACCGCGGATGACAAAGCGCTCCTTGCCCGCGTCCCAGCAGACGCGGCGCCGCGCGTAGAGCGTGACGGCGGTTTGCCAGTCGATCCAGTTCACGGGCAAGCCGCCGGCATCGAGTTTGAGGATCGCCGGTATGGTCATTGCTTGTTCACTCACCACTGCGCTCGATCATAGCGCAGGCCCGCGGGGAAAGTCTCCAGCGCCCGCAGGCTTACGGGCGGTTGCTCAAGCGGCGGTGCCGGCGCCCACGCGGGGGGCCGCGGGCGAGGCCGTCCGGAATTCCGGCAGCGCGCGCAATTCGGTGAGCAGGAAGTCGGTCAGCGCGCGGGTGCGCAGCGGCAGCTCCGTGCGGCGCGGCGTGTACACATAGACGCCGTAGGTATTCGGCACGAACGGCAGGTTGAGCAGCTTCAGCCGGCCCTCGGCGACGTCGCGCCGGATCCGCCACGACGCGATCTGCGCGATGCCGGCCCCGGCGAGCGTCGCCGCCAGCGCGACGTCGCCGTCGTCGGTCTGCAAGCTGTACTTGAGGTCGAGGGCGACGCGGCTCGCCCCGTCGCGCCACGCGTAGGACACGCTGCGACCCTGCATCTGCGGATTGAACATGCGCACGAACAGGTGATCCTTCAGGTCGGCGAGCGCTCGCGGCGTGCCGTGCCGCTTCAGGTACGACGGGCTCGCGCACAGCACCGTGCGGAAGCTCGCGACCTTGCGCGCGACCAGCGAGCTCGACGGCAGGCCGCCGGAGATGACGCCCATGTCGATGCTGCGTCCGACGACGTCGGGCAGATGGTTGTCGACCACGACGTCCGCCGTCGCGAGCGCGTTGGCCTGCAGGAAGCGAGCCATGATCGGCATCACCAGCGGCGCCAGTCCCATCGGCGTCACGGCGATGCGCAGCTGGCCGCTGACCTGGTCGTTGGAGTGGCGCACGACTTCCATCGCCTGGTCGATCGAGCGGATGCCGTCGCGGCAGTGCTCGAGGAACACCTTGCCGTCCTCGGTGAGGCTGAGCTTGCGCGTGCTGCGATTGAGCAGCCGCACGCCCAGCGTGCGCTCGAGATCGCGGATCAGCTGGCTCGCGCCTTGCGGCGTGATGTCCATCTCCGCCGCCGCCCGCGTGAAGCTGCCGAGCTCCGCGACGCGCGAGAACAGCTTGATCGTCTCGAACCGCATTCGATTATCAACGCCTGGTTGTTAGTTATTGAAGCCGATCCCTGGCGATGCGACGCCCCGACGCGACGACAATGGACCGCTTCGTGAAAAAGCGCGCGCCAGTGTCACTGGCACGACGATTCCAGTCAATCGATCGCAGACCCGTCAAGCCATGAAACGACATCGGGCCCGGCCCGGATTGCTGCGCTTGCTGATCGTCGACGACGATCCGGTCCACCAGAAGGCGGTCGGCGCGCTCGCGCGCGGGCTCGGCCACCAAGTCGCGGCTGCCTCCGATGGTCGCGAGGCGCTGGCCGCGCTCGAGGCAAAGCGCTTCGACGCGATCCTGATGGACCTGCACATGCCCAATCTCGACGGGATCGCGACCACGCTCGAAGTGTTTCGCCGCTTCGCCGCCGAGCGGCGGCCGCTGGTGATCGCGATGGTCGGCAGCGAAGGACCGGGCGACGTGCCGCGCTTCCTCGCCGCCGGCGCGCGTGCTTGCTTGCGCAAGCCGGTGTCCAGCGAGGAGCTCGCCACGCTGCTCGAAGCGATGAGGCCGGCGCGCTGAGCGCGGCTCAGCCGCGCTTCGCGTCCTGCTCGGTGAAGCGCACCTCGACGACGAGGTCGCGGGCGAGCTCCTCGAGATCGCTGCGCAGGCTCGCTTGATCGCTGCCGGCAGGAACGCGCACGCGCAGCCGGGCCTCGAAGATCGCGGTGCCGGACATCGACGCGGCCTTGCGATCCGAGCTCATCTCCTCGACGTTGACGCCGCGCGTCGCGAGGAGCTCAGTAATCTCGTGGACGATGCCGGGGTGATCGGCGCCGACGATCTCGAGCTCGATCTCCGTGCCGCTCGCCGCAGAGGCGGCAGCGCCGCTGCGGCTGACCAGCAGCTCGACGCCGCTGGCCTTCAGCGCGTCGAGCGCCGCGATCAGCGCGTCGGCGCGCTGCGCGGGGACTTCGACGTTGACGATGCCGGCGAATTTCCCCGAGAGCAGCGCGAAGCGGCTCTCCAGCCAGTTGCCGCCGTGATCGACCACGACATTGGAGATCGCCTTGACCAGGCCGGGACGATCGTCGGCCATGACGGAAAGGACGAGCGTCTTCATTCGATGTTCTGTACTTGCTCGCGCATCTGCTCGATCAGCACTTTCATCTCGACGGCGGAGCGCGTCATCTCGGCGTCCTGCGATTTCGACGACAGCGTATTCGCCTCGCGATTGAGCTCCTGCATGAGGAAGTCGAGGCGGCGGCCGACCGATTCGCCCTTGCCGACGACAGAGCGGATCTCGGTGAGATGGCTGACGAGGCGCGACAGCTCCTCGTCGACGTCGAGGCGCTGCGCCGCGAGCGCGATCTCCTGTGCGAGTCGCGTGGGCTCGACTTCGACGCCGAGCTCGCTGCAGCGGGCGCGCAGCTTCTCGACCCACTGGTCGCGCACCAGCGGATAGCGCTTGCGCACGGCGCCGACGAGCGTCTCGAGGCCGTCGCAGCGCTCACGCAGCATCTGCACGAGCCGCGCGCCTTCGCGCTCGCGCATCGCGGAGAACTCGGCGAGCGCCTGCTCGAACAGCTTGAGCGCAGCCTGCTGCAGCGGCGCGAAATCCTGGCCGGCCTGCTGCACGATGCCGGGGAAGCTCAGCACGCGCAGCGGATCGGGCTCGGTGTTGGCCTTGAGCTCGACCGCGACGACTTCGAGCGCGGCCTTGAGCTGCGACAGGCGTGCGGTGTCGACCGTGAGGCTTGCCTGGGTCTCGCCGTCGCGCGTGTGGCGGAGCGCGCTCTCCATCTTGCCGCGCCCGACGCGCGCCGCGGCGGCGCCGCGCAGATCATTCTCGATCGCGCGGAATTCCTCGGGCAGCTTGAACGTCAGATCGAGATAGCGATGATTGACCGAGCGCAGCTCCCACGACAGCCGGCCTTGTGGCGTCTGCGCCTCGGCGCGGGCGAAGCCGGTCATGCTGCGGATCATGCGGCGCTCGAGCTCGATTGGAAGGACGGACGATTCTAGACCTACACTGGGACGTCCGCTGATTCGATTCTCTAAAGATTAGGAGCGACGCGCAGGTGGAAAGGTTTCGTGCCCCAGAAACGGAGCGGGCGGCTTTCGCCGCCCGCCTCTTTGTTACTTCTTCTTCGCTTTCTTCTTCGCTGACTTCTTCTTCGCCTTCTTCGCACCCTTCTTCGCTGCCATCGTGCTCTCCCCAAATTGACCAGCACATGCTGGGTTTCTCTGCGCATCCAATGCGCTTCAGTGAAGCGACGATCGCTTCACTGAGCACCAAATGTGCGCGATATCTCAGCAAAGATCAACTCTCGCGCGACGCGCGTTCGTCGCGCGCGAAGCGATTTTTTTCCATCGCGATGATCGCGACGCTCGCGAGCGCGTGCGCGCCGAGCGAGAAATTCACGCCGAAGAGCCTGTCGTATCGCGTCGTCGCGGAGCATCCGCATTCGATCGACGCGTTCACCGAAGGACTCGCGATCGCCGACGGCGATCTGTACGAAAGCACCGGCCGCTACGGACGCTCGAGCCTGTGCCGGCGCGATCCGGCGACCAACGTCGCGAAGAAATGCGTGCCGCTCGCGCAGAAGTTCTTCGGCGAAGGTCTGGCGGTGATCGGCGATCGCGTGCTGCAGATCACCTGGAAGGAAGGCACCGGTTTCGTCTACGACCGCGCGCTGAACAATGGGTCGAGCTTCAGCTATCAGGGCGAAGGGTGGGGACTCACCTACGACGGCACGCATCTGTTGATGAGCAACGGCAGCTCCGAGCTGCGCGTGTTCGATCCGGCGAGTTACCGCGAGCTCGGCACGCTGCTGGTGCGCGACAGCGGCCACGCCGTGCCATTCCTGAACGAGCTCGAGTTCGCGCGCGGACTCATCTGGGCCAACATCTGGCACACCGACGGCGTCGCAGCGATCGATCCCTACACCGGCCGGGTGCTCGCGTGGCTCGATCTGGGCGACCTGCGCCGCAGCCTCGATCCGCAGCCGACCAAGCAGGATCCGGAGAACGTGCTCAACGGCATCGCCTACGATTCCGCCAGCGGGCAT
>DASRHK010000183.1:0-4830 GCA_035650495.1 Nevskiaceae bacterium | reverse complement strand
GTGCTGGGACTCATCATCGCGGCGATCGTTTTCCTGATCTCCGTCTACAACGGGCTCATCACTTCCCGGAACGCGTACAAGAACGCGTTCGCGCAGATCGACGTCCAGCTGCAGCGGCGTCACGACCTCATCCCGAACCTGGTCGAGACGGTCAAGGGCTACATCAAGCATGAGCGCGACACGCTCGAGGCCGTCATCGCGGCGCGCAACTCCGCGGTGGCCAGCCTCAAGACCGCGGCCGCGAGCCCAGGCGATCCGGGCGCGATGAAGCAGCTCGCCGACAGCCAGGCCGTGCTGACGGGGGCCATGGGTCGCCTGATGGCCGTCGCCGAAGCGTATCCGGACCTCAAGGCGAATCAGAACATGATGCAGCTCTCCGAGGAGCTCGCCTCGACCGAGAACCGCGTGGCATTCGCGCGCCAGGCGTTCAACGACGCGGTGATGGGCTACAACAACAAGCGCGAAGTGTTCCCGAACAACCTCGTCTCCGGCATGTTCGGCTTCGGGCCGGCGCAGATGCTCGAGCTCGAGAATCCGCAAGCCGTCCGGCAGGCGCCCAAAGTGAGCTTCACTTGAACGTCATCCCCGCGTAGGCGGGGATCCAGTTTGCTTCCGAGAATTCCAAGACTGGGTTCCCGCCTTCGCGGGAACGACGTTTCGAAACCATGAACTTCTTCGAGAGCCAGGCGCACGCCCGATCGTCGTCGCGCATGCTCGTCTGGTTGTTCGTGATCGCAGTGGCGCTCATCGTCGCCGCCATCGATGTGGTCGTGGTCGGCGCGTTCGGCTTCCATGACTCCACGCGCATGACGATGGACCAGCTGCATCGTCAGGACTACTCGCGCGTCGTCGTGCTGACGTCGCTGGTCACGCTCGCTGTGATCCTGGTGGCGAGCATGGTGCGCACTGCGACGCTGCGCGGCGGCGGCGGTGTGGTCGCCCGCGCCGCGGGTGGCACGCTGATCTCGCCGGACACCTTGAACCCCCGCTATCGCCGCTTGCGCAACGTCGTCGAGGAGATCGCGATCGCTTCCGGCGTGCCGGTGCCGGAGATCTACGTGCTCGAGCAGGAGCCCGCGATCAACGCGTTCGCGGCGGGTTACTCGCCCGCCAATGCGGCGATCGCAGTGACGCGCGGGTCGCTCGAGAAGCTCAATCGCGACGAGCTGCAGGGCGTCATCGCGCACGAGTTCAGCCACATCCTGAACGGTGACATGCGGATCAGCATCCGCCTCATGGGTCTCGTGTTCGGCTTGCTCGTCGTGCACATCATCGGCCGCGAAGTGCTGAACATGGTCGGCCGCGGCGGCGGCGGCGATCGCAAGGGCGGCAATCCGGTCGCGGCGATCGCGCTCGTCGCCATCGGCCTGATGATCATCGGCTCGATCGGCGTGTTCATGGGACGTCTGATCAAGGCGGCGGTCTCGCGCAGCCGCGAGTCGCTCGCCGACGCCTCGGCCGTGCAGTTCACGCGCCAGACCAAAGGCATTGCCGGCGCGTTGAAGAAGATCGCCGGCATCGACGAAGGCTCGAAGCTGCACAAGAACGCCGAAGAGGTGTCGCACATGCTGTTCGGCGACGGCATCGGCTTGTCGTCGCTGTTCGCGACGCATCCGCCGATCGAGAAGCGCATCAAGGCGCTCGAGCCGTCGTTCAACTTAAAGCAGATCGAGGGCAAGCGCGCGGAATGGAACAGCCCGTCGTACGTCGTCGAGGACGACGTCGGATCGACGATGCAGGCCTTCGATGCCGGCAAGCGCCTCAAGGTCGCGCCGACGGCGCTGCGCGTCGGCGAGCCGGCGGCCGCGGACTTCGCGCACGCGGAGGTGCTGCATCAATCGCTGCCGGAGGAGCTGCTCGTCGCGGCGCGCGGTGATCAGGCGGCGCCGCTTCTGATGGCGCTGCTCATCGACATCGACGGCTCGACCTCCGGCCGCCAGTTCGCCTCGATCGAATCGACCTACGGCGCGCCGATCCGGGATCAGGTCCGCGAGCTGGGCCGTCGCCTCGAGGGCCTGCACCCCGCTCAGCGGCTGCCGCTCGCGTCGATCGCGATGCCGGCCCTGCGCAGCTGGCCGCGCGATCGGCTGCTGAAGCTCGTGCAGACGCTGACCTTCCTGGCGCAGGCCGACGGCCAGGTCGGCGTGTTCGAGTACTGCCTGTCCAAGCTCCTGCGCGATCAGCTCGACGAAGTGCTGCATCCACAGGCGACCAGCGCGTTCGGAGCCAAGTCGCTCGATCAGTGCAAGCGCTCGATCCAGGTCCTGCTGACCGTGCTCGCGCAGCAGGGTCACGCCGACGGCAGCGCCGCGCGCGCCGCCTATCTCGCCGGGCTGGAGATCGTGCTGCCGCGCGACGGCCTGCCATTCAAGCCGATCGAAAACTGGATTGCTGCGCTCGACGCGGCGCTCGACGATCTCGACGGCTTGAAGCCGCTCGCGACGCAGCCGCTCATCGAGGCGCTGCTCGCGGTGATGCACAACGACGGCCAGATCACTGTCGCCGAGGCCGAGCTCCTGCGCGTCGTCTGCGCGACGCTGCACTGTCCGCTGCCGCCGCTGTTGCAGGACCAGACGACCTAGCCCTGTCCGTGCGGCCAGTCCTCGCGCGCAAGCGGCGGGACTACGGTGTGCGCATGACTTCCATCCGAGACTGGCCCGAAGGCGAGCGTCCGCGCGAGAAGCTCCTGGCGCAGGGTCCGCAGTCGGTGTCCGACGCCGAGCTGCTCGCGATCTTCCTGAGGACCGGCGTCCCGGGCAAAAGCGCGGTCGATCTCTCGCGCGACCTGCTCACGCGGTTCGAGGGTTTGCGCGCGCTGCTCGGCGCGCCGCGCGAGGAGTTCTGTGAAGCCAAGGGCCTCGGGCTCGCGAAGTACGCGCAATTGCAGGCCGTGCTGGAAATGGCGCGACGGCATCTGCAAACCGAGCTCCAGGGCCGCGAGCCGCTCAAGGACCCGAAGGCGACACGCCGCTACCTCCAAGCGGCGCTGCGCGATCTGCCGCACGAAGTCTTCGCCGCGCTGTTCCTCGACAACCAGCATCGCGTCATCGCCTTCGTGCCGCTGGCGTCGGGGACCATCGACGGCGCCGCGGTCTATCCGCGCGAAGTGGTCAAAGCGGCGCTCAAGTACGCTGCAGCCGCCGTCATCTTTGCCCACAATCATCCATCCGGCGTGGCCGAGCCCTCGGCCGCCGACCGGGCCCTGACCGACCGGTTGAAAGCCGCTCTGGCGCTGGTCGACATCCGGGTCCTCGATCACTTCGTGGTCGGGGAAGGCACGCCGGTCAGCTTTGCCGAACGCGGCTGGATTTGATACATTTCGCGTCCTTTTTTTCGCCCCGAGCCCGTCAGGGCCCGGATTTCCCGAGGTTTGCAGCCATGTCCAGAGTCTGTCAGGTCACCGGCAAGTCGCCGATGGTCGGCCACAACGTCAGCCACGCGAACAACAAGACGCATCGCCGCTTCCTGCCCAATCTGCACTCGCACCGCTTCTGGGTCGAGGCGGAGAAGCGCTTCGTGTCGCTGCGCGTGTCCAACCACGGCCTGCGCATCATCGACAAGAAGGGCATCGACGTCGTGCTCGCCGAGATTCGCGCCCGCGGCGAGAAGGTCTAAGGAGAAGGACGATGGCCAAGAAGGAAGTCGAGAAGATCAAGCTCGTGTCGACCGCCGACACCGGTTATTTCTACACCACGACCAAGAACCGCAAGTCGACGCCGGACAAGTTCGAGTTCAAGAAGTACGACCCGGTCGCGCGCAAGCACGTCGTGTTCAAGGAAGCCAAGATCAAGTAAGACCTGCATGGTCGAACGAGCCCGCCGCTGGCGGGCTTTTTCTTTCAGGCCGCACTAGACTTCCGCGCCATGGCCGAGACCGCCGCCGAACAGCGACCGCACCATCTGCACCTGGAGCAGTCGCGCGCGCAGGTGATCGAGCTCTTGTCGCGCCAGGCTGTCGAGCGCGAGCTCGTCTCCAAGAGCGAGAGCCGCAAGCAGGACGTGGTCACCCAGCTGGTCGAGCGCCAGCAGCAGGCTGCGCTCGAGCATCGCCTCGCGCAGTTCCATCCCGCCGACATCGCTTTCGTCCTCGAAAGCCTCACGCCCGATGCTCGACTGATGGCGTGGTCGCTGGTGCGGGCCGATCGACGCGGCGCGGTTTTGCTGGAGACTTCCGAGGCCGCGCGGCGCGCGCTCATCGCGAGCATGGTTCCCGCGGATATCGCGAACGTCGTGCGCCCGCTGGCGGCGACCGACATCGCCGACCTGATCGGGGATCTCCCCGAAGCGCAGCGCAGCGAAGTCCTCCAGCAGCTCGATCGCGCCGAGCAGGCGGAAGTCAGCTCGGTGCTGTCCTTCCCGGACGACAGCGTCGGCTCGAAGATGGATCTCGATTTCGTCGCCGTGCGCGACGATGCGTCGCTCGAGGCCGTGCATCGGCTGCTGCGCCGGCGTGGCCATCTGCCGGCGCACACCAACCAGCTCTTCGTCGTCGACCGCAGCAACGTGCTCATCGGCCTGTTGCCGGTGTCGAAGCTCCTGCTCGAGGAGCCGGAGATCCTGGTCGGCGAGAAGATGACGCGCGATCCCGTCTACTTCTACACCGACGATCCGCTGAAGACGGCCGTCGAGGCGTTCGAGAAGTACAACTGGATTTCCGCGCCGGTGGTCAACCTGCATCACCAGCTCGTCGGGCGCATGACGGTCGACGCGGTGCTCGATGAGCTGCAGGAGCGCACGGCGAGCGAGACACTGCGCCAGGCGGGTCTTTCCGAGGACGAGGATCTGTTCGCGCCCGCGACCGAGAGCGCGCGCAATCGCTGGCCCTGGCTCG
>DASRHK010000182.1:0-13096 GCA_035650495.1 Nevskiaceae bacterium | reverse complement strand
AATGCTCCACCGTCACGCCGAGTCCGAGCACGATCAGACCGAGGCCGACCGTGAACAGCGTGTGGCCGCCGCCTGCCACCGCCACGATCGACAGCGTCTTGGCCGGCTTCCACTTCTGCGCCCGGGCCGCGAGCACGAAGGGCAGCCAATGGGTCGGCAGGATCGAATGCACGAACGACACCGCGAAGCCGGTCGCGCCGATCGACAAGAGCGTGCTGGATTGCATCAGGGTTAGGATGGACGCCCTGGAGAAGGGACAGGAGCATAACAATGCGACGCATGAATCCGCTCGACGCCTCATGGCTGTCGGTCGAAAGCCACGAGACGCCGATGCACGTCGGCAACCTGCAGATCTTCTCGCTGCCGAAGAACGCGCCGGACGATTTCCTGGGCCAGCTGGTGGCGAAGATGAAGTCCGCGCGCGATTTCGCGCCGCCCTGGAACCTCAAGCTGCCCGGGCCGGTGCTCGGCAAGTTCCTCCTCTACTGGTCGACCGACAACGACGTCGACCTCGACTATCACGTGCGCCACTCCGCCCTGCCCCGTCCCGGCGGCGAGCGCGAGCTCGGCGTGCTGGTGTCGCGGCTGCACAGCCATCCGCTCGACTTCAATCGCCCGCTCTGGGAATGCCACGTCATCGAAGGGCTCGAAGGCAATCGCTGGGCGATGTACACGAAGATGCACCACTCGCTGATCGACGGCGTATCGGGCATGCGTCTGCTCCAGCGCGTGCTGTCGTCCGATCCCAACGACACCGACATGCCGCCGCCGTGGACCGTGAAGCCCGCGCGCCGCAGCACGGAGGAAGCGCCGCCCACGCCGGAAGGCGCGCTGCGCTCGGTGCAGCAATCGCTCAATCTGCAGTTCCGCTCCGCGCGCCAGATGGCGAGCGCCATCGGCCGGCTCTTCACGCGTGCTCGTGCGAGCGGGCTCACACCGCCGTTCGGCGGTCCGAAGTCCGTGCTCAATCGCCGCGTCACCGGACAGCGCCGATTCGCGACGCAGCAGTACGACCTCGCGAAGCTGAAGTCGCTGGCGAAGTCCGCGAGCTGCACCTTGAACGACATCGTGCTGTACCTCTGCGGCACCGCGCTGCGCCGCTTCCTGGAGGAAGCGAACACGCTGCCGGACAAGTCGCTCACCGCCGGCATCCCGGTCAACGTGCGTCCCGCCGACGATCAGGACACCGGCAACGCGATCAGCTTCATCATCGCCAACCTCGCGACCGACGTCGCCGATCCGCTGCGCCGGCTCGAAGTCATCCGCGAGTCGACGCAGAACGCGAAGGAGCACCTGCAGAGCCTGCCGCGCAGCGCGATCACGCAGTACACGATCGTGCTGATGGCGCCTTACATGCTGCAGCTGCTCACGGGCCTGGGCGGCCGCATGCGGCCGGTGTTCAACGTGACGATCTCCAACGTGCCGGGACCGGAGAACAAGCTCTACTACAACGGCGCGCAGCTCGAGGCGATGTACCCGGTCTCGCTGATCGCGCATGGCGGCGCGCTGAACATCACCTGCGTGTCGTACGGCGGAACGCTCAACTTCGGCTTCACCGGCTGCCGCGACACGCTGCCGCACATGCAGCGTCTCGCGGTCTACACCGGCGAAGCGCTCGAAGAGCTGGAGCGATTGCTGACGGCGCCGAAGAAGCGATCCCGCTCGGCCGCAGCAGAGACCGCCTAGAAGAGCTCCATCGCCCGTACGCTGTGCGGGCTGCGCACTTCGACGATCGCGCCGAGGATCTCGGTCAGGCGCGCGCGCTCGATCGGCTTGGCAAGGTAATCGTCCATGCCCGCCTCGATGCAGCGCTCGCGATCGCCGAGCAGCGCGTTGGCCGTCATCGCGATGATCTTCGGCCGATCCTCCGGCCAGCGCCGGCAGATCGCGCGGGTGGCCTCCAGGCCGTCCATCACCGGCATCTGCATGTCCATGAAGACGACGTCGTAGCGGCGCTTCTCCAGCGCCGCGATCGCCTGCGCGCCGTCGCCCGCGATGTCGGCGCGATAGCCGAGCGACTCGAGCATGCGCAGCGCGACCTTCTGGTTGATCGGATTGTCCTCGACGACGAGCACACGCAGGGCTTCGGCGTTTGCTGCCGCCTTCGCGACCAGCGGCGCCGCACGCGACGACGCTGCCTTCGCGTCGCCCAGCACGCAAGCGAAGACGTCGTGCACGACCGAGAGCTTCACCGGCTTGGGCAGCAGCGCAGCGAACTCGGTGCGCGCCAGCTGCACGGTGCTGGCGGCGCTCAGCATGATCATCGGCGGCGCCGAGGGCCCAAGCTCGCTGCGGATCAGCTTGGCGAGGGTGACGCCGTCCATCTCCGGCATCACGTAGTCGATCGCGACCACGTCGAAGCGCTGCCCGTCCTTGAGCCACGCCATCGCTTCGCGCGCGGACGCCGTCTCGCGGACCTGCATGCCCGCGCGCGTCGCCGCGGCGCAGAGCGCGCGACGCGTCGAAGCGTTGTCGTCGACGACGAGCAGACACCGATCGCGCAGGCTCGGATGCAGCGTTGGCCGGGCCGCCATCTCGGCGACCTCGCAGACGATCGTGAAATGGAACGTCGAGCCGCGGCCGGGCTCGCTGTGGACCCAGACGCGGCCGCCCATCATTTCGCACAGGCGCTTGCAGATCGCGAGCCCCAGGCCGGTGCCGCCGTAGTTGCGCGTCGAGCTCGAGTCGACCTGGCTGAAGCTCTGGAACAGCTGCGCGACCTTGTCGGCCGCAATGCCGATGCCGGTGTCGCGCACGGCGAAATGGAATTCGTGGCGGTGGCGATCGTCGAGCGGCCGCACCGACACCTTCACGGCGATCTCGCCCTGGCGCGTGAACTTCACCGCGTTGTTGAGGTAATTCGCGAGCACCTGGCGCACGCGCCCGCTGTCGCCGAACACGCGCTCGGGCGTGCCGTCGGCGATCTCGTAGGACAGATCCAGGAGCTTGTCGGCAGCAGGGAGCGCGACCAGGTCGAGGGCGTCCTCGACGCACTTGCGCAAGTCGAACGGCAGATGCTCAGCGTGAGCTTGCCCGCCTCGATCTTCGAGAAGTCGAGGATGTCGTTGATGATCGACAGCAGATGCTGCCCGCTCGCGCGGATGGTGTCGGCGCACTCGCGCTGGCGCTCCGACATCAGCGTCTCGGCGAGCAGATCGGTCATGCCGATGATCGCGTTCATCGGCGTGCGGATCTCGTGGCTCATGTTGGCGACGAACTCGCTCTTGGCGCGGCTGGCGACGCGCGCGGCTTCGGCGGCGTCGTTCGCGCGCCGGCTCGCGGCGGCGAGCTCGTAGGTGCGCTCCTGCACGCGCCGCTCGAGCGTGTCGTGCGCGTCCTGCAGCGCGCTGTCGCGCGCCTGGATCTGGTTGAGCATCTCGTTGAAGCCGTCGATCAGCTCGCCGAGCTCGTCGTCGCCGCGCCCGATCGCGCGGATCGTGTAGTTCTTCTGCTGCGCCACCGTGCGCGCGACGCTCGCCAGCGTGGAGATCGGCTCCGAGATCGTCGCCTGCAGCTTACGCGCGAGCAGGAAGGCGACCCCGGTGGCGCCGAGCATGGCGAGCAGCGCGATGACGAGCTGGCCTTCGAGCCGGCGGCGCATCCCCTCGAGGCTGCCTTGCAGGAACACCGTGCCGATGCGCTCGCCGCCGAGGTCCACGCCGCGGAACAGCTGCAGATGATCTTCAGCGAAGCGCGTGCCGTCGACTTCCGGCAGCGACGGGCAGCACTCGGCCTGATGACCCGCGCGCTGGTACTCCGCGAACACATGACCGGCCTTGTCGTAGATCGCCGCGGCGACGACGTCGGGGTTCTGGTTGAGCGATTTCAGGTTCTGGTCGGCGCTCCGGCTGTCGCTGAAGGCGAGCGCGGCGGAGCTCGAATCGGCGACCATCGCGGCGGTCGTCGACAGGTTCGCGACGGCGGTCTCGCGGAAGGCCTTCACTTCGTACGCGAGGAAGGCGGCGGCCGCCACCAGCAGCGCCACGCCGCTGGTCAGCATCATGATGATCGTCAGCTTTCGCTGGATGGGAACGTCGCGCAACGAACGCATGCAAGCCTGCCCTCCCGGCTGCAGTGGTTTTCCGGGCGGCGCTGGCATTCTGCGGGCGGGCGCTCCCTTGGATCGCGCTGTGCGATTTTTTCCCTACTGCTCCGATGTCAGGGGTGACGTCAGGCGGCGACGTATTTCCGCCGTTCCTGCGCGAGTTCCGGCAAGAGGCTTGCGTAGCGCCGCTCGACCGAATGCGCCTTCGCGAGGATCGCGTCGGGATCGGCCTCGGCAGCGACCATGCGCTCGATGTCGCGGCACAGCGCGCACAGCGACGACGCGCCGACGGTTGCGAGCGCCGATCCCATCGTGTGCACGTAGAAGCCGAGCTTCTTGAGATCGCGCTGCGCTCCGGCACCTTGCAGTCCGGCGAGAACGCGCGGCGCATCGCCGAGCAGCGCGTCGATGATCTCCGGCACGCCGTCGCGGCTCACCTGCTCCGCGTAATGCTCCAATGCAGCCGAATCGATCTCCTTCTGCGGTCCGCCAGCGCCATTGCTCTGCGAAGCCGGCGTCGCGGGTTCCGCTGCCGGAACGCCGCGCAGGATCTCGCCGAGGCGCGCGCGCTCGATCGGCTTGGTGATGTAGTCATCCATGCCGGCCTCCAGACAACGCTCGCGATCGCCAGCCAGCGCGCCGGCGGTCATCGCCACGATCTTCGGACGCTTCTCCGCCGTCCAGCGCGAGCGGATGATCTGCGTCGCGTCGAGGCCGGTCATGCCGGGCATCTGCACGTCCATGAGCACGATGTCGTAGCGGCGCTGCTCGATGCGCTTGATCGCCTCGGGACCGTCGGCCGCGGTGTCGGCGGAATAGCCCATCGACTCGAGCATGCGCAGCCCGACCTTGAGGTTGATCGGATTGTCGTCGACCAGCAGGATGGCCAGCGCTCGCTCCGGTTGCGCCGGCGCGCGCGCGGCCACGGCAGGCTCGCGCATCGACGGCGACGCGCCGCTCAGCAAGTCGACCAGGAGCTTCGGGAGATTCGACTGGCGGATCGGCTTGCCGAGGAACGCGTTGAAATCCGCCTTCGCAAGTTCCGAGCGCATCGCCGCGCTCACCATCACCAGCGGCGGCGTCGACGTTCCGAGCATGCCGCGCAGCCGCTTCGCGAGGGCGACGCCGTCCATCTCCGGCATCATGTAATCGATCAGCATGACGTCGAAGCGCTCGCCGGCCTCGATGCGCGACAGCGCCTGGGCTGCAGAGTCGGCCTCCTCGACGCGCATGCCGCAGCGGCCGGCCGCATGGCGCAGGATCACGCGGCTCAGCTCGTTGTCGTCGACGATCAGCACGCGTCGGCCGCGCAGGGACTCGACGTCGACCGGCTGAGGCGCCTTCTGCTCGAGCACTTCCGCGACGATGGTGAAATGGAACGTCGAGCCGACGCCGGGCTCGCTCTCCGCCCATGCCTTGCCGCCCATCATCTCCGCGAGCCGGCGCGAGATCGCGAGTCCGAGCCCGGTCCCGCCGTAGTTGCGCGTCGAGCTCGAATCGACCTGGCTGAAGCTCTTGAACAGCGTGCCCAGCTTGTCGGGTGCGATGCCGATGCCGGTGTCGCGCACCGCGAAATGGTATTCGTACTGCTTGTCACCGCTGGGCCTGGCCTCGACGCGCAGCTGCACTTCGCCGTGGTGGGTGAACTTCACGGCGTTGCTGAGATAGTTGGTGAGGATCTGGCGCAAGCGCCCGCAATCGGCGATGAGCGCCTCGGGAACCTCACCCTCCATCACGTAGCCGAGCTCGATGCCCTTGTCGCCGGCGGCGAGTCCGAGGAGGTCGAGCGAGTCCTCGACGCAGCGCCGCAGATCGAAGGGTCCGCGGATCAGCCCGAACTTGCCGGCCTCGATCTTCGAGAAATCCAGGATGTCGTTGATGATCTGCAGCAGGTGCTCGCCACTCGAGCGGATGGTGTGCGCATAGTCGCGCTGGCGCTCGTCCATCGCCGTCTCGCACAGCAGGTCGGTCATGCCGATGATCGCGTTCATCGGCGTGCGGATCTCGTGGCTCATGTTGGCGAGGAAGTCGCTCTTCGCCGTGCTCGCGATCATCGCCTGCGTCGCCATCTCGGTGGCGCGCTGCGTCGCCGCCGCCAGGTCCTGGTTCGCCTTCGACAGCTGCGCGTTGGCGCTGCTGAGCTGCGAGGTGCGCGCGGCGACGGTCTCTTCGAGATGGCGCGTGTGGCGCCGCGACACCTGGATCAGCCGCCATTTCTCGGTCAGCGCGTTGGCGAGCTGGAGCACTTCGATGTTGTCGAAGGGCTTCTTGAGGATGACCATGCGATCCGAGTTGCCGAGCTTGGCCCGCATCTCGCTCCAGGAGTAATCGGCATAGGCGGTGCAGATCACGACCTGCACGTCCGGATCGATCTGCCAAACGCGGGCCGCGGTCTCGATGCCGTCCAGACCGGGCGGCATGCGGACGTCGATGAAAGCCATCGCGTACGGGCGTCCGCCGTCGACCGCCGTGCGCACTTTCGCGATGCCCTCTTCACCCTGGAACGCGGAATCGAGCTCGAACGCGATCGGCTCCGGTGCCGGCACGGCTTCGCCGAAGAGCGCCGCCTCGGCGTCCAGCAGCGCAGTCTCGGCGCCCCGCGGCGTACGGAACACCTTTTGGAAATCCTCGTGGATCGACCGATTGTCGTCGATCACCAGGATGCGTCGGTTCTCGCTCATGGCCCGGCTCGGCCTCACGCCTTCACGCGCACGCGCACCAGGCCTTTCACCGCACCCGGACGCAACATGCGGACGCGCTCGATCAGGCTCTGGGTCACCTCATAGCCGCGCGGAACCAGCAATGCGCCGGTCGAGAGCTTGACGTCCTCGACGAACACCATTCCCGGGCGCACCGAGCCGAGCGGACACTCGCGGATCTCCGCCGCTGCGCCCGCGTCCCCGCGGATCGCGCACAGCGCATCGAGGACTTCGGCGCGATAGCGGCCCGGCTGCGCGCGCAGGGTCGCCAGCGCTTCCGACACGCTCGCGCCGCGCGCCTCGAGCAGATCGAAATCCTGCGCGACCTGCAGCATCGCCACGCCTTGATCCACCAGCGCACGCTGCGCGATCAGCGGAATCGGGCCGCCAGTCCCGGTTCCCCACAGCCGCGCCAGCATTTCGCGCACCAGCTCGAGGCGCGGGATGTTCGCGAGCAAGCCTTCGGCCATCGCGCATGCCGATGCATAGGCGCGCCGATCGGCTTCGTCGAGCGGCTGGCCGTGATAGATCTTCGCCGCAGTGGCTTCGTCGAGCGCGATGCCGGGCAGCTGCGACAGCATCGACGCCACTTCGACCTGCCAGCGCTCGCGCAACGCGAGCCGGTCGGCGATCTCGCTCACGTTCTGCTTGAGCCGCGCCGCGCGCCCGAAGGCGAGCGGGTTGGTGAGCGCGAGCACGTCGCTCAGCGTCTTGATGGATCCGTGCAGGGTCTGCTCGAGCAGCACGCGCTCGGCAGTGACCAGACGGTGCATCTCCGCAGCGGCTTCGATCGCCGCGAGGAGATCGACCGGCGAGCACGGCTTGGTGAGGAATCGGAAGATGCGTCCTTCGTTGACGGCCCGGATCGCGCTCGCCAGGTCGGTCTGTCCGGTGAGCACCAGGCGCGTGGCGTCGGGCGCGACCTCGCGCGCCTTGGCCAGGAACGACGCGCCGTCCATGCCCGGCATGCGCATGTCGGAGATGATCACGACGACGTCGCGATTGGCGCGCAGCACCTCGAGGCCGGCGTCGCCGCTGATCGCGCCGAGCATGTCGCAGCGCCGTCGCAGGTGCGGCGCCATCGACGCGAGCACGTTGGCCTCGTCGTCGACGCACAGGACCTTGATGCGAGTCTGCTCGAGGGCGGGCTTGAAATCGGCGATTGCATTCATGAGGGTGCGCCTTCTCTAGAATTCTTCGGCGGCGATGCGCCGCCATTGATCG
This sequence comes from Nevskiaceae bacterium, assembly GCA_035650495.1. GTDB lineage: Bacteria > Pseudomonadota > Gammaproteobacteria > Nevskiales > Nevskiaceae > DASRHK01. The sequence goes on along the minus strand of DASRHK010000182.1, from coordinate 5,128 downwards.
ATCTTTGCGGCCATGCCGGGGCGCGCGCGGAAATCCGCGTCGATCGCGTCGTCGGCGGCGAGGCTTCCCACCCGCTCGAGCCGCTCGGAAGCGATCGCAGCGGCGACGTGCACAGCGCCGGCCAGGTCGAGGGCGTCGTGCGGAACCCCGCTCGGATGGTGATGGCAGGCGACGGCTTCGGCGATCGAGGCCGGCAAGCCCCAGACCCCGAGCAAGTACGCGCCGATCTCGGCATGCGATACGCCGAGCAGTTCGCGCTCCACTGCGGCGAACGTGCGGCCGCTCGCGCGAACGATCGCGACGACCTGCTCGCAGCGCGCGCGCAGGCAGACGGCGATGACGAGGCGTCCGATGTCGTGGACCAGTCCAGCCGTGAACGCTTCGTCGCGCAGCGGCGTGTCACGCAGGAACCGCCGCGCCAGCGTCGCCGTGAGCAGGGAGCGCTCCTGCAATCGATCGAGACCGCAGGCAGCGAGCGCGTCGGCGTCGAGCGAGCCGAACACCTGCGAGCCGAGCGCGAGGCTGCGCAGCAGCTCCACGCCGAGATAGACGACCGCTTCCTTGAGCGACGTGACGCGCCGTGCGAGCCCGAAGTACGCCGAGTTCACCAGCTGCAGCACCTTGAGCGACATCGCGGGGTCGCGCTCGACGATGGCGGCGATCTCGTCGACGCGAACGTCCTCGCGCTCCATCGCCTCGGTGAGTGCGCGATAGCACTGCGGCAGCGATGGCAGCTTGTCGAGCCCGCCGGTGAGGCCGCGCAGGCGCTCGTCGTTGAGCAGCTGATTGAGCGCGAACGCACGCTCGATGACCAGGCCGACCTGCTCCGGATCGCAGGGCTTGGCCAGGAACTGATGCGCGACCGGCAGCGTGCGTACGATCGATGCCTTGTCGGCATGCCCCGAGAGCACGATGCGCGTCATGCCGGGGTACTGCGCCTTGACGCGCGTCAGCAGCGAGGCGCCGTCGGGTTGCGGCATGCGCATGTCGGAGACGATGACGTCGAACCGCTGCTGCGTCATCACGCGCAGCGCCGCTTCGCTGCTGTCGACGAACGTCATGCGCCAGCGGCTGCGGTACTTGCGCAGCGCGTCGCGCAATCCGGCCAGGATGCCCGGATCGTCGTCGACGAACAGCACGCTGTTGCGGGTGTCGACTGCGCTGGCGGCGGCAGGGCTCATGCGGCGAGCGCGACCTGCCGGGGATCGAGCGGAAGCCGGATGTGGAACGTCGTGCCCTTCCCGACCTGCGTATCGAAGTTGAGCTCGCCGTGGTGCTTGGCCACGATCACCGACCGGGCGATCGCGAGGCCCTGGCCGGTCCCGCGGCCGATCTCCTTGGTGGTGAAGAACGGCTCGAACACCTTTGCGCGGATCGCCTCGGGAATGCCGGGGCCGTCGTCGGCAACGTCGATCACGACCTGGTCGCCGTCGAGCCGCGTGCTCACCGTGATGAGACCGACGCGACCGGTTCCCTTGTTCGCATCGCCGATCGCGTGCGCCGCGTTGACGACGATGTTGAGGACGGCCTGGTTGAGCTCGCCGAGATGGCACATCACGGGCGGCAGCTCGCCGAGATCGGTCTTCACCTCGGCGACCTGCTTGTATTCGCTGCGCGCGATCACCAGCGTGCTCTGGATAGCGCGATTGAGGTCGGCCGCCGCGAGATCGGGATTGTCGGCGTGCGCGAAGTCCTTCATCGAGCGCACGATGGTCGCGACGCGCTGGAGGCCGTCTAGCGAACGATCCACCGCCGACGGCAGGCCCTCGGCGAGATATTCGAGATCCGCGGCGACTTCGGCGCTGCGCGCCTGTGCGAGCGCGGCGTCGCCACCGAGCTCGCCCTTGGCCTGCGCCGCGACGATCTGCTGATACGCCTTCACCAGCCTGGCGAGATCGGCGATGCCGTCGCGCAGGAAGTGACAGCTGTCGTTGACGAACTGCACCGGCGTGTTGATCTCGTGCGCGATGCCGGCGGCGAGCCGGCCGACCGACTCGAGCTTCTGCGCCTGGCGCAGCTCTTCTTCGAGCTTCTTCTGGGCGGTGAGGTCGATCGAGACGCCGCGCACGATGGTCGGCAAGTCGACGCCGCGGCTCATCAGGCTGCGCACGTAGGCCTCGCCGCCGTTGGACTTGCGGAACCGGCATTCGACCTCGACCTCGCCGGCGTTGGTCAGCCGCGCGAGCGCGGCGTCGAACTTCTCGCGGTCGTCGGCGTGAACGCAGGAGACGAGGAAGCCCGGCTCGGCGAAGCGCGATGCGGGCCAGCCCCAGCGGCTCTCGACCTGCCTGCCGATGTAGCGGCACGCGCGCGTGTCGCGGTCCATTTCCCACGGCACCGCGCTGGTCGATTCGAGCAACGCACGCAGCTGCGCGTTGGTGGCGTCGAGCTCTGCGGTGCGGCTGGCGACGCGCTGCTCGAGATCCTCGACGTGCTCGGCGGCGCTTCGCGCGAGGCGCCACTTCTCGGTGAGCGCGTTGGCGAGCTGCAGCACTTCGACGTTGTCGAACGGCTTCTTCAGGATGACCAGCCGGTCGGTGTGGCCGAGCTTGTCGTGCATCTCGGCCCAGGAATAATCCGAATAGGCGGTGCAGATGACGATCTGGATCTCGGGATCGGCAGCGAACACGTGAGCGGTCGTCTCGACGCCGTCCCATCCCGGAGGCATGCGCACATCCATGAAGGCCATCGCGTACGGGCGGCCCGCGGCGCGCGCACGGTGCACCATCTCGAGCGCCTCCTGGCCTTGGTAGGCCGAGTCGATGTCGAACACCGTCGGCGCGACTTTCGCCTGCGGCTCGCCGAACAACGCTGCTTCCGCGGCCGACAGCGCGGTATCGGCCTCTGCGTTGCCGCCGAAGATCTTGCGGAAATCCTGATGGATCGCCTGGTTGTCGTCGACGACCAGGATCCGGCGATTCGCAGTGGTTGGCTTGTTATGCATGCACGGCCTCCGATCCCGCATCGGCCGCGGCGGGCGTGGGTGGATGTGGAGAAGAGTTGTTGGAGTTGTTGAGCGGCAGCTCGAGCGTGAAGGTCGCGCCGGCGCCAGGTCCGTCGCTGTGCGCGTGCAGCCGGCCGCCCATTTCCTTGGCCGCGAGCGCGCCGCTGTGCAGCCCGAAGCCGTGACCGAGCTTGCGGGTGGTGAAGCCATGCCGGAACAGCCGCGCCATGTTCTCGGGCGCGATGCCGACGCCGTTGTCGCTCACCGCGACGCAAGCGTTCGCACCGTCGCGCCATACACGCAGGGTGACCTTGCGGTCGGTGCGGTTGGACTCGTCGCAGGCGTACTTCGCGTTGCGCACCAGGTTGACGAGGATCTGCAGGACCTTGTGCTTGTCGAGCGTGATCGGCGGCACGGGCTCGAACGCGCGCTCCAGCGCGACCTGATGCCGCGCCAGCGCGCCGATGTTCATGCGCAGCGAATCCTCGACGAGCTCGCCGAGATCGACGGTCTCGATCACGCCGGCGACCTTGGCGTAGGTCTGCTGCATGGCCACGATCTCCTTGATGTGGTCGATGTTCTGGCGCAGCAGGCCGACCTCGCCGATCAGGGTTTCCTGCTCCTTGCCCTGGTAGTCGGCGAGCTGTGCGACGTAATCCGGCAGCTGGCGGCCGCGCTCGCTCGCGAAGAATCCCGGGAGATCGGCGCGCTGCTCACGCAAGAGCGTCGCGACGCGCGCGAAGCCCGCGGTGCGGGAATTCTTGAGCGCATCGAGCACCAGGTTCGCCGAGACGTTCACGCTGTTCAGCACGTTGCCCACGTTGTGCAGCACATTGGTGGCGATCTCGGCCATGCCGGCGAAGCGCGACGTCTCGAGCAGCCGCTGATGGGCTTCCTTGAGGCGCAGCTCGGAGCGGCGGCGCTCGGTGATGTCCTCGATCGTGCCGACATGGCCGGCAATGCCGCTGCGCTCGTCGCGGACCACCGCGGAGCGCGCATGCACGATGCGCTCCGTGCCGTCGGGCCGCAGGAAGCGGAATTCGCGATCCACGCCGGTGCCCTCCCGCGCGGTCGCGGCCCAGGTTTCGCGCACGCTCGCCGCGTCCGCCGGATGCACCGCGATGTGCCACCCTTCGCCCAGTGCAGCTTCCGCGGGCATTCCCGAGATCGCGCTCCAATGGGGATTGGTGTAGATGACCTGGCCCTGCGCGTCGGTCTGGAAGATGCCGATCGGCGCGGCGGTCGCGAGGGTTCGGAAACGCATCTCGCTGCCGGCCAAAGCGTGGGTGCGCTCGAGCACCCGCTGCTCCAGCCGCGCATTGGTTGCGCGCAATCCGAGCAACGTGCCGAGCACGAGCACCATCAGCAATCCGCCGACACCGTAGAGCGCCGTTCGATAACTGCGCGCTCGGCCGAGCGAGGCGCTCACCTCGTGCTCGTACAGGCCCGAGAGCTGCTCGATCACTTCGGTGGTCGGCAGAGAAACCAGCTCCGCCGTCAGCGACTCGAGCCGCGCTTTTCCCGTCAACAGCGTCCGCGCATGGCGGAGCAGGGTCCGGACCGCGGACACGTCGCGGCCTTGCGGATGGCGCTCGAGCCACGCGCGCAGCGGCATCGTGGCGTCGTTCACCAGCACGTCGAGATCGGCGTCGTTGTTCGACAAGCTGATCAGCATCACGCGCGAGAGCTCGGCGGTCGCGCGGCCCAGCTCGATGTCGGCGGCGGACTTGCCGAGCCGGCTCTGCAGCTCGCCGACGGCGATCGGAAGGTAGCGGCGTGAATTGGTCACGACGGCGTTCTGCGACTTGAAGCGCTCCACGAGCTGCGAGCGCTGATCGATCAACGACGCCTCGCGCTGCAGCGCCGCCAGGATCCTGCTGCGTCCGCCGTCGCTGACGAACGCGGGCAGGCTTTGCAGGCCGTCGAGCGCTTCGTGCATCGCCTGCTTGTTCGCTTCGAAGTTGTCGTAGGTGCTGAGCAGCGAGAAGCGCATGCGCAGGAGGTCTTGCTTGAAGTTGCCGTCCAGCTGCTTGGCCTGCCAGAGCGAGGCCTGGAATCTCTCTTCGCCGCCGGCCGTGTAGGTGCGCATCGCCAGCGTGGCGACGACGGCGATCGACAGGACGACAACGAGCGCGATGAGCGGCTTCACAGGGACCTCCCGCCGTATTCGCCGGTCAAGGTCTT
>DASRHK010000181.1:0-20549 GCA_035650495.1 Nevskiaceae bacterium | reverse complement strand
GAGCCGTTCCACCTGTTCTGGGGCTGGACGCTGCTTGAGTTCTTCTTCGTGCTCTCGGGCTACCTGATCACCACGATCCTGCTCGAGGGCAAGGGCAACCTGAAGTTCGTCCGCAACTTCTACGTGCGGCGAACCTTGCGCGTCTGGCCGCTCTACTTCGTGAGCCTGCTCGCGGTGCTCGGCGCGTGCAGCGCGTTCTCGTGCGGCTTCGAGCTCGACGGCCGGCCGAGCGGCGTGCCGCTGTATTTCTTCTTCCTGCAGTTCACGGATTTCTACGTCCGCCCGTGGGACGGCATCTTCGCCTACGTGCCGATCTTCTGGCACTCGTGGTCGCTCGCGGTCGAAGAGCAGTTCTATCTCCTGTGGCCGCTGTCGTTCCTGATCTTCCGCCCGCGCTTCCGCACCGCGATGCTGTTCATCGTGCCGCTGTTCATCGCCGGCTACGCCGCGCGCTATTACGGATTCAATCCGGCGATCCTGCTCACGCGCATCGACGGCCTGCTGTTCGGCATCATCCTCGCCTACGTGCGGCGCCACTTCGAGCTCAATCCGCAGGTCAGCCGCCGGAACTGGCGCTTCCTCCTCGTGTGCTCGATGATCGTCGGCACCGGCGCTTTGCTCCCGTATCTGGTCGCGGGATGGAATCTCGACTTCGAGACCGCGAACCTCGATCGCAGCTCGCCGGTGTTCCTCTTCTCGCTGCTCTACTTCGGCATGGTCGGACTCGTCGGCGAGTTCTCCGGCCATCGGCTCATGGCGTGGCTGCGCCATCGCCTGCTGGTGCTGCTCGGGAACATGAGCTACTCGCTCTACATGTTCCATCTGCCGGTCGTGTATTTCCTCGGCCGCGCGATCAACGATCACTTTCCGGCGTTCCGCGGCCAGCCGACGCTGCTGCTCGCGGTCGCCGTCGTGTTCGTGATGTCGTACTGCTCCTGGACCTACCTCGAGTACCCGATCATGCGCATCAAGCGCGAAAAATTCTCGTACAAGACATGAGCTACCAATCCGTCTTCAAGCCCGATCTCTTCAAGGACCAGACGATCGTCGTCACCGGCGGCGGCTCCGGCATCGGGCGCTGCACGGCGCACGAGCTCGCGAGCCTCGGCGCCAAAGTGATCATCACCGGGCGCAAGCAGGACAAGCTCGACAAGGTGCACGCCGAGATCAAGGAAGACGGCGGCGTCGCCGTCGCGTACGCATTCGACATCCGCGACGAGGACGCGGTGAAGGCGAACGTGAAGCAGATGCTCGCCGATCACGGCACGATCCACGGACTCGTGAACAACGCCGGCGGACAGTTCCCGTCGCCGCTGTTCGCGATCTCCAAGAAAGGCTGGGACGCCGTCGTCACCAACAACCTCACCGGCGGCTTCCTCATGGCACGCGAGCTCTACACGCAGTGCATGAAGAAGAACGGCGGCGCGATCGTGAACATGCTCGCCGACATGTGGGGCGGCATGCCGGGCATGGGACACAGCGGCGCCGCGCGCGCGGGCATGCTGAATTTCACCGAGACCGCGGCGGTGGAGTGGGCGGTCTCCGGCGTGCGCGTCAACGCGGTCGCGCCAGGCTGGGTCGCGTCCTCGGGCATGGATCAATACGATCCGGTGTTCGCGAAGGAAGTGATCCCGCGGCTGAAGAATTCGGTGCCGCTGAAGCGCATGGCCGAAGAAGCCGAGGTCAGCGCAGCGATCGTATTCCTGCTGACGCCCGCCGCAGCGTTCATCAGCGGCGCGTGCATCAACATCGACGGCGCCGCTTCGCGCAACTGGCGCGTGTTCCCGCTGCAGGATCACAACAAGTCCAAGCCGTTCACCGGATTCCATCGTGCAGTGAAGCCCAAGGCCGTCGGCTGACGCGATGTCCGACGCGTTCCGTTACTACCTGCGGGTGCGCTACGGCGAGTGCGACGCGCAGAAAGTCGTGTTCAACGCGCGCTATGCAGACTACGTCGATCTCGCCGCGACGGAATTCCTGCGCGCGCTCGGCTTCGGCGAAGCGCTCGTCAGCGGCGATCTCGACTATCAGCTGGTCAAGCAGACCCTCCAGTGGAAGGCGCCGGCGCGCTTCGATCAGGTCCTGGAGATCTCGGTGAAGGCCGCGCAACTGGGCAACACGTCGTTCTCGCTCGCGTTCGAGTTCCGCATCGACGGTCAGCCCACCGTCATCACCAGCGCCGAGACGGTCTACGTGATGGTCGACACCCACACGCTCGCGAAGAAGGCGCTGACCGACGATTTCCGCGCCAGGCTCACGGCCGGCGCGGCGGGGCTCGCGGTGGATCACGCAGGACGCAAAGCACGGCCGCAATGACGTAGGTCAATGCGCCTCGACGGGGCGCGCTGCACGCTCTCGTTGACGTGACTCACACGCGGATTCGAGAAGGGCGGTCATGCCGATCGACGTTCACTCCAATCCCGGGACTGTCCGTCTGGCGGCGCCGGACGGACCCAAGGACAGGCTGCGCGTCCTGCTTCTCGACGACGCGCCGGCGTCGGTCGAGCTCGTCGCCCGCGCGTTACGCGAAGCCGGCATCGAATTCCTGATCAAGCGCGTCCAGACACGAGCGACCTTCATCCAGGAAATCGCGCGGTCGCCGCCCGACGTGGTCCTCCTCGAGTCCAAGCTGCGGCAGTGGGACGGTGCCAGCGCGCTGCAGTGTCTCCACGAACGCTTGCCACACATTCCGGCGGTGTTCGTGACCGAGTCGCTCGGTGATGAAGCGGCCGTGGCTCTGATGAAGGCCGGTGCGGCGGACTATGTACTGAAGGAGCATCCGGCCCGGCTTGCGACGGCCATCCGCAGCGCGGTGGAGCGTGCGCGCGCCGTGATCGAGCGGCGCAAGGCAGAACAGGCGCTGGCCCACAGTGAAGAGCGCTTCCGTCGCCTGATCGAAGATGCCTCCGACGCCATCGCCATCATTGGAGCGGACGGTTGCATCCGCTACATGAGTCCGGCGATCCGGGCCATCGCCGGCCACGAGCCTGCCGAGATCGTCGGCAAGCGGCTGCTCGAATTCATCCACGCGGACGACGTGTCCAAGGTCGAGCACTGCCTGGATCTGCTCCGGCGGGAGCCCGACAACCCGCGCCGCAGCACCGTCCGCTTCCTGCACAAGAGCGGCAAGTGGCGAGCGATCGAGGGCGCGTGCCGCAATCTCTTGGGATCACCGCAGATCGACGGCATCGTGCTGACCATCCGCGACGTCAGCGAGCGCGAGCGCCATGTGCGTGCGCTGGCGGCGCTCGGCGCGGCGAACGCTGCGCTCGTTCACGCGGATGGCGAATCCGGCGTGCTCGGAGAGATCTGCAACGTGCTCGTGCGCATCGGCGGCTATCGACTCGCCTGGATCGGACTCGCCCAGCCCGATGTGCATCGATCCGTCATGCCGGTGGCGTGTGCCGGAACCGACGAAAGCTATCTCGCCAACCTCAAGGTCGAATGGTCGGAAGGCGAGCGCGGAAAAGGTCCGACCGGAACTGCGATCCGCACGGGGCGGCCGCAGATTGCCCAACACATCGCCACCGACCCGCGTTTCGAGCCCTGGCGACTGGACGCCATCGAGCACGGCTTCGCATCGTCGATCGCGTTGCCGCTGCCCGACGCAGGGAAGCCGCTCGGCGCGCTGAACATCTATTCGACGGAGCCCGATGCGTTCGACGCGGAGGAGGTGGCGCTGCTCGAGCAGCTCGCCGCGGATGTGGCCTATGGCCTGCGCGCGTTGCGGGCGAGGCACAGCGGGCACGACCCCCTATAGAATGTTCGGCAGAAGACCGGCATGGATGCCGGCGACGATCGACGATTCCGGGGGGAACCATGATCAAGCGTTGCACTGTGGCCGCGCTCGCGGCTTGCCTGACGTCCGCGACGGCGATGGCCGATCCGATGTTGGCCAATGACCTGACGCCGAATCTCACCTTGCGATTGCAGTTCGGCGCTCGCAGCGAGCAGTCGACCCACGTCACCGCGTTGTTCGACGTGCGCTCGCTTCGCTTTCAGCGCGACCCCGAGCTCGTGCGCGCCGCGCTGGATTCGGGCAGCTCCGCCGACCTCACGGCCGCAGCGGGCGTGCCGCTGGTGAAGGTCTTCGAGCTCGGCGCCAGCCGCCGCGGCGTCGACGTCGCGAACGTGCTCGGCCGCGACATGCTCGTCGATTCGCAGCGCCTCAACGAAACCGGCGAGATGCGCTGGTGGCAGCACAAGTGGATCTGGTGGACCGCGGGCAGCGTCGTCGCTGCCGGCGCGGCGCTGGCGGCCATGGGCGCACACATGATGGATGACCTGGGCTCGCAGGTCGGCAATGGCGACTCCAACAACAACGGCGGCGGCAGCACCAACTGCAACGTCATCAGCGGCTCCAACATCCCGCCGCACCAGGGCGATCCGCCGCCAAGCGTCCTCGACTGCTCGTCGCCTTAGCTGGCGCGCTTGCGTTGCGGTGACGCCGATTCGCTCACCGCGCGCACGCAGAACTCGCTGATCGACGTGATCAGCTTCTCGCGATCCTTCGCGCCGGTGCGCGACGGCCCGATCGGCCCGACCAGCGCCTCGGTGTAAGCGCCGACGATGCACGCGGCCGTGATGTCGATGTCCTGTTGCGCGAATTCGCCTGCCGCAATGCCTTCCTTGAGGATCGCCTTGAACAGATCGCCGAATTTCTTGCGCGCGCGGATACGGGCGCGATCGACCTCGGCTTCGGCAGGCTCGGCGATGAACGCGTAGGCGAGGTTGGGGCCCTCGAGCGCGCGCCGCGTGAAGGATTCGACCGCGGCGTGCAGACGATCGCGCGCCGAACCCGGTCCTTTCACGATCGCCGTGAGGATCTCGATCTCGTGCTTCACCGCGAAGTCGAGCACCTCGACGAACAGCTCGCCCTTGCTCTTGAAGTAGCGATAGATCAGGCCGGCCGACACGCCCGCAGCCGACGCCACCGCGGCGATCTGGGCTTCGCGCAGCCCGCCTTCGGCGACCAGACGGCGCGCAGCGGCGAGGATGCGCTCGCGGTTGCCGGCGAGGCGTTCCTCCATCAGCGCTGAGCGTCGATAAGCCATCAAAGTGAGCCGTGGTTCAAGGAATGAATTCTACTTCACTTCTTGGCTGCGCTGCTTTAAAGTGGCGGCTCCTTGACCGAAGGAAATCCCGCGGGACGGGGAGTCCAGTGCCAATCATCGAATCAAAAGTCGACACCGGCAGCTCGCAGTTCAAGCAGAACCGCGAGGACATGCTGAAGCGCATCGCCGAATTCCGCGCGATCGAGCAGAAGGGGCGCGACGAAGAGGAATCCAAGCGCGCGAAATTCCACGAGCGCGGGCAGCTGCTGCCGCGCGAGCGCGTGCACCTCATGCTCGATCGCGGCTCGCCATGGCTCGAGCTGTGCACGCTCGCCGGCTACAAGCACCACGACGACAAGGACGGCTCGCTCGCCGGCGGCAACACGATCATCGGCATCGGCTACGTGTCAGGCACGCGCTGCATGGTCAGCGCGTCGAACTTCGCGATCAAGGGCGGCACGATGACGCCGTGGGGCGTGCAGAAGGGCCTGCGCGTCCAGGAGATCGCGCTCGACCAGAAGCTGCCGACGGTGTCGATGATCGAATCCGGCGGAGCGAATCTTCTGTATCAGGCCGAAGTGTTCATTCCCGGCGGCCGCACGTTCGCCAATCAGGCGCGCAAGTCCGCCGCTGGAATTCCTCAGGTCACGGTCGTGCATGGATCATCGACGGCCGGCGGCGCGTACATGCCGGGCCTGTCCGACTACGTGATCATGGTGCGCAAGCGCGCGAAGGTGTTCCTCGCCGGTCCGCCGCTGCTGCGCGCGGCCACGGGCGAGATCGCGACCGACGAGGATCTCGGCGGCGCCGAGATGCACTGCCAGATCGCGGGTACCGCGGAATTCATCGCCGAGAACGACGCCGATGGCATCCGCATCGCCCGCGAGGTGATGAAGAACATCAACTGGAACGCGCATCGGCCGAAGCTCGAGCTCAAGGCCGTGCGCGCGCCGCTCTACGACATCGAGGAGCTCGCCGGCATCGTGCCGGTCGACTATCGCAAGCCCTACGACTGTCGCGAAGTGATCGCGCGCATCGTCGATGCCTCCGAATTCCTCGAGTTCAAGAACGAGTACGACAATCAGACGATCTGCGGCCGCGCCGTGATCCACGGCCACCAGGTCGGCATCATCAGCAACAACGGTCCGATCACGACCAAGGGTGCGACCAAGGCCGGACAGTTCATCCAGCTGTGCTGCCAGGCCGACATCCCGATCATCTATCTGATGAACACGACCGGCTACATGGTCGGCAGCGAGAGCGAGCAGGGCGGCATCGTCAAGCACGGCAGCAAGATGATCCAGGCCGTCGCCAACGCGACCGTGCCGCAGATCACCATCGTGATGGGCGGCAGCTTCGGCGCCGGCAATTACGGCATGTGCGGCCGCGGCTTCGGACCCGACTTCATCTTCGCGTGGCCCAACTCGGTGACGAGCGTCATGGGCGGCGAGCAGGCCGCCAAGGTGATCAGCATCATCACCCGCGACAAGTGGGTGAAGGAAGGCAAGCCGGTCGACGAGAAGACGCTCGCGGTGATCGAGAGCAACATCATCAAGCAATTCGACCGCGAGTCGAACGCGTTCGCGGCGACGGCGCGCTTGTTCGACGACGGCCTCATCGATCCGCGCGACACGCGCAAGGTGCTCGGCTACTGCCTGTCGGTCGCGCAGGAAGGCCGCGCGCGCAAGGTATTCCCCAACAGTTACGGCGTTGCGAGGTTGTAATGCAAGTCACTCACGAGCATCGGCAGATCTACGACACCACCAAGCGCTTCGTCGTCGAAGAGCTCAATCCGCACGTCGACGAATGGGAGCGCGCCGGCATCTTCCCCGCGCGCGAGGTGTTCAAGAAGATGGCGAATCTCGGCCTGCTCGGCATCTGCAAGCCCGAGGAAGTCGGCGGGCTAAATCTCGACTACTCCTTCGAGATGGTGTTCGCCGAAGCGCTCGGACACTGCAGGTCCGGCGGCATCCCGATGGCGATCGGCGTGCAGACCGACATGGCGACGCCCGCGATCGCACGCGTCGGCTCCGATTACCTGAAGGACAACTTCCTGAAGCCCGCCGTCGCGGGTGACATGGTCGCGTCGATCGCGGTCTCCGAGCCGGGCGCCGGCTCCGACGTGGCCGGCATCACGACGACCGCGCGCAAGGACGGCGGCGATTACGTGATCTCCGGCCAGAAGCTGTGGATCACCAACGGCACGCAGGCCGATTGGGCTTGCACGCTGTGCAACACCAGCGAGCAGACGCAGTCGAGCGGACGTCACGGCAACAAGTCGCTGATCGTCATCCCGCTCGATGCCAAGGGCGTCGACCGCAAGACCAAGCTCGACAAGCTCGGCCAGCGCGCGAGCGACACCGCGATCATCTTCTTCGACAACGTGCGCGTGCCGCAGAAGAACCTCGTCGGCGACGAGGGCAAAGGCTTCACCTATCAGATGATGCAGTTCCAGGAAGAGCGCCTGTTCCTGTCGTCGTCGATCCTCACCGCGATGCGCAACTGCGTGCGCGACACCGTCGCCTACATCAGCCAGCGCAAGGCGTTCGGTCAGTCGATCCTCGACAACCAGTACGTGCAGTTCCGTCTCGCGGAGATGAAGACGGAGATCGAGGCCTGTCGAGCGATGATCCGCCGCGCCACCGACGACATCGTCGCCGGCCGCGACGTCACGCTGATGGCATCGATGGCGAAGCTCAAGACCGCGCGCGTCGCGCGCGAGGTCACCGACGGCTGCCTGCAGTTCTGGGGCGGCCAAGGCTTCATGTGGGAGAACCCGGTCGCGCAGCTCTATCGCGACCTGCGCCTCTACTCGATCGGCGGCGGCGCCGACGAAGTCATGCTTCGCATCATCGCCAAGAGCCTCGGTTTCACCGGCAAGAAGTCCGAAGTGAAGTCGAAGATCCACGGTTGATCGCGCATGCAACTCCCGATCACGACGACCTTGCTGCTCGCGCTCGAGCGCGGCGTGCTGCGCGTCACGCTCAATCGGCCCGACGTGCGCAACGCGCTCAATGCGACCATGGTCGCCGAGCTCAACGCCGTGTTCGACGCGGTCAACGAAGCGCCGAGCGGCGAGGTGCGCGTGGTGATCCTGCGCGGCGCGGGCGGACATTTCTGCGCCGGCGCCGACTTGAAGGAAATGATGGCGAGCGGCATGAAGCCCCCGAAGGCTGGCGAAGCGGATCCGCTGGTCGCGTTCAATCGCAGCTTCGGCACGATGCTGCGCAAGGTCACCAATCTCCCCGCGGTCGTGGTCACGATCTGTGAAGGCGCTGTGCTCGCGGGCGGATTCGGATTTGCCTGCACCTCCGACGTCGCGCTCTCGCACGTCGACGCGAAGTTCGGCGTGCCCGAGACGACGCGCGGCTTGCCGCCGGCGCAGATCGCCCCGTTCATCGTCGAGCGCATCGGTCTCACGCAAGCGCGCCGGCTTTGCCTGACCGGCGCGCAGTTCGACGGCGTCGAGGCTTGCGAGCTCGGCATCGTCCACGAGAACTTCCGCGACGAGACCGATCTCAACGTGCAGCTCGACGCGCTGCTGAAGCAGATCCTGACCTGCGCGCCGATCGCGAACGCGGTGACGAAAGAGATCGTGGTGAACTCGACACGCCGCGACATCGACGCCGTGCTCGACGACGCCGCGCAGAAATTTGCGGCGTGCGTGCGCGGCGCGGAAGCGCCGGAAGGCATCAGCGCCTTCATGCAGAAGAGGGCGCCGAAGTGGGCGGGATGAAGGATGCGGTTGGGCTGACGACGCAGCGGCTGACCTTGCGCCGCTTCACGCACGACGACCTGCCGACGATCCGCCGCCTCAACAGCGACGCAGCCGTGATGCGCTATCTCGGCGGCGTGCAGCCGCCGCAGAAGAACGACGAGATGTTCAACAACCGGATCCTCAAGTACTACGACGAGCATCCGGGACTGGGGGTGTGGGCGACGATCGAGCGCGCGACCGGCGAATGCGTCGGCTTCCATCTGCTCAATTACATCCTCTCCGGCGGCGACATCCAGGTCGGCTATCGGCTGTTTCCTCAGCATTGGGGCAAGGGGTACGCCACCGAAATGAGCATCGCGCTGCTGCGCTACGGCTACGAACAACTGCAGTTGGCGGTGATCACTGCGAACGCACATCGCGAGAACCGTGCGTCGATCCACGTGCTCGAGAAGTGCGGCCTGCAGCGCAAGGAAGATCGCGTGATCGATCACCCGGGTTACGCAAACATCGGCGCCGTCGCGTGGTTCGAGCGCCCGTCCAACGAGTGGCTCAGGGAATTTTCCGCATGAAGCGTTTCGACAAAGTGCTCGTCGCCAATCGCGGCGAGATCGCGGTCCGCGTGATCCGCGGCGCGCGCAAGCTCGGCTATCGCACCGTGGCCGTCTACAGCGACGCCGACGCCGACGCGATGCACGTGCGCGAAGCCGACGAGGCGGTGCGCATCGGTCCGGCGCCGGCGAAGGATTCCTACCTCGTCATCGACAACATCATCGCCGCGGCCAAGACGTCGGGCGCGCAAGCGATCCATCCCGGCTACGGATTCCTGTCGGAGCGCGAGGCGTTCTCGAAGGCGGTGCAGGACGCAGGACTGATCTTCGTCGGCCCCGATCCGTTCTCGATCGAGGCGATGGGCAACAAATCGGCGTCGAAGATCCGCATGATCGCCGCGGGCGTGCCGTGCGTGCCCGGCTATCAGGGCGACGATCAGTCCGACGACACGCTCGTTGCCGAAGCCAGGAAGATCGGCATGCCGGTGATGGTGAAAGCCGCGGCGGGCGGCGGCGGTCGCGGCATGCGTCTCGTGCACGACGAGAAGGAGCTCGCTGCGAACATCAAGTCCGCGCGCTCCGAAGCGGCGAATGCGTTCGGCAGCGGACAGCTCCTGATCGAGAAGGCCGTCGTCGACGCGCGCCACGTCGAGATCCAGGTGTTCGGCGATCGGCACGGCAACGTGATCTTCCTCGGCGAGCGCGACTGCTCGGTGCAGCGACGCAATCAGAAAGTCGTCGAAGAGGCGCCGTCACCGGCGGTCGACGATCATCTGCGCATCGTGATGGGGCAGGCCGCGGTCGCGGCAGCCAAGGCCGTGAACTACGTCGGCGCCGGCACCGTCGAGTTCATGCTCGCGCGCGACAAGAAGTTCTACTTCCTCGAGATGAACACGCGCCTGCAGGTCGAGCATCCGGTCACCGAGCTCGTCTACGGCATCGATCTGGTCGAGTGGCAGCTGCGCGTCGCGCAGGGCGAGCGTCTGCCGATGACGCAGGACGAAGTGCTGGCGCGTCGCAAAGGCCACGCGATCGAAGTGCGTCTCTGCGCCGAGGATCCGCAGCAGAACTATCTGCCGCAGACCGGAACCGTTCTCTCCTGGCGTGAGCCAAGCGGCGCCGGCGTGCGCGTCGACACCTATCTGCGCGACGGCTGGGTGATCTCGCCGTTCTACGATTCGATGCAGGCGAAGGTGATCGCCTGGGGCGAGGATCGCGAGACCGCGCGCACGCGACTGCTCAAGGCGCTCGACGACACCTCACTGCTCGGTGTCATCTCCAATCGCGACTACCTGCGCGCGATCCTGCGCACCGACGCGTTCGCCTCCGGCGATTTCTCGACGGCGTTCATCGGCAAGTACTTTCCGCAAGAGACGATCAACGCCGCCAAGCCGAGCAAGCGTCAGATCGCGCTCGCGGCCGTCGCCCTCTATATCGACGACGCTGAAAGCCTGATGCGCGAGCACGGCTTCACGCGCGAGTTCATCGGCTGGCACAGCTCTCACGAGTCGCCGGCGGACTACAAGCTCAAGTGGCGCGATCAGGAATACACGCTCGAAGTCCTCGTGCATGAAGGACGCCAGTTCACGGCGCTCGTCGGCGAAGACAAGATCGTCGTCGATGTCGCGCGTACTGCCGATCGCGAGTTCCACTACATCTGCGACGGCTTGCAGGGCCGCGCGCGCATCGCGCACGATGCCGATCAAGTCTGGGTCGACGCCGATGGCGCGATCCATCGCTACACCGACATCACGCTCGCGCCCGCTGCTGCCGCCGCGGCCGGATCGGATGGCCGACTGCTCGCGAACAGCGACGGCAAGATCGTCGCGGTGCACGTGAGGCCCGGCGACGTCGTCGAGAAGGGCAAGACGCTCGCGGTGCTCGAGGCGATGAAGATGGAGTTCCAGCTGCAGCTGCCGATCGGCGGCACCGTCGAGTCGGTCAGCGTCGAGCCCGGACAGCAGGTGAAAAACCGGCAGGTGCTCGTGCAGGTGAAGCCGGCGTAAAGAAAAAGGCGCCGCAATCGCGGCGCCTTTCTCGTCGTGCTGACCGTTACTGTCCGTGCTGCCGCTTGATGCGCGGCGGCTCGGTCTTGGCGGCGGCCTTCGACGCTTCCGTCGAAGCAGCCGGCACCACCTTCACCTCGGGCGGCTGCTGCAGCACCTTGAACTCGACGCGGCGATTCTCCGCGCGGCCGTCCTCGGTGTCGTTGCCCGCGATCGGCACATCCTCACCATAGCCGCGCGCGGTCAGGTGCGACGCTTCGACGCCCTGGCCGACGAGGTAGCGCATCACCGAGTCCGCGCGGCGCTGCGACAGGTTGCGGTTGTACTGCGGCGATCCGATCGAGTCGGTGTGCCCGCCGATCTCCACGTAGAGCTCGCGCTGTCCGCGCAGCGTGCCCGCGATCTCGTTGAGCGTGTCGCGCGCCGGGCCCGTCAGCGTGTCCTTGTTGAACTCGAAGTTGATGTTGTGCAGGACGACCGTCTGCTGCACGACGCAGCCGGTGGCGTCGACCTTGAACCCGCGCGCGGTGCCCGGACACTTGTCCTCGCAATTGCCGACGCCGTCGCCGTCGTCGTCGAGCGAGCACGGATCCGGTGCGACCGGAGGCGGCGGTGGCGGCGGCGCCGCGACCGGCACCTCCTCGCGAACTACGACCACATCGGGTGCCACGCCGAAGCGCGCCTGCATCGACAGCATCAGCGTGTTGGCGCGATAGCGCATCTCTTCGGGGGCCGCGAACGGCGCCGGCGAGATCTTGAATTCCGCGATGTTCGATTGCAGGTAGCGATAGTCGATGCCGAGCAACACGTCGCGCGTGAGGTTGAAGGCGATGCCGGTGCCCGCCTGCCACGCGAACACCGTGTCGAAATCGTGGTGATACGGCACGTGGTCGAAGGAGAGCTGATGCAGGCCGAAGCGCAAGCCGCCGGCGCCGCCGCCGAGATAGGGATGGAACCAGTGGAACGGCCCGCTCGGCATGTTGGCTTCCCACCACAGGTTGCCCATCACCGAATAGCCGTCGGCGAAGCCGGTCGTCGCGATGCTGCCGCCGGTCGCCGGATGGAAGAGCGCGAGCTTGTTGCGCCGATAGCCGAGCTCGATCTCGGGCCGCAGCCCGATGTCGGTCCATGCGCCGACGGTCAGGCCGCCCATGTAGCCGTTCTTGTAGCGCATGCGGCCGATGTTGGTGCCGTCCTCGCGCACGATCTCGTCGTCGAGGAAATTGACGCCGCCTTCGAGGCCGAGGTACGCACCGGCGTCGGCGGCAAAGGCTGATGGCGAAAGCGCGGCGGCGCAAGCCAATCCGCAGAGTGTCATTCTCATTCTCGATGTGTTCACCGGGTCCTCTTTGGTTTGTTGGGGGCTTTTCTCTCGATCACTTTCACCGTGGGCGGCGTGTTGAGCACCTGGAACTCCACGCGCCGGTTCTGCGCGCGGCCTTCTTCGGTCGCGTTGTCGGCGATCGGACGTGCCTGGCCGTAGCCTTTCGCGCGCAAGCTCGCGCGAGGCACACGCCGGGTGACGAGATACTCGAGCACGGCGCGCGCGCGGCGCTCGGAGAGCCGCAGGTTGGCGAGCGCGTTGCCCTTGGAATCGGTGTAGCCGCCGATCTCGACGGTCAGGCCCGACTGTCCGTTGAGCGCCGCGGCAACGCTGTCGAGCGTCGCTTTCGCTTGCGCCGTCAGCCGATCGGAGCCGGGCTCGAAATCCACGGCCTGCAGCACGACCGACTGCTGCACGATGCAGCCTTCGAGATCGACCTTGAATCCCGGCGGCGTGCCGGAGCAGCGGTCGAGCTCATCGGGAACGCCGTCGCCGTCGGTGTCGACCGGCGGCACGTAGGCGCGCGGTGGCGCGACGGCAACCGGTTGCGGACGCACGACGCGCGCGTGCCGATATTCAGAGCCGGCGAACGAGAAGCGCACGCTCGCGCCGATGGTGTGCGCCTGATAGCGCGCGGACACACGACCGTCACTCTCGTCGAGCCGGAACTTGCCGCGATTGCTCTGGAAGTAGCGGTAGTCCAGTCCGACGGTGACGAAATCGGTCGCGTCGAAGCCGATGCCCGCGCCGCCCTGGTATGCGAGCAGCGTGCGACCGTCGTCACCCGAGTCGACGCCGGCAAAGTCGGTGTCGCGGAACTGCAGGCGCACGCCGCCGACGCCCACGCCGAGATACGGATGCACGAAGCTCAGCGCGCCGTCGCGGGCGCGGGCTTCATACCAGAGATTGAACAGCGCGCCGTAGGCGTCGAGCCGCGCCGGCGACGTGGAGCTCACGCCCGACGCATCGGTGAAGCGATCGACGTCGCTGCTGCGGAAGCTGAGCTCGAGCTCCGGTCGAAGGCCGATGCGCGTGGTGCTGCCGAAGACGAGTCCGCCGAGATAACCGGTGTCGAAGCGCACGCGGCCGAACTCGCTGCCCGCCTGCTGGAGTGTCTGCGGCCTCGCGAACGTCGCCGCTGCTTCCAGGCCGAGATAGGGGCCTTCGCCGGCGATCGCTGCGGGCGCGACGAGCGACGCAAGAAGGATCAGCGTTCGATGCGATCGGCAGCCTCGCATTGCGGTGTTCCTGGCATTGACGGGCTTCCACCGTAGCCTTGTCGCCGGGCGCCATCAGTGCGGGAGCGTACTTTGGGATGGGAACGCTCCTTCGCTATAGTGAGCTTCGCGGCATGCAGCAGGCGCTTCGGGGGCGCGTTTCATGGACAGGAAATCGTCATTCGCGATCGCAATGGTCGCGCTCGGGTTGTCGGCGTGCGCCACGCTCGAGCAATACAAGATCGAGGGCGGGGAAATGGCCGGCAAGGCGGCCGACGCGACCGGCGAGTTCGTCGCGACCTACGCCGACATCGTCATGGCTTCCGGCAAGTCGGCGGCTCAGCGCATGACCGAGTATCTGTACAAGAAGGAGCTGCTCAAGACCTTCACCGACGCGGCCGACGAGGGCGAGGATGCGCTCGTCTACCTCCGCCGCCGCGCAAGCATCGGCGGCTTCAGCGAAGGCCGGCTGCCGAAGTTCAAGACCTTCGACATGCCGGACCTGCCGGAGACCTACGCGGGCGAGTACGACTGGCCGACCGAAGCCGGGATCATCAGCTCGGAGTACGGGCGTCGCTTCGGCCGTCTGCACAAGGGCATCGACGTCGCCGCCGACATCGGCGAGCCGATCCACGCGATCGCGGAAGGCTATGTGGTCTACGCGGGCAACAAGATCGAGGGCTACGGCAATATCGTCGTCCTGCGGCACGACGCGTCGACCATGACGCTTTACGCGCACAACAGCCGGATGAAAGTGAAGACCGGCCAGCACGTTAAGCAGGGCCAGGTGATCGCGCTGCTCGGCAACAGCGGGCGCTCGACCGGCCCGCACTCGCACTTCGAGATCCGTCGGGAGGAAGTCCCGGTCAATCCGCGCGAGATGCTGGTGAAGGGACCGTTCGAGGATCCGTCGCTGCAGGGGCAGCTCGATCCGCTGCGCGAGTTCCTGCTGGCGTCGCGCGAGGACTGATCGAGCACCGGCGGATCGAGCGCGCATGCGGAACTGCTATTTCCGATTCGACAAATCCTTGCGGATGGGCGGTTCGGTCGAGCACTTCTACCATTTCATGTGGGGCTACCTGTTGCCCGCTGCGTTCGAGTACCTCCGGAACGAGGCTGCGCGATCGCCGCGCTCATCGACGCGATTCCTCTTCCGCTCGTGCGGCCCTGTGATGGACCGACGGCTCGAAGAGGTGTTCAACAGGCTTTCGGCGCACTTTGCGATCCTGGGTGAGCAGCAGCTCGACGATGACCCTTCGCTGGACGTCATCGTGCTGCCAAGATGGGACGGATGGATCAATCTCACGTGGAAGCATCGAGCTGACGGTCTCCATATCGATCCCGCCGAGCTGCAGCCAACCATCGAGCACATCCGCAGCGTGCGGAAATGGTTGCTCGACCGGTTCCTGCTGAGTGAGCAATCCGGCCGTGCCGCGCCTTTCCTCTTGCTCAAAAGGTCCGCCGAGCACGCGTTCTACGCGCCCGGCGGCAAGGCGGAGATCTCAGGATACGGAACCGGTCGCCGGGAGCTGCTCGGGTTGGAAGCCGCGCGTGAACAGCTCACCAAGCGCGGCATCGGCTGCGAAATCTTCGAGCCGGGCGCGTGCTCGCTTGCGGAGCAGATCAACGCGTTCCACGCTTCCCGCGGCCTGGTCTGCATGCGGGGAGCCGAGGTTGCGAACCTGCTGTGGCTGAAGCCGGGGAGCAAGGTCGTACTGTTCAATCCGGCGGCAGCGATGCCGGTGAAGTCACCGGCGCGCGTCCTGGCGCACATTTTCGAGCTGGATTACGAAGAGATCGACGTCGGGTCGCAGCTGCGGCCGGTCCTCGATGCCGAAAGGCTTGCCGCGTCGTTGCTCAGATAACTTTCAATCGGTCCTGCCACGGGGCGAATTGACGCATCATTTCATCCAGCGATTGCGCTTCGCGGTCGAGATCGGAAAGGCAGGGGTCGGAGAAGGGCCATCCGATCCCGAGCTCGGGGTCATTCCATCGGCACCTGAACTCTTCCGCAGGATCGTAAAGCGCGGTCTCGATGGTCACGAGGATGGCGTCGGTCGGAAAATACACGCCATGGATCACTCCAGGCGTGACCACGAGCGCTTCCGGAGATGAAGCGTTGATCTCCACGAAGGCAGTGTTTCCGCAGGTCGGAGAATGCCGGCGTACATCCTTCATCCCGACCAGCGCCTTGCCGGAAGCCATCACGAACCAATCGCAGTGACGTCCGTGAACGTGACAGCCCCTCAGGGTGCCGGGACGCGACCAGCTGACGTTGACCTGCATCTTGTCGACGCTCTCGACCCAGCCCTCGCGGAATGCCTCGTAGAGCCAGCCACGTCGATCGGAGTGCAGCACGAGCGGAACCAGTCGAACGCCGCTGATGACCCGGGATATGTCAGCCGCAGTCGCGACGACCATTGTCGGTTCCCCTCGCGAGCCGGTCGCTAGAATCCGAGCTGTCGGCCCGCGAGGTCCTTCATGATCTCCAGCGACCCGCCGCCGATCGTCAGCACCTTCGTCTCGCGATAGATGCGCTCTACTTTCGATCCGCGCAGATAGCCCGCGCCGCCGAGGATCTGCATCGCTTCGTTGGCGACGAATTCGAGCGACGTCGTCGCGAATGACTTCAGCATGCAGAGCTCCGCGACCGGCATGTGCTTCTGGTCGACGCGCCATGCGAGCAGATCGAGATTGGCCTGCACGGCCTCGATGCGCGTCTTCATGTCGACGAGCTTGTGCTTGATCACCTGGTTCTTGATGAGCGGCTTGCCGAAGGTCTGCCGCTCGCGCGCGTAGGCGAGCGCTTCGTCGTAGCAGACCTTCGCGAACGCGTTGGCCTGCGCGGCGAGCGCCAGGCGCTCGCTGTTGAAGTTGAGCATGATCGCCATGAAGCCCTGGTTCTCGGGGCCGATGCGATTGGCGACCGGCACGCGCGCGTTGTCGAAATAGATCTGCGCGGTGTCCGAGCACCACCAGCCCATCTTCTTCATCGGCGTTCGGGACACGCCGGGCGTGTCGCCTTCGATGACGAGCAGCGAGACGCCGCCCATGCCGTCACCGCCGGTGCGCACTGCGGTCGTCAGGAAATCTGCGCGCACGCCCGAAGTGATGAAAGCCTTCTGACCCGTGACCACGTAGTGATCGCCGTCGCGCACGGCCTTGGTCTTGATGTTGGCGACGTCGGATCCGCCCGATGGCTCCGTGATCGCGAGCGCCGAGATCTTCTCGCCCCTCAGCACCGGCGCGACGAAGCGCATCTTCTGCTCGTGCGTGCCCACGTGTGCGATCGGCGGCGTGCCGATGCCGAGCGACATCAGGCTCGCGATGACGCCGCCGGAGCCCGCGCGCGCGAGCTCCTCGGTCATGACGATCATGTAGAAGTGATCGGGGACGTCGATGCCGCCGTACTGCTCGGGATAGCCGATGTTGAGGATCCCGGCGTCGGCGGCTTTCTTGTACAGGTCGCGCGGGAGCTCTTCGGCGGCCTCCCAGCAGTCGACGTGCGGGGTGATCTCCTTCTCGACGAAGCGGCGGACCTGGGCCCGGAACGCCTCGTGGTCGTCGTTGTAAAAAGGGCTCGCGCGGCGCACTTTGGTATCCATCGCCAAACGCTACCAGCTTGGCTAGGATTTGGCACTTGAGGATGAGGACGTCGCCATGAACGCACCCGAGACTTCGACCCCGGTCACCGATCTGCCGCTGCAGCGCGCGCTGCATTGGGAGAAGACGCGTCCGCACCAGGTGTTCCTGACGCAGCCGATGGGCGGCGGCGTGACGCGCGACTACACCTTCGCGCAGGCCATCGGCGAAGCGCGCAGCGTCGCGGCGTGGCTGAAGGCCGAGGGCCAGAGGCGCGGCTGGCCCGAGCAGACGTGCATCGCGATCATGTCGAAGAACTGCGCGCACTGGATCATGTGCGATCTCGCGATCTGGATGGCGGGCTACGTCAGCGTGCCGCTGTATCCGACGCTCACCGCGCAGACGGTGAAGCAGATCCTCGATCACAGCGAAGCCAAGGCGTTGTTCGTCGGCAAGCTCGACGACTGGCATCAGATGAAGGGCGGCATCGGCGGCGATCTGCTCTGCTTCACGTGCACGCTCTCGCCCGACGACGCCAAGCATCGAGGCTGGCGCGACTGGGACGACATCGTCGCGAAGACGCCGCCGCTCAAGGACGTTCCCGATCGCGGCGCCGACGAGCTCGCGACGATCATCTACACGTCCGGCACGACCGGCATGCCCAAGGGCGTGATGCACACGTTCGGCACGTTCCGCGCGGCGGTGCAGATCGGCTCGCACATCTGGAAGCCGGCCGAAGGCGGACGCATGCTCTCGCACCTGCCGCTGTCGCACGTCGCGGAGCGCGTCGGCGTCGAAGCGTTCGGCCTGTATCACGCGTATCGCATCTTCTTCGCCGAAGCG
Source organism: Nevskiaceae bacterium (assembly GCA_035650495.1). Taxonomy (GTDB): domain Bacteria; phylum Pseudomonadota; class Gammaproteobacteria; order Nevskiales; family Nevskiaceae; genus DASRHK01. The sequence continues at coordinate 2,257 of DASRHK010000181.1, read as the reverse complement.
ATCGACACCTTCGCGCGCGATCTGCGCGCCGCGCGGCCGACCACGTTCATGACGGTGCCGCGACTGTGGGCGAAGTTCCAGCAGGGCGTCTACTCGAAGATGCCGAAGGAGCGTCTCGACTTCCTGTTCAAGCTGCCGGTGATCGGCGGCGTGATGAAGAAGAAGATCCTCGCGGGGCTCGGCTTCGATCAGTGCGTCATCGCGCTCGGCGGCGCGGCGCCGATGCCGCCGTCGATGCTCGACTGGTATCGCTCGCTCGGGCTGGAATTGCTCGAGGCATACGGCATGACGGAGAACTTCGCCGTGTCGCACTGCAATCGGCCCGGCGCTGCGCGCGTCGGCTACGTCGGGGCGCCGCAGGTCGGGGTGGAGTGCAAGCTCTCCGAGATCGGCGAAGTGCTGGTGCGCAGCCCGTGCAACATGGTCGGCTACTACAAGGATGCCGAGAAAACCCGCGAAGTGCTTTCCGAGGACGGCTGGCTCAAGACCGGTGATCTCGGCGAGATCGACGAGCAGGGCCGCCTGCGCATCACCGGTCGCGCCAAGGAGCTGTTCAAGACCAGCAAGGGCAAGTACGTCGCGCCGGCGCCGATCGAGAACAAGCTGTCCGCGCATCCGAAGATCGAAGCGTGCTGCGTGACCGGCGTGAACTTCGCGCAGCCGTTCGCGATGGTGATGCTCGCGCCCGACGCGGCCAAGGCGCCGCGGGAGGAGCTCGGCAGCTCACTCGCGCAGCATCTCGAGCAAGTCAACGCCGGGCTCGATCCGCATGAGCAGCTCGATTTCCTCGCGGTCGTCACCGAGCAGTGGACGGTCGAGAACGGCTTCATCACGCCGACGCTCAAGATCAAGCGCAACGTCGTCGAGAAGCATTACGAGCCGCGCTTCGAGGCGTGGAAGAAAGCGAAGCAGGCGGTGGTGTGGGGCGACGCGCCCTGACCGGGAACGAGCTTCCCGTTTTAAGGGGACCTTAAGTTCGGGACCCTAAGGTGTCCCCCTGGAGCCGCGCACTGAAGAAGCGCTTCGGGGGACTGATGAACCGTACCGTATGGAAGCTCCGGCCGACGCCGGCCAGAATCCCGCGCTCGCGCAGGAAGTACCGGCCGCGACGGCTCGGTTGAGCGGCGTGGCTAGGACGCCTTCTGGTACTTCCCGTAACGGACCATCAGGCCAGTGTCGGTGCGCCGGCGGATGAAGTAGTCGAACGTGCCGCCGAGGCGCCACAGCAGATGCATCTGGTGGTAGCCGAAGTTCTCGAGGAAGCCCGCCATCAGCAATCGCGCGAGATCCACCGTGCGCGCCGGTCGCAGGCGCGTGGTCTCCTGCAGCAGCACGCCCATCACGGCGAGGAACGTGCCGAGCATCACCGCGACGAAGAAGAACAGCCCGAGCTCGGTCCATGACGCGAGCCCGTTGAACACCATCGCGGGCACCAGCGCGTAGCTCAAGCCCTCGATCGGCGCGGACAGCGCTTCGAAGAACAGGAAGAACGGCATGCCGAACATGCCCGCCGCTCCGTAGCGCGGATTGAACAGCATGCGCAGATTCTTCAGCACCGCCCGCAGCGTCCCGCGCTGCCAGCGATTGCGCTGCGCCGCGTGCACGCGCATCGTCTCCGGCACTTCCGTGTAGCACACCGGGTCGGGCACGTAGGCGATCTCCATGCGCTCGCCCTTGCGGCTGTGCTCGTAGACGTAGCGGTTGAGCCGCATGGTGAAGTCGATGTCGTCGGTGATCGAGGTCGGATCGAGTCCGCCCAGCTCGACGTAGATCTCCTTGCGCACCATCAGGAACGCGCCGGAGATGCACAGCATGCTGCGGAACTTGGCGAGTCCGATGCGCGCCCACTGGAACGAGCGGACGTACTCGACCATCTGGAACATCGGCAGCCAGGACTTGGGCAGGTCGGGGCTCCAGATCTTGCCGTCGCGCACGTCGAGCCCGTTGGCTGGCAGCACGATGCCGGCCGCGCCGACGACCTTGCTGTTGTGCAGGAACGGGCGCACCACGCGCAGCAGCGCGTCCTCTTCGAGGATGCAGTCGGCGTCGATGATGCAGAGCAGCGGATAGCGCGCGAGGTTCACGGCCGCGTTCACTGCGTCGCCACGCTTGCCGTTCTCCTTGTCGACGACGACGAGCTTCGGATGCTCGGGCGACTGATAGATGCCGCGGATCGGCTTGGTATCGAAATAGCGCGGGCGCGCGCGCTCGACTTCCTTCAGGCCGTAATGCTCGATCAGGAGCTTGAGCGTGGCGT
>DASRHK010000180.1:0-50798 GCA_035650495.1 Nevskiaceae bacterium | reverse complement strand
AGCGAGCGGATCTTCCATTCGAGCGCATGATCACCGGGCGAGCGCTCTTCCAGATGCGGCGGAATGGTGTTGACGTAGGCCGTGTTCGGCGAGAACGGGATGAACGCGCCGGAGCGGCGCGCCTTCTCGATGAGCGCCTCGATGATCTGGTGCGCACGCTCGGGCCCCTCGCGCTCGAGCACCGAGTCGAGCGCGTCGAGCCATTCGGCCAATTCTTGTGGATCCGGATCGCGGGGTGTCGCGTCGTTCACTGGAATGCCTTCTGAGGCGTTGCAACCGGGCATGGTAATCGCCGACCATCATGGGCGCCAACCACGAGGGCCTGAGTGACCCGCGCACGTGAGCCTTTGATCCTCGATGACGTCGAACGTGCGGTCGACGAGATCATCGCGCGCGTCGGCAAGACCGTCGCAATCGGCATGCCGCTGGGCCTCGGCAAGCCGGTGCAGCTGGTCAACGCGCTGTATGCGCGGGCCAAGCGCGATCCGACGCTGAAGCTGCGCATCTTCTCCGCGCTGTCGCTGGAAAAGCCGCGCGGATCGAGCAAGCTCGAGCGGGCATTCCTGGAGCCGTTCGTTGAGCGCGTTTACGGCGATTGCCCGGAAGTCGCTTACGTCAGCGATCAGCGCGACAACCGGCTCCCTGCCAACGTCGAGGTGATGGAGTTCTTCTTCCGTCCCGGCAGCATGCTCGCAAGCCAACAGGCGCAGCAGAGCTACATCAGCAGCAATTACACGCATGCCGCGCGCGATGTCTTCGCGCAGGGCTGCAACGTCGCGGCGCAGCTCGTGTGCAAACGGGAGACGCGCGATGGCGTTCGCTACAGTCTCTCCTGCAATCCCGATACTTCGCCCGAGCTGATCGAGCTGCTACGCGCGAGCGGAAGGCCGCACGTCACCGTCGCGCTGGTGAATCAGAAACTGCCGTTCATGGGCAACGATGCCGAAGTCGGCGCGGATTATTTCGACGTCGTGGTCGACAGCCCGCGTTACGAAACGACGCTGTTCTCCACGCCGAAGCTCGCGCTCACCACGCCGGACTACATGATCGGCCTCTACGCGAGCGCACTGATCCGCGACGGCGGCACGCTGCAGATCGGCATCGGCGCGCTCGGCGACGCGATCGTCTACGCAACGCAGCTGCGGCATCAGCAGAACAACGCATATCGGCGCGCGCTGTCGACGATTGGAGCGCTCGACAATCATCAAGCGTTGATCGACGAGATCGGCGGCGAGGCGCCGTTCGCCAAAGGTCTCTACGGCGCCACCGAGATGTTCGTCGACGGCTTCCTGCATCTGTATCGCGCCGGGATCCTCAAGCGCCGCGTCTACGATTTCTGGGCGCTGCAGCAGCTGATCAACGAAGGTCGCTGCGACCCGGACGACCTGCGCGCCGACGTGCTCGACGCGCTCGAATCGCTGGGCGTGCGGGTCATCCGCAGCCACGACTTCGCGATCCTCCAGCATCACGGCTTCTTCAACGACGCGACCCGCTACGACCAGGGCTACCTCGTCGCGCCGGATGGCGAGCGCGTCATCGCGAATGTCGCGGATGCCGCCGCGCGGCGCGTGATCGCCGCGAAATGTCTGGGCAAGAAGCTCCAGCGCGGCTATCTGCTGCACGGCGGATTCTTCCTCGGTCCGCGCGATTTCTACGAGGCGCTCGGCGCGATGAGCGGCGACGAGCGCGCCCAGATCTGCATGACCGGCGTCGCCAAGATCAACCAGCTCGATCACAACCCGCGCTTGTACAAGCAGCAGCGCAAGGACGCGCGCTTCGTCAACACCGGCATCATGGCGACGCTGTCGGGCGGCATCGTCTCCGACGGCCTCGAGGACGGACGGGTCATCAGCGGCGTCGGGGGTCAGTACAACTTCGTCGCGATGGCGCATCAGCTGCTCACGGGCCGATCGATCCTGCTGATCCGCGCTGTGCGCGACAAGGAAGGCAAGACAGAGGCGCCGACGAGCAACATCGTGCATCACTACGCGCATTCGACCATCCCGCGCCATCTGCGCGACATCGTCATCACCGAGTACGGCATCGCCGATCTGCGCAGCAAGACCGACGGCGAGATCATCCAGGCGCTGCTCAACGTCGCCGATTCGCGCTTCCAGCAATCGTTGCTCGACGAAGCCAAGCGCCACGGCAAGATCGCCCGCGACTATGCGATCGCCGAGCGATTCCGGCACAACACGCCGCAGCGGCTCGAAGCGTCGCTGCAGCAATTCCGATCGCAGGGCCTGTTTCCTGCGTTTCCGCTCGGCTGCGACTTCACTGCCGAAGAGCTCGCGCTCGGCAAGGCGCTGCGCGGTATGAAAGCGCGCGTCGCCAAGACCAAGAAGTGGCGGCTCGCGCTGGCGGCGTGGCGTTTCAAGGACGATCCGCTCTCGGCCCGGCCTTACCTGCGGCGCATGAAGCTGGAATCGCCGAAGAGCTTCGAAGACAAAGTCGCGCGCATGCTGCTCATCGAGCAATTGAGGAGCGACGGCGCGATCTGACTACATCGGCTTGGTCGGCAGCTCCATCGGCTGCGGATCGAGCCCACGCGAGCGCAGCCAATCGCGCAGCGCGAAGCCGGTGCCGCCCGGCCAATAGCGCGCTTTCTCCGGCTCGATGCGCTTGTATTCGACGAGCTCCTCGGACAACACGATCTCGCCTTTGGCCGGCACGTGGTAGGCGATGATGATCTGGTTCATGCGCGGGAACGGATAGTGACCGACGAAGCTCGATCGGTCCGCGTCGAGCCCGAGTTCCTCCTTCACTTCCCGTCGCGCGGCTTCATCAGGCGACGGATCCTCCTTCTCCAGGAAGCCGGTGATGAGCCCGTAGAATTTCATCGGCCACGCGCGATTGCGCGCGAGGATGATCGCGCCTTCGTGCTCGACGATCGCGGCGACGACCGGAGTGGGATTTTCCCAGTGCACGAAATCGCAGCCTTCCTTGCTGCAGGCCAGGCGCTGCGCACCGCCGTGATTGGCGAGCTGCAGCGGCGTCGCGCAGCGCGGACAGAACTTGAAATGACTCATCGCGCCACGATACCGCAGGCGCCGCGATCGCCGCGAGCTATTTGCCGATGCAGAACCGCGAGAAGATCTCGCCGAGCAGTTCTTCGCTGGTGACCTCGCCGACGATCTCGCCGAGCGCGCGCTGCGCCAGGCGCAGGTCCTCCGCCGCGAGTTCTGCCGTCGCGCCGGCACCGAGACTTCGCTGCGCGGCCCGCACGTGCTCACGCGTCCGGTGCAATGCGTCGATGTGTCGCGCACGAGCGGAGAACAGCCCCTGCGTCGTCGAGACACCGGCGATGGCCTTGAGCTCTGCGATCAGCTGTTCGATCCCCGCACCCGTATGCGCGGACAAGCGAAGCGTGACGCGCGCCCGCTCGACGGAGCGCGCGGGCGCTGCGCCGGACAGATCACATTTGTTGCGGACCACCACGATCGGAACCTCTCTGGGCAGCTTCTCGAGCAGCGCGTCGTCGCCCTCGGTGTGCTGATCGTCGGCGACGAAGACGATCGCCTCGGCTTGGTGGGCGGCATGCCAGGCGCGCCGGATGCCTTCGCGCTCGACCGGATCGTCGCTGTCGCGCAGTCCGGCGGTGTCGAGCACGGTGAGCGGCAAGCCGTCGAGGACGATGTCTTCGCGCAAGACGTCGCGGGTAGTGCCGGCGATGTCGGTGACGATGGCGCGATCGGCGCCGGCGAGGCGATTCAGCAAGGTCGACTTGCCGACATTGGGCTGCCCCGCGATCGCGACGGTGAGACCATCGCGCAGCCGGCGCCCGTGCGCGGCCAGCGCGAGCGTTGCGTCGAGGGCGGCGTCGAGTCGGTGCAACCGCTCGCGCAACGTCGGATCGGCCAGCCACGCGACGTCTTCGTCGGAGAAATCGAGCGCGCCTTCGACGAAGACGCGCAGCTCCGTGAGCTCGGTCTGCAGCTGCGCGATCCGCGCGGAGAACGCGCCTTCCATCGAGCGATTCGCCGCCCGTGCGGCTTCGCGGCTCGCGGCGTCGATGAGATCGGCGATCGCCTCGGCCTGCACGAGGTCCATCCGGCCATTGAGGAACGCCCGCTCCGAGAACTCGCCGGGCCGCGCCACGCGCGCGCCACCCGATCGGGCTGCTTGCACCAGCGCGTCGAGCACGATCGGCCCGCCGTGGCCCTGCAGCTCGACGACGTCCTCACCGGTGAACGAGTGGGGGCCCGGGAAGTAGAGCACGAGTCCGTGATCGATGACCTCGCCGGATGCATCGCGGAATCGGCGCAGCGTCGCCACGCGCGCCGGCGGGATCGGGCCGCAAATGCTCTGCGCGATCGAAGCTGCACAGGGCCCGCTGATCCGCACAATGCCGACCGCGCCGCGCCCGCTCGCCGTGGCAATTGCGGCGATGGTTTCGGCGGCAGCGCTCAGGCGAGCCCGAGGCGCTTGAGCTTTCGCGTGATGTACCACTGCTGGGCAATGCCGGTCAGGTTGCTCACGAACCAGTAGAGCACGAGGCCCGCCGGGAAGAACGCGAAGAACGCCGTCATCATGATCGGCATCAGATTCATGATCCGCTGCTGCGTCGGGTCCGGCATCGTCTGTCCGGACAGCTTCTGCTGCGCCCACATGGTGGCGCCGAAGAGCAGCGGCAGGACGTAGATCGGATCGGGCGCGGACAGATCATGGATCCACAGCGCGAAGTCCGCCTGACGCAATTCCACGCTCTGCGACAGAACGCGATACAGCGCGATGAAGACCGGGAACTGCACCAGGAGCGGCCAGCATCCGGCGAGCGGATTGAAGCCTTCCTTCTTGTACAGATCCATCATCGCCTTGTTGAGCCGCTCGCGATCCTCGCCGTAGCGCTCCTTGATCTCCTGGATGCGCGGCGCGAACTTCTTCATCTTCGCCATCGAGCGGTACTGCGCTTCGGACAGCTTGTACATCGCGCCGCGCACGATCAGCGTGAGCAGGATGATCGCGAACCCCCAGTTGCGCGTGGCCTTGTGGAGCCAGGCGAGCGCGACGAACAGGGGCTCGCAGATCACCTTGAGCGATCCGTAGTCGCGCGTGAGCTCGAGACCGGGCGCGGCCTTGTCGACCACCCCTTGCAGATTCGGCCCCAGGTACACCTTCGTGGTGAACGACTTCTCCGATTGCGGCGGAACGTCCGTCAGCGTTCCGACGTACTGAGCCATGTAGTTACCGGTTGCCATCGCTTTGCCGGTGAACGTCAGCGGCTCGCCGCTCGTGGGCAGGATCGCGGCAAGGAAGTAGTGCTGCAGGACCGAAATCCATCCGCCCTTCTGCGGAAGCTCGATCGGTTTCTTGTCGAGATCCGTGAAGGCGGTTTCCTGGAAGGTATAGCGATCACTCGCCTCCTTCTGCTGATACACGCCGATGCCGCGGAAGCTCTTCAGGAAGGGCGGATCCGGAACGGTGCCTTGGGCAGAGCTGATCAATCGCAGATAGGTCGTCGCCGGAATCGGCTGATCGGTGTGATTGACGACGGTGTGCGTGAGCGCGATCTCATAGCTGCCGCGGTGGAATTCGTAACGCTTGCGCAGGACGAGATTCGTCGCGTCCTCGTGTTCGAATTCCACGCCGAGCGCGTCCTGCCCGTCGCGCATGGTGTAGCTCGGTTGCGGGGACGTGTAGCTCGTGGCCTGCGTTGCCAGCGGCGTCGTCTTGCCGGCGATCCCGCTCTCGAGGATGAGCACGTGGCCTTCCCGCTCGTCGAGCAGCGCCAGTGGCTCGTCTGGCTTCTGCTTGGAGACTGGAATCCCCACGAGCCAAAGCTTGCGCAGATCACCGCCGGCGGATGAGAACTCGGCGATGTACTGATCGGTCGTCGCTCGGATGCGTTGAGTGGTGTCTTGCGTGCTCCCGCTGGGCGCCGGGGCCGGCGCCGCATTTTCCACGGCGACCGTGGGCGAGGCCGCCGCCGGAACTGGCGCCGCGCTCGAGGTCTGTTGCGGCTGCGGGGTCGGCGGGTAGTCGTGCTGCCAGGCCTGGTAGAGGAAGAAGCCGACCACAGCGAGCAGTGCGAGCAGGATGAAACGGCGGTTTTCCATGGCCTCTTCTTAACGCTCCGGGACTTCGTCGATCCCGCCGGGATTCAAGGGGTGACAGCGCGCGATCCGTCGGAGCGCCAGCCAGGAGCCTTTGGCGGCGCCGAAACGGCGAATCGCGATGATGGCGTATTCAGAGCACGACGGGTGGAAGCGACAGCGCGGCCCCAGCAGCGGGCTCAGGGTGCGCTGGTAGACGCTGAGCAGCGCGATCAGGAAGGTCGACATCGCTCGCGCACCTGATCCCACAGCCGGTCGAGGCCGCTGCGCAGAGCCATCGGCTCGGCAGTTCCGGCCGCCGCGCGTGCCATCACGACGACATCCGCGCCGGGCAAAGATGCAGCGCGCGCGCGGAAGCTTTCACGGACCAGCCGCTTGATGTGATTACGATCGACCGCGCGCGGCAGCGCCTTGCGGGAGATTGCCAGGCCGAGCCGTGCAGCCTCGCCGGCGCGCGGCTGCACGACCACATCGAAAAAGCGGTCGCGCAGTCGGGTTGAGGATTTGAACGCCTCGTCGTAATCGCGAGGCTTGCACAGGCGAGCGCGCCGCGGGAAGCGCGCCATGCTCGAAAGACGAGGGCCGATCAGGGCGTGAGACGCTTGCGGCCCTTGGCGCGGCGGCGCGAAAGGACCAGCCGACCGCCCTTGGTCTTCATGCGGGCCCGGAACCCGTGCGTGCGCTTGCGGCGCAGGCTGTGTGGTTGATAAGTGCGTTTCATTGTTCCGGTGCCCCACTCGAAAGGGCGGCGAGTTTATCTGCTCGGAACAGCGACTTCAACCTCATTCGGGCTGTGGATAACTGCGCGCCGCAGGGATAGACTGCTGAAAAACCCGCTTCGCAATCAAGACTGCCGTGATCAGCGCCGAAAACTTCTGGGCTCAGTGTATCCGTCGGCTCGAGAGCCGCCTGACCGATCAGGACATCAACACTTGGATTCGGCCGCTGCAGCCTCGCATGTCGGGTCGTCGGCTGTTGCTGCTCGCGCCCAATCGCGTCGTGATGGAAAAAGTGCGCGCTGGCTGGCTTCCGGAGATTCAGCGCGCGGTCAGCCAACTCGCGGAATCAGATGTCACCGCCGAAATCGTCGTTGGCGCTGCGGCGCCGCTGGCAGCACGTGAGCCTTCGAGCACAAACCTCGGCGATGGTGCCGATCGCAGCAGCTCGACGCCGCTCTCCGCGCAGCAGACCGGCCGGCTCGATCCACGACACACCTTCGAAACGTTCATCGAAGGTCGATCGAACAAGCAGGCGCGCGCCGCCGCTCAGCACGTGGCCGATTCGCTCGCCAGTTACAACCCGCTGTTCATTTACGGCGACTCCGGGCTTGGCAAGACGCATCTGATGCACAGCATCGGAAACGCGATTCTTGCTTCGCAACCGCGCGCCCGGATCGCTTACATCGGCGCCGAGCAGTGGATGAATCAGTTCGTAGCCGCGATCCGCAACAATCGGCAGGAGAGCTTCAAGAATTACTACCGCACGGTGGATGTTCTGCTGATCGACGACATTCACTTCTTCGTCAAGAAGGAGGGAACTCAGGAAGAGTTCTTCCATACTTTCAATGCCTTGGTAGATAATCGTAAACAAATAGTTTTAACTTGCGACCGCTTCCCCAAAGAACTCGACGGCTTGGATGACCGCCTGAAGTCGCGATTTTCCTGGGGTCTGACGGTCTCGATCGAGCCGCCCGATCTTGAGACGCGCGTGGCCATTCTCCTCTCCAAGGCGGAGCTGATGGATTTCACGTTGCCGCAGGATGTCGCGTTATTCATCGGTCAGCGTGTGCGCACAAATGTGCGTGAGCTCGAAGGCGCGCTGAATACCCTCCGAGCTCGCGTGCTCTTCACACGTGAGCCGGTGACGATGGAACTGACCCGATCGACGCTCAAAGACATGCTGGCGGCCTACGAGCGCTTGATCACCATCGAAAACATCATGCGGACGGTGAGCGGCTACTACAACATCCGCGTTGCCGATCTGAGTTCCAAGCGGCGCTCCCGATCGCTCGCGCGGCCGAGACAAATCGCAATGGCGCTCGCAAAGGAACTCACTGAGCACAGCCTGCCTGAGATCGGGCGTGCCTTCGACAAGGACCATACGACTGTCCTGCACGCCTGCAAGAAGGTCCGCGAACTGCGGGAAGATGACCCGCGGATCCGCGAAGACTACGAGAATCTCCTGCGGCAATTGAGTTATTAAGGTGTGGATAAATGTCGACGCAGCGCTGCTCACCAGCTTGTCCACAGCTTTCCCGGCCCTGTACCGACATGCTCTGCACGGTCCGACATGTCGGCTTAGCTGTTGAGCGCATTGCTGAAAATCGCCTTATTCAGCAATTGGATCTCACACTACAACTACCAAAGCATAGAGTTTTATAAACAGATTTAGTAAGGGATGATCATGAAATTCGAAATCACTCGTAATGAGTTGCTCTCGAGCCTCCAAGCGGCGATCGGCGTGGTTGAGCGGCGCCAGACCTTGCCAGTGCTATCCAACTTCTTGCTCGATGCTCGAGACCAGGGACTCACGGTTACGGCGACCGATCTGGAACTGGAACTCATCTGTCGCGGGCAAGCGGACGTGAAGAGCCCAGGGCGCACGACCGTTCCCGCGCGCAAGCTCTTCGATATCTGTCGGGGCTTACCGGAGGGTGCCCGAATCACGATGGAAACATCTGGAGACCGAGTACACCTGCGTTCCGGATCGAGCCGGTACACCCTGTCGACCTTGAAGGCCGAGGATTTCCCTACGCTCGGCGAGGTCGCGAGCTCCCACACGGTCCGGCTGCAGAAGGCGGAGCTTCGGCGGCTGCTCGAGCAAACTCAGTTCGCCATGGCCCATCAAGACGTGCGCTATTACCTCAATGGGCTGTTGTTACATGTACAGCCCAAGCGGCTGCGCGTAGTGGCCACTGACGGCCATCGTCTCGCTCTCTCCGAACTAGATCGGATGACGGGGGTTAAGGACGAGATTCAGGTCATCATCCCCCGGAAGACCGTGCTTGAGTTAATGCGACTGGTGGAACCGTCTGAGGACACGGTGGAGATGCATATCAGCTCCAATCAGATGCAGATCACCGTGGACACGGTACGGCTCTCCTCCAAGCTGATCGATGGTCGTTTTCCGGATTATGAGCGGGTCATCCCGGAACACCAGAACCGGCAATTGACCGCCAATCGCGAAATCGTGCGCCAAGCGTTGACACGCTCTGCCATCCTGTCGAACGAGAAATTCCGCGGCGTGCGCTTGAAGGTCGATGGCACGAAACTCCAGTTGCAAACGCACAACCCCGAACACGAAGAGGCTGAAGAGGAACTTGAGGTGGCCTACACAGGCGCGCCGATCGAAATCGGTTTCAATGTGAATTATCTGCTGGACGCTTTGGGCGCAATGCGGGCGGAACAATTCACGTTGGAGTTGAAGGGCGCAGACAGCAGCGGGCTCATCTATGACGCCGGGGGCGGTCCCGCGAAATACGTGATCATGCCGATGAGACTTTGATCGTTCCACGTGGAACGATCGAGCGACGAGGGAGCAAAACGGGGCTCGCGACTTGCGTTCCACGTGGAACACTCGCACGGCTGATCTTGTCAGTTCCACGTGGAACGGCACCGCTCGGAAGGCTCCGCGGGTTTATAATTCCGCGGTCCACTCGACGCGAAAAATAGGCCGCACCAATGGCGGAGAATCAGCACCCGGAAGCTTCCCGCGACACTTACGATTCCAGCAGCATTACGGTCCTTAAAGGGCTGGAGGCTGTGCGTAAACGTCCTGGGATGTACATAGGCGACACTGACGACGGGACTGGACTCCACCACATGGTGTTTGAAGTGGTGGACAACTCAATCGATGAAGCCTTGGCCGGTCATTGCAGCCAAATCAATGTAGTGATCCACGGCGACAACAGCATTACCGTCACGGATAACGGCCGCGGCATCCCGGTCGATATCCACAAAGACGAAGGACGCAGCGCCGCCGAAGTGATCATGACGGTGCTCCACGCGGGGGGAAAGTTCGACCAGAACTCCTACAAGGTCTCTGGCGGGCTGCATGGCGTGGGCGTATCCGTCGTGAACGCACTATCGCAAAAGTTGCTACTCACGATTTGGCGCGATGGCATCACGCACCAGCAAGAATACCGCGACGGTAATCCAGTCGCTCCGCTCGCTAAAGTCGGGCCCGCGCAAGATAAGCGCGGTACAGAGATTCGTTTCTGGCCGAGTCCCGAGGTCTTTTCGAACATCGCGTTCCACTACGAGGTCCTCGCCAAACGACTCCGCGAGCTCTCCTTCCTGAATTCAGGCGTGCGGATTGCGCTGCGCGAAGAGACGACCGGACTCGAGGATACCTTTGAGTACAAGGGCGGGATCAAGGCGTTTGTTGAGTTTCTGAACAAGGCGAAGACGCCCATCCACGAAACTGTTTGCCACTTCGTTTCGGTGCAGGGGGGTATGACGGTCGAGGTCGCGCTTCAGTGGAACGATGGCTATCAGGAAAACGTCTACTGCTACACAAATAACATCCCGCAACGTGATGGCGGCACTCATCTTTCCGGGTTCCGCGCTGCCCTGACCCGCACCATCAACCATTACATCGAAACCGAAGGTCTGGCGAAGCGGGAAAAAGTCGAGTTAGCCGGAGAGGACGCGCGCGAAGGGCTGACCGCCATCCTGTCGGTGAAGCTGCCGGACCCGAAGTTTTCTTCGCAGACCAAGGACAAGCTGGTTTCATCGGAAGTGCAGCCCGTCGTCGCCGCGGCTACAAACGAGTTCCTCGAACAGTTCCTGCTCGAAAATCCACGCGAGGCCAAGGTGATCGCCGGCAAGATCGTCGACGCCGCCCGTGCACGCGAAGCCGCACGTAAGGCGCGCGAGATGACCCGCCGAAAGGGCGCCCTCGACATCGCGGGACTACCTGGGAAGTTGGCCGATTGCCAAGAGCGGGATCCAGCCAAGTCGGAGTTGTTCCTGGTCGAGGGCGATTCAGCCGGCGGCAGCGCAAAGCAGGGTCGCGACCGACATTTCCAGGCCGTACTGCCGCTGAAGGGCAAGATCCTCAACGTCGAGAAGGCGCGGCTGGAAAAAATGCTGTCTTCCGCGGAGGTCGGGACGCTGATCACAGCGCTCGGCTGCGGAATCGGAGCCGACGAATTCCGCCCCGAGAAACTACGCTACCACCGCATCATCATCATGACCGACGCTGACGTTGACGGCGCCCACATCCGCACGCTTCTGCTCACATTCTTTTACCGGCACATGTACGCCTTAATCGAAGGCGGTCACATCTACATCGCCCAGCCGCCGCTGTACAAGGTGAAGGCCGGGAAGGCCGAGACCTATGTCAAGGACGAGCAGGAATTGACGCGGTGGCTCGTCGACACGGCCCTCGACAGCTCTGAACTGATCACGGCATCCGGTGCCGCCGCGACGCCGCCCGCTCAGCTTGCTGCACTGGTCCGCGAATATGCGGCACTCAACGTGATTGTCGATCGATTGAGCCGGCGTCACGACGGCCAGATTCTCGCTGCGCTGCGCGAACACTTGCCCGTTTCCCCATCGCCAGCGGCGGCTGCGGATTGGGTGAAAGGATTCCTGAAGGACCTCGACGGCCGAAGCGACGCTCGAACGCCGAGCACCGCGACCCTCGATGCCGCCGGCGGCCGGATGTCGTTGACGGTGACCCGAGAGGTCCATGGGACGCCCCAGATTTCCCTGTTCGGACCGGAGTTCTTTGCAGGCGCGGACTACGCGCGGCTGTGCGCATTCCGCGAGCAGACCAAGGACTTCCTGCGCAGCGGTGCTGAAGTGCGTCGCGGCGGACGCGCATTCCCGGTGAGCCGCTTCGCAGATGTCTTCGAGCAATTGATGGGCGACACCAAGCGCGGCATGTCGATCCAGCGTTACAAAGGCCTGGGCGAGATGAATCCAGAACAGCTGCACGAGACGACGCTGGATCCGTCGAACCGCCGGCTGGTTCAGGTGCGGGTCGAAGACGCGATCGCCGCGGATCAGATGTTCACGACGTTGATGGGCGAGCAGGTCGAGCCGCGGCGCGAGTTCATCGAGCGCCACGCATTAATGGCTGGAAATATCGACGCTTAGCTATTGATTTCAAGAAGAATCAGCAGCGTCAGCCAGACGTTGCAGCGCTCCGAGCGCGCGCTCAATTTCCGCATCCGAATCGCCGAGCGCCGTCGCGTGCCCGACTTTGCGCTGCGGCTTCGGCGATTTGCCGTAGAGATGCGGGTGGACCCGCGGTAGCGCAGCGATGGACGCAAGATCCGGTGCCGCGCCGATGAAATTCACCATCGCGCACGGCCCGCGCAGCTGCGTTCGACCGAGCGGCAGACCCGCAATTGCACGAAGATGGTTTTCGAACTGGCTGCACTCCGCGCCCTCGATCGTCCAATGCCCCGAATTGTGTACGCGCGGCGCGATCTCGTTCGCCAGCAGTTCGCCGTGGCATGAGAAAAATTCGAAGGCGAGCACGCCGACGTAATCGAATGCGCGCAGCACCCGGCCTGCGTAGTCCTCGGCCCGGTTTTGCTGCGCGTCGTTCATGCGTGGCCGCGCGGTCCGCAGGATGCCATCTCGATGCACGTTCTCGATCACCGGATAGAACGCTTGCTCGCCGGTGTGCGACCGTGCCGCAATGATCGACAGCTCGCGATCGAAATGAACGAACGATTCCAGAATCAGCGGTTGATGACCTAAGCGCGCCCAGGCCGGGTCCACGTCGGCGCCCGAGCGAAGGACGGCCTGGCCTTTGCCGTCGTAGCCCATGCGTCGCGTCTTCAGCACCGCCGGCAGGCCGAGGTCCGCAACGGCGGCGACCAATGCGTCGCGCGAATCGATGGCGCGGTACTTGGGCGTCGGGATGCCAAGACGCGTGAACAGGGTTTTCTCGGAGAGACGATCCTGACCACCGACCAGCGCCGCGACCGGCGGAAACAGGGGGCGGCGTGCCGCGACGAACGCGGCGGCTTGCGACGGCACGTTCTCGAACTCGTAGGTCACGAGCTCACAACCCGCGCAGAGTCGCTCGAGCATTTGCTCGTCTGCGTAGTCGCCGCACAAATGGTCGCCGAGCGCTGCAGCGCAGGCCTCGCGCGCCGGATCGAGGAACACGAAATCAAAACCGAGGGGATACCCGGCCAAGGCCAGCATCCGTCCGAGCTGTCCGGCCCCGAGGACTCCGATCTTCACGGCAGGGTCGCGTTTGCGAGCACTGCTTCGGTCTGTTCCGCGCGGAAGCGCGCGAGCCGCTGGGCCAGCGCTTGGTCGTTCAACGACAGGATCGACGCCGCCAGCAGCGCCGCGTTGATCGCTCCCGCCTTGCCGATCGCGAGCGTACCGACAGGGACGCCTGCGGGCATCTGGACGATCGACAGCAAGGAGTCGACGCCGGCAAGGGCTTGCGACTGGACGGGCACGCCGAGTACGGGCAGCGCGGTCTTGGAAGCGGCCATGCCGGGAAGATGCGCCGCGCCGCCAGCGCCGGCGATCAGGATCTTGAGGCCGCGATCAGCCGCGCCAGCGGCGTACTCGAAGAGGCGGTCGGGCGTACGATGCGCGGAGACCACCTGCGCTTCGTAGGTGATCCCGAGCTGATCGAGCGTCTGGGCAGCATGGCTCAGCGTCTCCCAATCCGAGCGGGAGCCCATGATGACGCCAACGAGAGGTGCGCTTTTCGCCACGATTCCTGGAGCCCCGGGGCGGTCCCGGTGAGCGGAAAGCGGCGAATTATGTCATCGCCCGGGTTCCACCGCATCCGCAGCGGGTAACATGCCGCATGGCTCATGATCACAGCGCGCATGCGGATTCCCACGCGCACGACCATCTGCACGAAGCGCACGATCACTCCACGCACGCGCATTCCCACCAAGGGCACGATCACGGATTGCCGCGCTCTGCCCGCGCCCTGACGTGGGCACTCGCCATCACCGGCGGGTTCCTGATCATCGAGGCGATCGGCGGCTGGTACGCGCATTCGCTGGCGCTCCTCGCCGACGCGGGCCATATGTTGACCGATGTCCTCTCGCTCGC
The DNA here is from genome assembly GCA_035650495.1 of Nevskiaceae bacterium. Taxonomy (GTDB): domain Bacteria; phylum Pseudomonadota; class Gammaproteobacteria; order Nevskiales; family Nevskiaceae; genus DASRHK01. The sequence goes on along the minus strand of DASRHK010000180.1, from coordinate 36,697 downwards.
GCTTGCGCTCGCGGCGATGCGAGCCAGCGGCTGGTCCGCCGACGCGCGCCGGACCTACGGCTATCACCGTTACCAAGTCCTCGCCGCTTTCGTGAACGGACTGCTCCTGCTGGCGATCTCCGGAGGAATCCTGCTCGAGGCTGCGATGCGCCTGATGCAGCCCGAGGAGGTTGCCGGCGGCGTCATGCTCGGAATCGCCGCGATCGGGCTGGTGGTCAATCTCCTGGCGTTCGCCTTCCTCCACGGCTCGCACGAGAACATCAACATGCGCGCCGCCATTGCGCACGTCATTGGTGATCTGCTGGGATCCGTCGCCGCGCTCGTTGCCGGTGTCGTGATCCTGACGACCGGCTGGAGCACCGCAGACCCGCTCCTTTCCGCGCTGGCCGCGCTCTTGTTGCTCCGCATGGGATTCCAGCTGACGCGGCAAGCCGGGCATGTGCTGCTCGAAGGCTCGCCGGAACATCTCGATTTGTCTGGCCTGGAATCGGAACTGATCGCCGCGGTGCCGGGTTTGGCGAGCGTTCACCACGTTCACGCGTGGTCGATCGCACCAGAGCAACCCGTGATGACGCTGCATGCGGTGGTACGCGAAGCAATCAGCGGCGACGATGTGATCGCCGCGATCTCAGCGTTCCTGAAATCCCGCCACGGCGTGACCCACGTGACAGTGCAGGTGGAGCGCGTCGGCTGCGACGAGCCCTGCCGCTGAGCCGGACGGACGCCGCGCTATGCGGCGCTCTGCGACACCACCTGAACCACGTCGCCATCGTGAAGCGATTCGGCGCCGCGCACAATCACCGCATCCTCCGCGGTGATCGCTCCGTCGACTTCGACCCATTGTCCCTGTGCGATGCCCGTCTTCACCGGCACGCGACGCGCATGATGATCGGCGTCGACCTTGTAGACCGAAAGCCCGTCGGCACGAATGACCACCGCGTCGCGCGGTACCGCGAGCGCCTGCTGCGGTGCTTGAAGCGGGAGCTCGACCTGCACGCTGGCGCCGGCAGCCAGCGGAGGATCGGTGCGCGGCGCATCGATCAATGCCTCGAACGATTGCGAGCGCGCGTCGCCGACCGGAACGATCTGGCGGATCTTCGCCGCCGCGACGCCGCTGTCGGATTGCACTTCGACGGTATCGCCGGCGGCGATAGCACGCACGTGGCGCAGCGGGAGGAAAAGGCGCACTTCCAGATGATCCGGATCCGCGACGCGAGCGACGACGTCGCCGCGCGCGACCTCTTCACCTTCGCGCTTGAGGCGATCGGAAACCACCCCTTGGAACGGCGCGCGCAACTCGGTCCTGCTGACGCGCTCTTCGGTCTGCCGGAGCGTCGCGCGCGCAACTTCGAGGTCCGCTTTCGCCAGGTCGCGCGAATCCTCGGCCTGATTCAGCTGCACCTTGCTCACCGCGTCGCCGGCAGCCGTGAGTCGTTCGAGTTCGCGCTGAGCGGCCTTGAGCGCGAGCTCGCCGCGCGTCACGCGCGCCGCCTGCTCCGCGCGCTGCAGGCGAAGCTCGTCGAGATCCATCTTCGCAACGACGTCACCCTTCGACACGCGCGTGCCCGGCTCGGCGACCCATGCCAGCCTGCCCGCGACGCCCGCCGACAGATCGGCGCCCGCGCGCGACCTGATCTGGCCTGTCGCGACGACGCTGGGCGTGAGGCTCTTGAGCTGTGCTTTGGCGATCTGCACCGCCGCCGCGTGGTCTTCAGCAAATGCGAGCGACGGCAGCAGGAGCGTCGCAATCGCGATGGAGCGGAGATTCATGAGCGACCTCATTTGGCAGCAACGGCGGGCGAATCGATCTGCGCGGCGGGCACTCGCGCGACGTGACGGGCTTCCCCGAGCCGCAGCAGGCTCGGCATCAGGAACCAGGTGAACAACGTGCCGACGATCATGCCGCCGGAGACGACGGCGGCGAGCCCGCGATAAACCTCGGCGCCCACGCCCGGCATGAAGATCAGCGGGGCCATGCCGAGCACGGCCGTGAGCGTCGACAGCACGATCGGACGAGCGCGCGTCTCGAGCGACTGACGAACCGCGTCGCGCCGCGACAGTCCCGCGTGCTCGCGAGCGCGCGTCTGGTCGACCAGCAGGATTGCGGCGTTGACGACGAGCCCGAGCAGGATGATGAAGCCGATCATGGTCAGCAGGTCCAGCGCCTGGAATCCGAATAGCCCGCACACGCGCAACGCGGCGATGCCGCCAGCCATCGACACCGGCATCACCAGCATCACCAGGAACGAGTCCCACACCGAGCGGAACAACGCCGACATGAGAGCGAAGAGGATCAAGAGCGCGAGCGCGAAGTTCGCCGCCATGCCGCTCAACGCCTCCTGCAGCTGGTTCGCCGAGCCGGCATAGGTCAGCTGCGCGTTGGCTGGCAGCACGGCGCGCACCTTGGGCTCGACCTTGTCGCGGATCGTCGCGATCGCCTCGTCGAGACTCATCGTCTCCGGCGGCTCGAAGCCAACCGTCACTGTGCGCTTGCCGTTGATGCGCGCGAGCTCGCTCGGACCCACCGTGGTCTTGATCGTCGCGAGCTCGCCGACGGTCTGCACGCCGGCATTCGGCGTGATCAGCGGCAGCTCGGCGAGCTGCTCGGGCGTCGCCCACTTCTCGCCTTTCAGGATGATGTCCAAGCGCTCGTTGCCGTCGAAGTACCAGCCGGTCCACAGGCCACCGGTGAGCGCGCGCAGATCATTGCCGACGGCGCTGCGATCGAGTCCCGCCCGCGTGATGCGCCACTCGTCAGGCTTCAGCTGCAGCTCGGGGTTGGCGAACTCGAGCTGCGGGTACGGCTGCGGGAACGTCTCCGGAATGACCTTCGGGATTTCGGCCATGGCAACGCGCGCTGCGGCCATCAGGCCATCGAGCTCGGGACCTTGCAGCCACAGGCGGATCTCGCGCGAGTTGTTGCCGTCGACCGAAAGCAGTGAGCCGCGCTGCGCGAACGCTTGCACATCGGGAAGATCCGCGAGGATCTTTTCGCGCAGCAGCTTCACGACGTCGAGCGTCCTGCGAGGATCCTTCGCGTAGGCGACCACCAGTCCCTGATTGCCGTTGATCCACGCCGAGAAGTTGTAGTACTTGATCGCTGGCTCGGCCTTGCCTTCGAGGTATGGCTTCATGCGCTCGATGACCACCGGCGCCATCTCGCTCCGCGCGGTTTCGATGTTCCCGCCCTGCGGCAGGCGGAACGAGCCGAACACGTTGTCGGTTGGCGCGACCGGCAGATAGTCCACCTTGGGCGCAAGCACGCGGATGAAGATCAGCGACCCGGCGACGAGGCTGCCGATCCAGAGAAGCCGCGCGGTCGGCGAATGTGTTGCACGCATCGCAACGGCCGCCAGCCACGTCCACCAGTGCTGATGTTCGTCAGCCGGAACCCCGCGCTGCAGAGCCCAGCGATTGGCCGCCGGGATCACCGTCATTGCTACTAAAAGCGAAGCAGCGTGCGAGACGGCCATCGTGATCGCGAGATCGCGGAACAGCTGGCCCTCGAGGCCTTGCATGAACAGCACCGGCAGGAAGATCGCGACACTCGTGAGCATCGACGCGAACAGCGCCGGGATCACTTCCTGTGCGCCGTCGACGGTAGCTTCCCACGCGCTTTTCCCCTCCTGCAGATAGCGAATGATGTTGCCTTGGACGATCAGCGCCGCGTCGGTGACGATGCCGGTGGAGAACGCGAGGCCGGCGAGCGAGATCACGTTGAGCGATCGATCGAGAACGTGCAGCGTGATCACCGCGAAGAACAGCGAGATCGGGATCGACAGGCCGATTACGGCGAGCGGTCGCGGACCGCGCAGGAAGTACCAGAGGCCGCCGACCGCGAGCAGGATGCCGATGATCAGGCTTTCCTGGACGAAGCCGATCGCGCGCTCGACGTAAACGCTCGCGTCCCAGGACAGATCCATCACCAGCTTTTCCTTGGCGAGCGGCCCTTCGTTCAGCTCGCGGATCGCTTCCTTGATGCCGCTGATCATCTCCACCGTGTTGGAGTCGGACGTGCGGTTGACGGTGATGAAGTAACCGGGCACGCCGTTGCGGAACGTGAAGGCCTGCGCGTCCTGATAGTCGATGCGCACGTCGGCGACTTCGCGGAGGTACTGGGGACGATCGCCGACCCAGCCGACGATCAGGTTGCCGAGCTCCTCGATCGGCTCGCGACCCGTGAAGCGCACGGTGAACTGCCGGCGGCCCATGCTGACGAATCCCGCGGACGCGTCGCGCGCGCCGGCAACGGTTTGCGCGATGCGATCGGGCGACAAGCCGAGCGCGGCGAGACGATGCGGATCGAAGGCGATGCGTACTTCGCGCGGCCGCCCGCCTTCGAGGTTGACGCGAGAGACGCCGGGCACGCGCGCGATCCGGGGCTCGACCACCTCTTCCATCAGCTTCTGGTAAGTCGCTGCGGGATCGGTCACCGGATTGCCCGGCAGCGGCCGCACCAGCATCGAAGCCGCGGTGTTGCCCTGCCAGTTGTCGCCGGCAAACACCTGCGGCTGGTCGGCATCCTGCGGCAGCGGTGGCAGCGTGTTCAGCCGCGATACCACGTCGAGCATCACGCGCGTCATGTCGGTGCCGACCTGGAAGATCAGGTTGACGCCGCCGAATCCGTGCGACGAATTGCTGCGCATCTCGGTCAAGCCGGGCAAGCCGCGCATCGCCTTCTCGATCGGCGTGATCAGCGCTTCCTCGACTTCGGCGGGCGCCGCTTCGCGCCAGCCGACGTTGATGAACAGCTGCGGCTGCCGCGTGTCCGGGAGCAGCTGGATCGGCAGCTTGTACAGCGACAAGCCGCCGAACAGCAGGACGATGAGCGCGGCCGCGGCGATGGCAGCTGGATTGGACAGCGAGAACTGGGTCAGTCGCATCTCGGAACTCCCGCGCGCTTGGCTTGGATGCAGCGCCCTTCCCTGAGGTTTAAACTGCGCGCCCTGTGTTCCACCGCCCCGAACAAACCACGCTCACGCGCGACGTCATCGGCACGCTGATCCCGCAAGGCACCAAGGTCGAGCTGCCGGAGGGCGCCCAGGCGCTGATCACCCAGGCGCTGGGCGGCAGCTTCACCGTGCAGGTCGAAGGGCATCTCTTCCGCCTCGAAGGGAAGGATGGCGATGCGATCGGAAAGGTCGCGTCCGAGCTGCCGAAGGTCCCGGACAACCCCAGCGACGCCGATCTTGAGAAGGCGGTCTGGGAACAGCTAAAAACCTGCTACGACCCGGAAATCCCCATCAACATCGTCGAACTGGGGCTCATCTACGAATGCAAGGTCGAGGCGATCGCGGATGGCAATCGCAAGGCCTCGATCAAGATGACCCTGACCGCGCCCGGCTGCGGCATGGGCGACATCCTGGTGAACGACGTCCGGGAAAAGGTGCTGCAGGTGCCCAAGATCACGGAGGCCGACGTGCAGCTCGTGTTCGATCCGCCGTGGACGCGCGAGATGATGTCCGAGGAAGCCAAGCTGCAGACGGGAATGCTCTGACATGACGAACACCGTGACCCGCGGCGTCCGCATCCTGGTGCAGCCGGAATACGTGCCGCACCAGTCGAGCCCGTCGAAAAGCCAGTACCTGTTCGCGTACCACATCACCATCCGCAACGAAGGGACGCAGACCGTCCAGCTGATCTCACGTCACTGGATCATCACCAACGGTGAGGGGCACGTCGAAGAAGTGCGCGGACCGGGCGTCGTCGGTCAGCAGCCGACGCTGAAGCCCGGTGAGGAATTCCAGTACACCAGCGCCTGTCCGCTGAACACGCCGGTCGGCACCATGCACGGCAGCTTCCAGATGGTCCCGGAAGGGGGCGAGATGTTCGACGCGAAGATCGAGCCGTTCCGGCTCGCGCGGCCCGGAATCCTCAACTGACCGAAGGTCATCCCCGCGAAGGCGGGGATCCAGTTTTCATTTCTGACAGCTCGGGCAATAGAAGCTCGAGCGATTGCCGATCACGATGCGCTTGATTGGCGTCTTGCACACGCGACACGGCTGCCCTTCCCGATCGTAGACGCGCAGCCGCTGCGCAAAATCGCCCGGATCGCCGAGCACGCTCGCGAAGTCGCGCAGCGTCGTGCCGCCCTTGCCGATCGCGTCGTTGAGCACGTCGCGGATTTTTTTCACGAGTCGATCGTATTCCGCACGCGTGACTTTGCCCGCGAGCCGCTGCGGACGGATGCCGGCGCGGAATAGCGCTTCCGTCGCATAGATGTTGCCGACGCCGACGACGACCTGGCCGTCCATGATGAAAGCCTTCACCGGCGCAGTGCGCCCGCGCGACAGCGCGTACAGATATCCGCCGGAGAACTCGTCGCCGAGCGGCTCGGGTCCCATGTCCTTCACGAGCGCGTGCTCGACTTGCTTCGCAGGCCACGGCAGCACGGCGCCGAAGCGGCGCGCGTCGTTGAAGCGCAGCGTGAGGCCGTTGTCGAGGACGAAGTCGACGTGATCGTGCTTGCGCAGCTCGGTCGGCTTATCGAGCACGAGCAAGCGGCCGGTCATGCCGAGATGGATCAGGATGCGATCGCCCTGATCGAGCGTGACGATCAGATATTTGCCGCGCCGCTGCACGTCCTCGATGCGACGTCCCTGCGCATAGCGCGGGAAGTCCTTCGGGATTGGCCAGCGCATGCGCGTCTCGCGCACGACGACGTCGACGATGCGACGTCCCTTCACCAGCGGCAGGATGCCGCGCCGGACCGTCTCGACCTCGGGCAGCTCCGGCACGGCGCGCCGACTACTTCTGCTCGGGCGTGGCGGGGGGCGGTGTCGGCGGCGAGGGCGTCGGCGGGAGCTTCAAGATCTCGTCGGACAACGCTTTCGAGAGATTGAATTTGACGCCGATGTCGGGCCGATCGATCTGCAGCTGCGGCTCGCGCGCAACGACGAGCAGCTTCATCACGCCGTCTTTCAGCGTGATCGTCACCAGCTCGCCCTTGGCGGCTTTGCCCCCGCTCGTGTCGAGCGCATTCCACAGCGAGCGCGCGTTCTTCCACCCGTCGACGAATTTCTGGATCTGATCTGCGCTCGCCTTGGCGTCCGGCGGCGCGAGCGTCCATTTGCCGTCAGCGCTCTTCTCGACGGTGAGCCCGGGCACTTCGATCTTCTGAATGTCGGCGTTCTCGGGCAGCAGCGACTTCGATACGAGATCCGCGTAGTCCTTGTCGAGCGCCGCGCTCGGCGGATCGTCGGTGAGCGCGATGACGTCGCCGTTGCGGATGTAGCGCTGGAACTGGATCGGCTCCATGCCGCCGATCGCGAGCTTCAGGGTGTTCAGCGTCACCGTGTATTCGGGCGGATCGAGGCCAAGATCCGCGAGCTTCACCGCGGCGGGCGCGATCGTCTTCTTCTGCTCGAGCGTCGCGAGATTGAGGATGCCGCTGATCTCGAACTTGTCGGCGATCGCCTGCACCGGCTGCGTCAGTTTCCAGCCGCCATCGCTCTGCTTCTCGAGCTTGATCGCCGGCGCGTCCGGATGCTCGATCAGCACCGTATTGATCGTCTCCGGCGTCAGCGTCGTCAGCGGCGGCTTCTTCTCCTCCTTCTTCTGCGAGAAGAAAATGCCCGCTCCGAGCGCGACCAGCACGATCGCGAGGGCAATGTTGAGCCGCTGGCGCTGCATCAGCGTCTCCGGCGATACGCCCAGCGGCCGACGCCGGCGCCGAGCAGCCCGATCGGCAGCAGGAACACGAAGCCTGCGCCGATCAGGATGCTCGCCCATGGTGGCAGGAAGAGCTGAGTGTCAGGCGCCTTTGGCACTTCGATGTTGAGCTGCGCGTCGCGCGACGACAGCCACTGCGCGATGTTGATGCCGAGCGCGCTGTTGCCGAGCTGACCGTAATACGCGTTGGAGAGGAAATCGCTGTCGCCGATGACGGCCGCGCGCTGTTGCTTGGGCGTGTCGTCTTTCTTCTCCGGCGCGGGTGTCTTCTCATCCGGTTTCTTGTTGTCGGCGACCTTCGCATCCTGCGCCTTGACGACGCGCGTCAGCGTGACGCCGATGGTGAGCGGGCCCTTGGTGTCGCCCTTGTCCTCGTCGAGCGCGATGTCGCCGTTGAGATCGCCGGTCTCGAGCCAGGCTTGATCGGAGGTCATCAGCATCGGCTCCGCGCTCCAGCCGTTCGCGGCCTTGGTCTTCACGCCGCGCACGAGCGGGAACAGCGCGTTCTCGGTGAAGTCGCGCGTGATCGGATTGGGCGGATACTGCGTCGTCACGAAAACGAACGGCGGCAATCCGAGCGCGGCGGAGTCGAGCAGGATGCCGCTGCCCTTCAGCCACTCGACGCCGAGCTGCTCGGCGATCCTGGGCGCGCCGGGATCGCGCTCCGGATCGGCGAGCCAGAGCACGCTGCCACCCTTGTCGAGGTAATCGAGGACGAGCTTCTGCTCGCCGTCGAGCAGCGCCTTGCCCGGCGCAGCGATCACCAGCACCGACGCGTTGTCCGGCACGCGCGGATCGGTCGCGAGGTTCAGCGCGCGGACCTTGATGCCCTTGTCGCGCAGATCCTGCGCGAACTGCGAATAGCCGTCGCGCTCCTTCTCGGTGATCGAGCGCTCGCCGTGGCCTTCGAGGAACACCACCCAGCGCTCGCCGCCGCTCGACAGCCGCTGCAGCGCGGTGGTGATGGTCTGCTCGGAGAGCGCGTGGAGATTCTCGCGACGGCCCTGATATTCGATGACGACTTCGCCGCTCGCCGAGACGTTGTACTCCTTGACCTTCTGCGGCTGCGTCGACGGGTCGATGAACTCGAGCGACACGTCGCTCTTGAACCTCTCGTAGCGCTCGATGCGGCTCTCGACTTCGCGGCGGATGTCGGCGGTTGGATAGACGAACGCGATGAACTTGATCGGATCCGGCATCGACGTCAGCAGCTTGCGGCTCGCATCGGTGAGCGTGTTGCGGTTGCCGGCGGTCCAGTCGGCTTCGACCTTGAAGCGCGTCGACAGCCAGCCGAGCGAGACGAGGATCGCGAGGAACAGCAGCGCGGACGTGATCTGCTGGACGCGCGTTTGATTCTTGTTGTCCATGGATCAGCTGCGCTCCATGTCGAGGCGTTGCACGGTCGCCCACAGGAAGAGCGCGGTGAACAGGATGTAGTAGACGACGTCGGCGGTATCGAAGATGCCGCGGCGCAGGCTCTCGTAGTGCGAGATCAGCGACAGGTAATTGAAGATCTCCGCGAACTTGTTCTCCTGATAGCCGAGGATCTGGATCAGCCACACGAGCAGCAGCAATCCGAATCCGCCGACCGCCGCGATGGTTGCTTCGCGCGTCAGCGACGACACGAACAAGCCCGCCGCGCCGAACGCGAACATCATGAGGAGCAAGCCGAGCAGACCCGCGGCGATGCGGCCGAGATCGAGCGACGTCGCCGGTAAGAGCGACAGCGGCATCAGCGCGAGCAGTGCGAGCAACGCGAGCATGAAGCCGACGAGCCCCAGGAACTTGCCGAGCACGATCTGCGTGAGCGACACCGGCGCAGAGAACAACAGGTCGATGCTGCCCGACTTCCGCTCCTCTGCGAAGAGGCGCATCGTCATCAGCGGCATGACCAGCAGGAGCACGATCGTCGCGAAGCCGAACAGTCCGGCCCCGACGTAATCCGACACGCCGGTGTACTGATCGAGCATGTCCGGATTGTTCGCGTAGTCGACGAGCGAGAGCACGAAGACGAGCCCGAGGATCAGCTGCGAAACCGCGAGCACCGTCCAGGCGAGCGGCGAGACGAAGATGCGGCGCAGCTCATGCAGGGCAATGGTGAAGACGCTTTTCATCAGGCCGCCTCCTTCAGCGACGTGAGCTCAACGAAGATCTCCTCGAGCGTCTTCAATTCGGCGCGCAGCTCGGTGAGTCCCCAGCCGTTGCGCACCGAGATCTCGGCGATCGCTTCGCGCGGATCGCTGCCTTCTTGCACCCGTAGGCGGAAGCGTCCCTCGCCGATCGTCTCGACGCCGGTCACGTTCTTCAGCGCGACGAGCTGACCCGACTCCGGGGGCTTGCGGAATGCCACGAGAACGGTGTCGAAGCTCTTCGCATTCGCGGCTTCCATCGGCTGGTCGTAAACGACGCGGCCGGCGTTGATGATCATCACGCGCGAGCACACCGCCTGGATCTCCGGAAGGATGTGCGACGACAGGATCACGCTGTGCGACTTTCCGAGCTCGGTGATGAGCGCGCGGATCTCGCGGATCTGGATCGGGTCGAGACCGACGGTCGGCTCGTCGAGGATGATCACCGGTGGGCGATGGATGATCGCTTGCGCGAGTCCGACGCGCTGCTGGTAGCCCTTCGACAGATTGCCGATGTTGCGGCGCGCGACGTTGTCGAGGCCGCACGCCGCCTTCGCGCGAGCGACCGCGTTGGTCCGCTCGGCCGGAGCGACGTCGTGCAGTCCCGCGCAGTAGGCGAGGTACTCGTCGACGTTGAGCTCGGGATACAGCGGCGGCTGCTCGGGCAGATAGCCGAGGTTGCGCTTGGCCGCGAGCGGATCGTCCTTCAGGCTCGCGCCCTTGATGCTGATCTCGCCCGTGGTCGGCGCGAGACAGCCGGCGAGCATCTTCAAGCTCGTCGTCTTGCCGGCGCCGTTGGGCCCGAGCAGCCCGAGGATCTCGCCCTTGCGCAGCGTGAGATTGAGATCGGCCACCGCGAGTGTGGGCCCATATCGGCGCGACAGCTGCTGCGCCTGGATCAGGATTTCGCCTTCCATGTAGTTTTCGTCTGGTGAGCGAGGCGCGCCTCTAGACCGGGACGCTGCCCCCGAAGTTCCGAAGGGCGCGATTCTACGGAAGCGCGCCCGCCGGGGCCAAGCGCCCGTTACGTGCCGTTACTCGCGCTCGAGCGACTTGCGCATCGCCCGGAAGCGCTTGCGCTGTGCGGCGTCGAGCTTGGGATAGCTCAGCTCGAGCTCCTGCAGCGTGCGGACGATGACGTCGGCCACGCACATCCGCAGATACGGCTTGTCGTCGGCAGGGATCGCGTACCAAGGGGCCCAGGGACGCGAAGTCGCGTTCAGCGCGGCTTCATAGGCCTGCATGTACGCACCCCAGTGCTTGCGCTCCGCGACGTCGCCTTCGTTGAATTTCCAGTTCTTCTCGGGCGACTCCAGCCGCGACAGGAACCGCTGCCGCTGCTCTTCGCGCGAGACGTTGAGCCAGAACTTGATGATCACGGTGCCGTTGCGGGCCAGGTGCTTCTCGTGATCGCGGATCGATGCATAGCGCTCCTCCCACAGCTCGTCGAGATCGTCCGGCAGCTCGGGCAGCTTTTCGCTCTCGAGATATTCCGGATGCGCGCGCACGACGAGCACTTCCTCGTAGTAGCTGCGATTGAACACGCCGATGCGGCCGCGCTCCGGCAGATTGCGCGCTGTGCGCCAGAGGAAGTCGTGATCCAGATCCTCGTGCGACGGCGCCTTGAACGAGTAGACCTGGCAGCCGGAGGGATCCACGCCGGAGAGCACCGCACGGATCGTGCTGTCCTTGCCGGCAGCGTCCATCGCCTGGAAAACGAGCAGCAGGGAATGGCGATCGTCGGCATAGAGCAGCCGCTGCAGCTCTTCGAGATCGTCGACCAGATCGCCGAGCCGCTCCTTGCAGGCCTCCTTGTCCGGTGCGCCCTTGGGCGGCGCGGTCGCGGCCTTGCGTTGCTTGAATTCGCCGTCGAACGAAACCAGGTAAGGGCTCTTCACCGCGGTCGCTTGCGGGTCCCGCTTGCCCATTACGGTCCGGGCACCACGTAGAACAGCACGGCGAAGTAGTGGAACACGCTGCCGGCGAGCACGAACAGATGCCAGATCATGTGGTGATACGGCAGCCGCTCCCACACGTAGAAGATCACGCCGATCGTGTACGCGAGCCCACCGAAGATGAGGAGCATGAGACCCCCCATCGGCATCGCATGGATCAACGGCCGCAGCGCGATGACGATGCACCAGCCCATGATCAGGTAGACCGCGAGCGACAGCTTCTCGAACTTGCCGGTATGGAACGTCTTGAACGCCGCGCCGATCAGCGCCATGCCCCACGTCGTGCCGAACAGGGACCAGCCCCACGGGCCGCGCAAAGTGACCAGCGTGAATGGCGTGTAGGTGCCGGCGATGAGCACGTAGATCATCGCGTGATCGATCGCGTGCAGGACCGGTCGCGCGGAAGCAATCGGGATTGCGTGATAGAGCGTGGACGCGGTGTACATCAGCACGAGCGAAGCGCCGAAGATCGCGCAAGAGACGATGTGCCACGCGTCACCGTAGAGCGTCGCCTGTGCCACCAGCACGACGAGCCCGACGATGCCGAGGATGATGCCGAGCCCGTGCGTGAGCGCGTGCGACAGCTCTTCGCCGACGGAGTAGATCGTGTCGCGCCCGCGCTCGAGCGTGGATTCGAGCGCGTGCAGCGTCGCGTGCTGCTCGCTCACGCCGCCTCCACGTGCAGCGTCGCGCCTTCCGCGCGCATCACGCGCACGCGCGCGCCGGTGGGCAAATCGGGACCGCTGATGCGCCATTGCGAATCGTCGACGCGCAGCTTGCCGGTGCCGTTCACGATCGGCTGCTCCAGCGTGAATTGGCGTCCCACATAGGATTCTCCGCGACGGTTGAGCACCGGCTGATCGCTCGGCAGCCGCTGCGGGCGCAGCTTGCGCCACGCGACCACCGACACGATCGACAGCGCCGCGAACAGCGCGCACTGCAGCTGCCAGCCCATGCTCGGCACGATGCCGACGATCGCTCCGACCACGAAGGCCGAGATGCCGATCCACAGGAAGATCGCGCCCGGCACCAGCGCTTCGAGCGTCAGCAGCACCAGGCCCGCGAGCCACCAGTGCCAGTAGACCAGCCCTTCGAGGAACATGTTCAACGCGCCGGCGGCTGCGGGATCTGCGGCTGCTTGGCGAGCGCGCTCTTGGCGAGCTCCGCGATGCCGCCGATCGCGCCGATCACGCCCGAGGCTTCGAGCGGCATCAGCACGAGCTTCTGGTTGCTCGCCGTGCCGATCTCCTTCAGCGCGTCGACGTATTTCTGCGCGACGAAGTAGTTGATCGCCTGCACGTCGCCTTTGGCGATCGCTTGCGACACCAGCGTCGTCGCCTTGGCTTCGGCTTCCGCCGCACGCTCGCGCGCTTCGGCGGCGCGGAACGCCGCTTCGCGCTGGCCTTCGGCTTCGAGGATGCGCGCCTGCTTCTCACCTTCGGCTTTCAGGATCGCCGACTGCCGCAGGCCTTCGGCTTCGAGGATTTGCGCGCGCTTGTCGCGCTCCGCTTTCATCTGACGGCCCATCGATTCGACCAGATCGGCGGGCGGACGGATGTCCTTGATCTCGACGCGCGTGACCTTCAAGCCCCACGGATTGGTTGCCTGATCGACGACGGACAGCAGACGACTGTTGATGTGATCGCGCTGTGAGAGGAGCTCGTCGAGATCCATCGAGCCCATCACCGTGCGCAGATTGGTCATGGTGAGCTGCATGATCGCGAACTCGAGGTTCTGCACCTCGTACGCAGCTTTCGCCGCGTCGAGCACCTGATAGAACACGACGCCGTCGACGCCGACCATCGCGTTGTCCTTGGTGATGACTTCCTGCGATGGCACGTCGAGCACCTGCTCCATCAGCGAGAGCTTGCGGCCCACGCGATAGATGTAAGGGACGATCACGTGCAGGCCGGGCTGGAAGGTCGCGACGTAGCGCCCGAAGCGCTCGACGGTGTACTCGCGGCCTTGTGGAACGACGATCACGCCTTTCCACAGCGTGACGACGGCGAAGAGGATCAGCGCAAGCGCGACGTAGCTCATGATCGGCCCCCTGGAATGGTCGATCGATTGTAAGCGAGCGCTTGTGACTAGATTTTGTCGGGAGCCTTTGCGTTTGCGGCCATGGACTTGATGCGCTCGACCATCGCGTAGAAGCCGTTGCGGCGGTTCATCGTGATGTGGTTTTCCAGCCCGAGCTTCTCGAAGGCGGAGCCGATGTCGGTCGACAGGATCTCCTCAGGCGTGCGACCGGACGTCAGGGCAAAGAGGATCGCGATCAGCCCGCGCACGATGTGGGCGTCGGAGTCGCCGCGGAATTCGAGATGCGGCGGCGTGCCGGGCTTCACGTCGCCCGTGAGCCAGACCTGGGACATGCAGCCGCGCACCTTGTTCGCTTCGCTCTTCTCCGCGGCGGGCATCGGTGGCAGCTTGCGGCCGAGCTCGATGAGATAGCGATAGCGCTCTTCCCAGTCGCCCAACAGCTCGAACGTGTCGACGAGTTCATCCAGCGTCATCGCAATATTTTAGAGGTTTATACTGCGCGCCCTCGCCCTCCTGGCCACCCCCGTGAACCGTCCCTCCGGCCGCGCGCCCGATCAGCTCCGTGAAGTGAAGATCCAGCGCGGCTTCACGCGCTACGCCGAAGGTTCCGTGCTGATCAGCTACGGCGAGACGCGCGTGCTGTGCACGGCGAGCGTGGAGGAGCGCGGGCCGGTGTGGAAGAAGGAAGGCGGCTGGATCACCGCCGAGTACGGGATGCTGCCGCGCGCGACGCACGATCGCGGGCGCCGCGAAGCCGCCGCGGGCAAGCAGTCGGGACGCACGCAGGAGATCCAGCGCTTGATCGGCCGCGCGCTGCGCGCGGTCGTCGATCTCGACGCGCTCGGCAATCACTCGATCGTGCTCGATTGCGACGTGCTGCAAGCTGACGGCGGAACCCGCACCGCGTCGATCACGGGCGGCTACGTCGCGATGTGCGACGCGCTCGATGCGATGAAAGCGCGCGGGCTCATCAAGAAGTCGCCGCTGCATGGGCAGGTCGCCGCGGTTTCGGTCGGCATCTATCAGGGCACGCCGGTGCTCGACCTCGATTACGCCGAAGACTCGCGCTGCGAGTGTGATCTCAACGTGGTGATGAACGAGGGCGGACATTTCGTCGAAGTGCAGGGCACCGCCGAAGGCCACGCGTTCCGCCGCGAAGAGCTCGACCGCATGCTCGACCTCGCGAGCTCCGGTATCAAGTCGCTGATCGTCGCGCAGTCCGAGGCGCTCAAGCTCGTCGGCTGACCGTGGATGTTGTCCTCGCCAGCCGCAATCGCGGCAAGCTCGCGGAGCTGCAGTCGCTGCTGGCGCCACTGAATTTCCAGCTGCGCCTGGCCAGCGATTTCACCGGCGAGATCCCCGAAGAAACCGGCGACACCTTCGAAGCCAACGCGCTGCTCAAGGCCGAACACGCGGCACGTGCGTCGGGATTGCCCGCGATCGCGGATGACTCCGGCATCGAAGTCGACGCGCTCGAAGGGGCGCCCGGGGTGCGCTCCGCGCGCTTCGCCGGCGATCACGCGACCGACGCGCAGAACAATCAGAAGCTCTTGCGCATGCTGGAGAACGCGCCGGACGCCGATCGCGGCGCGCAATTCGTCTGCGTGATGGCGTTCGTGCGCGGCGGCGACAAGCCGATCTTGGCGCGATCACGCTGGCGCGGCAGCATCCTGCGTGCGCCACGTGGAACCAACGGCTTCGGCTACGACCCGCTGTTCTTCGTGCCGACGCACGGCTGCGCTTCCGCCGAGTTGCCGCCGGCGGAGAAAAACCGCATCAGCCATCGCGCACAGGCCGTCGCAGCGCTGATCCAGAGACTCCGTGGTTGAGATTCCACTTTCGCTCTACGCGCACTTCCCCTGGTGCGTGCGCAAGTGCCCGTACTGCGACTTCAACTCGCATGCTCTCCGCGGCGAGATTCCCGAGGACGCCTACATCGACGCGCTGCTGCGTGATCTCGACTTCGAGTTGCGCGATGGTGAACCCCGATCGCTCCGGTCGATCTTCCTCGGCGGCGGGACTCCCAGCCTGTTCTCCGACGCTGCGATTGCGCGCTTCCTCGACGAGGCCGCGCGGCGCCTTCCATTCGCGCCGGACATCGAGATCACGCTGGAAGCCAATCCCGGCACGGCGGACGAATCGCACTTCCGCGGTTATAGACGTGCCGGCGTGAATCGCCTTTCGATCGGCGTGCAATCGCTCGATGCCGGAAAGCTCAAGGCGCTCGGCCGCATCCACGATGCGGGCGAAGCCGTGCGCGCCTATCGGATGGCGCGCGACGCCGGCTTCGAGAACATCAACCTCGATCTCATGTTCGCGCTGCCGGAGCAGTCGCCCGAGCAGGCGCGCGAAGATCTGGCCAATCTCATCGATCTGCAGCCGGAGCACGTCTCGTACTACCACCTGACGCTCGAGCCGAACACGGAATTCGCGGCGCGTCCGCCGAAGCTGCCGGACGAGGAAGCCGCCTGGTCGATGCACGAGCAAGGGCAGTCCCTCCTCGGCGATGCGGGATTTGCCCAGTACGAGGTGTCGGCATACGCCAAACCCGATCGCCGGAGCCGACACAACCTCAATTACTGGCAGTACGGCGACTACCTCGGCGTCGGTGCCGGCGCGCATGGAAAGCAGACGCGCGGCGGCGCGATCGTCCGTCGCGCGCGGCAGAAGCACCCGAAGACCTACCTCGAGTCGGCCGGGACCACGGCTGCGATCCAGGAAGACAAGGTCATCCCCGCCGAAGAGCTGCCGTTCGAGTTCGCGATGAATGCGCTACGCCTCAACGACGGTTTCGCGCTCGCCGATTTCGAGCGGCGGACAGGCCTTCTTGCATCTGCGCTCGACCGGCCGATCGCGGCCGCGAAAAGCAAGGGATTGCTGGAAGCGCGAAACGGCCGGATCCTGCCGACCCAGCTCGGGCGCGCGCATCTCAATGCCGTGCTGCGGCTCTTCCTGCCTTGAAGCTTGCCGGCCAGACCCCAAAAAGCTAGACTGCGCGCCCTTTTTCGCACGCCCGTCCGCCGCCCGGCGGCCGGTCCTCGACACCGAGTCTCGCCATGAAAGCCGAAGGTCATCCCAACTACAAGGAAGTGAAGGTCATCTGCAGCTGCGGCAACACCTTCATGACCCGTTCCACCGTCGGCAAGCCCGAGCTGCACATCGAAACCTGCTCGGCCTGCCACCCGTTCTATACGGGCAAGCAGAAGGTCGTGAACACTGGCGGCCGCGTCGACAGCTTCAAGAAGCGCTACACGGCCAAGACGCCCGCCGCGACCCCGCCCGCGCGCTAAGTCCCCAAGCCCAAATAGTTTCCGATTGGCCAGTCGGCCGCGCCTCGAGCGCGGCCTTGCTGTTTTTGGGGGCCGGGCGCAGACTTTGTTGCCCTGCAACATCGCAGGCAATCCTTCCGCGCATCCAGGCAGATGGCACTGCGCGCGTCCGATGACCGATCCCTCGATCACTTTGAAGCAGTCCGCCCTGGACTATCACGAGCTGCCGCGCCCGGGAAAACTGGCGGTCGCCGTTACCAAACCCTGCGCGAGCCCGGAAGACCTCTCGCTCGCCTACACGCCCGGCGTCGCCGAGCCGGTGCTGGCGATCCAGCAGAACCCCGATGACGCGTATCGCTACACCTCGAAGGGCAATCTGGTCGCGGTGATCTCCAACGGCACCGCCGTGCTCGGCCTCGGCAATTGCGGGGCGCTCGCCGGCAAGCCGGTGATGGAAGGCAAGGCGGTGCTGTTCAAGAAATTCGCCGACATCGACGTCTTCGACATCGAGGTCGCCGCGGAAAACCCGCGCGACTTCATCGACACGGTCGTGCGCATCGCGCCGACGTTCGGCGGGATCAATCTCGAGGATATCGCCGCGCCTGCCTGCTTCGAGATCGAGGACGAGCTCACCCGCCGTCTCGACATCCCCGTGTTTCACGACGACCAGCACGGTACCGCGATCGTGATGTGCGCGGCGCTGCTGAATGCGCTCGAGCTTCAGGGCAAGTCGATCGCCGACGCGCGCATCGTCTGCGTGGGTGCAGGCGCCGCCGGCATCGCGTCGATGCGACTCGCGCTCGATCTCGGTGCGCGCCGCGAGAACATGCTGCTGGTCGATCGCAAGGGCGTCATCCACACCGAGCGAGAGGACCTGAACGCCGAGAAGCGCGAATTCGCGCTGCCGCCGACCGAGCGCCGCACGCTCGCCGGCGCACTCGCCGGCGCGGACGTGTTCATCGGGCTTTCAGGGCCCGGCTTGCTGCGATCGGAATGGCTGTCGCTGATGGCGGAGAAGCCGATCGTGTTCGCGCTGTCGAACCCGGTGCCGGAGATCATGCCGGAGGTCGCGAAATCCGTGCGTCGCGACGCGATCATCGCGACCGGTCGCAGTGACTACCCGAACCAGGTGAACAACGTCCTGTGCTTTCCGTTCCTGTTCCGCGGCGCGCTTGACGTGCGCGCGCGGCGTATCTCGCGCGAGATGAAGATCGCGACGGTGCACGCGCTGTGCGGCCTCACGCGACTGCCGGTACCCAGAGAAGTGCTGGCGGCCTACCGCAAAGAAGCCTTAAGCTTCGGCCCGGATTACATCATTCCCAAGCCGCTCGATCCCCGCTTGCGCGATGTCGTTGCGCCGGCGGTGGCACGAGCCGCCGTGGAAAGCGGTGTCGCGCGGCTGCCGATTCCGGCGCACGACTCGTTTCGCGGCCACGGGAGCACCGATTCGACCGCGGTATCGATGGGGAGCATGCATGAGCAAGAACCTGTCCTACAGCCTGGTTAACGAAGCCAACGGCGAGAAGATCGATCTACCCGCCGTCGTCGGCACGCTCGGGCCCGCCGGGCTCGACGTCGGCAAGGTCTACGACAAGCTCGACGTCTTCACTTACGACCCGGGCTTCACCTCGACCTGCTCGTGCAAGTCGGCCATCACCTACATCGATGGCGACAAGGGCGTGCTGCTCTATCGCGGCTATCCGGTGTCGCAGCTCGCCGAGAAGTCGAGCTTCATCGAGACCTGTTACCTCGTGCTCTACGGCGAGCTGCCGACCGCTGCGCAGCTCGACACGTTCGACAACTCGATCCGCCGGCACACGATGATCAACGAATCCTTGAAGGGATTCTTCGCCGGCTTCAACTACGACGCGCACCCGATGGCGATGCTGACCGGCATCGTCGGCTCCCTGTCCGCGTTCTACCACGACACCATCAACAACAAGGATCCGCGGCATCGCGAGATCTTCGCGCATCGCATGATCGCCAAGATCCCGACCATCGCGGCGGCGGCCTACAAGAAGTATTTCGGCCAGCCGTTCGTCTATCCGCAGAACCATCTCGACTACTGCAGCAACCTGCTGCACATGATGTTCGCGGTGCCCGCCGAGCCGTATCACGTCGATCCGGTCGCGGCGAAGGCGCTCGACGTGCTGTTCATCCTGCACGCCGATCACGAGCAGAACGCGTCGACGTCGACCGTGCGACTCGCAGGCTCCACCGGCTGCAATCCGTACGCGGCCATGGCCGCGGGAATCGCCGCGCTGTGGGGGCCGGCGCACGGCGGCGCCAATGAAGCGGTGCTGCGCATGCTCGACGGCATCGGCAACGCCAAGGGCGTGCCGGCGTTCCTCGCCAAGGTCAAGGACAAGAACAGCGGCGTGCGCCTGATGGGCTTCGGCCATCGCGTCTACAAGAACTTCGATCCGCGCGCGAAGATCATCCGCGAGCAGTGCCACAAGGTGCTCAAGCACTTCGGCAAGGAGAACGATCCGCAGATGGAGCTCGCGCTCACGCTCGAGGACATCGCGCTCTCCGACGACTACTTCAAGGAGCGCAAGCTCTATCCGAACGTCGACTTCTACTCCGGCATCATCTACAAGGCGCTCGGCATCCCGGTGAACATGTTCACGCCGATGTTCGCGGTTGCCCGCACGGTCGGCTGGGCGGCGCATTGGATCGAGATGACGGCGGATCCGGGCAACCGCATCGGTCGTCCGCGCCAGGTCTACACCGGCGCGCCGGAGCGCGACTACTCCGACATCACCAAACGCAAGGGCTCGTAGGGCGCCAGCCTTTAGAGGTCCTTGAGCGCTTCGACTTCCGAAGCGGTCAGGCGACGCATCGGCGCGCCGTCGGTCGGCGAGATCGGCAGGCGACGCTCGTCGCCGATGTGGAAGGCCGCGACGTCGATGCCGATCTCTCCCGCCTCGAAGCGCACCAGCGGGATCATTTCCAGCGAGCCATCCGGGTAGCGGTACTCGCGCTCGTCCTGCCGATAGACGATGCCGCGATCGTGCAGGAACGCATCGAGGGTCTCAGGCTTGTCGAGGAAGGCGTGCAGCTGCACGCGATTGGCATCGGACACCGCGCCGCTGACCACGCCGCCGACCAGCCGCGGATCGTATTGCGCGAGCAGCTTCATGGCCTGCAACGCGGTCGTGCGGAGCTGGCGCATGCGTTCCGCGTAGTGGCGTCCACCGAAGATCCGCTGGTATTCGATCACCGCCGCTTCGATGTCGGCGTTCTTCGGCAGCGGCGTCTTCACCGACAGCCCCAGCCGATGCAGCGCCTTCTGCTTCGCCAGCCGATAGTCGGTCAGCGATTCCTCGCAGATGATCCGCGCCGCTTCCTGCGCGATGCTCGACTGCATCCGGCCTTTCACCACGGCACCTCTCGCGTCAGAAGATCTCTTCCGGCGGTGGCTGCTGCTCCTGCTCGCCGGGCGCCGGCGTCTTCCCGCTCTCCGGGATGTGATCGGCCTGCACGATCTCATCGACCGCGTTTTCGCCCGGATGTGCCAGCAATCCGGTTTCCGGGTTGATGCGCACGTTGACCAATCCCGGGGGGCGCGGCAGCCGCGTTTCCGGCACGTCCTTCAGCGCGACCTTCATGAAATCCATCCAGATCGGCACTGACACGCGCGCGCCGTACTCGCCGTGACCCAGCGACTGCGGCTGGTCGTAGCCCGCCCAGACGATCGCGACGAGCTTGGGCGTGAACCCGTTGAACCACGCGTCGGTCTCGTCGTTGGTGGTGCCGGTCTTGCCGGCGAGATCGCCGCGACCCATCGCATTCAGGTCGTGCGCGGTTCCGCGCACGGTGACGTCGTGCATCATGCTGTCGATGAGATAGATGATCCGGGCGTCGACCACGCGGGGCGCGAGTGGCGCGCCGTCGGGTCCGACGGGCGCTGGAGGAGGCGTGGGAGGATTTTCAGCGGGGGCGGTCGTGGGCGGCGCGGTTGCCGCCGATGTCGGAGGCGTTGGCGGAATGGCTGCCGGCGCCGGGCTTTCGCATTCCAGACACGCGACCGCCGGCTGGGCCTTGAACAGCTGCTCGCCCGAGGCCCGCTTGATCTCATCGATGAAATAAGGCTCGACCTGGAAACCGCCGTTGGCGAACACCGCATAGGCCTTGGCCACTTCGATCGGCGTCAGCGACGCGCTGCCCAGCGCCATGGTCAGGTCGTGCGGCAGGCGATCGCGCGGGAACCCGAACTTGGCGACGAAGTCGGTGGCGTAGCCAAGACCGATCGCCTGGAGCACGCGCACCGAAACCAGGTTGATCGAATGCACCAGCGCCTCGCGCAGCCGCATCGGACCGCGGAATGCGCGATCGTCGTTCTCCGGCCGCCAGGCCGAGCCGAGCCCCGGATCGTTGTAGACGACCGGCGCGTCGAGGAAGATCGACGCGGGCGTATAGCCAAATGCGAGCGCGGCGGAGTAGAGGAACGGCTTGAAGCCTGATCCGACGTTGCGGCGGCCCTGCAGCACGCGGTTGTAGTTGCCGGCGAAGAAATCGAAGCCACCGACCAGCGCGCGGACCGCGCCGTCGTGCGGATCGACGGCGACCAGCGCCGATTGCACCTGCGGGATCTGCGCCAGCCGCCAGCCCTTGGCGTCGCGCCAGACGCGCACGACGTCGCCGGGCTTGAGCTTGTTCTTCTCGCCGATGTTGGCCCAGGCGAGACCGTCGCCGCTGATCTCGATCACGCCAAGATCGCGCGCACGCACGCGCACGAGCTTCGGGCTCCATTCGACGACGGCCGCGGCCGGCAGCGACGACAGCGGTGGGCGATCGTCGAGCTCCGAGAACAGCTGCTCCGGCTCCTTGGCGCCCAATTCCGCGATCGCACCCTCCGACAGATGCGCCTCGGCGCCGTTCCAGCCGTGGCGCTCTTCATACGCGACGACGCCGCGGCGCACCGCCGCGTTCGCCGCAATCTGCTTCTGAGCGTCGATGGTCGTGGTGACGGTATAGCCGTCGGTGTAAGCCGCCTCGCCGTAGCGCGCGACCATGTCGGCGCGCACCATCTCGGCGACGTAGTACGCCTCGGTCTCGACGCCGGCCGCGGACGCCCGCGCGACCACGATCGGCTCGTGCAGCGCCGTGTCGTACTCGGCCTGCGTGATGTGGTCGAGCTCGCGCATGCGGCGGAGCACGTAGTTCCGGCGATCCTTCGCGCGCTGCGGGTTGGCCGCCGGGTTGTCGCGAGACGGCGCTTTCGGCAGGCCGGCGAGCGTGGCGATCTGGGCCAGCGACAGCTCATGCACGTCCTTGCCGAAATAGATCTGCGCAGCGGCGCCGACGCCGTAGGCGCGATTGCCGAGGAAGATCTTGTTGAGATAGGTCTCGAGGATCTGCTCCTTGGTCAGCTCATGCTCGATGCGCATCGCGAGCAGGATCTCGCGCAGCTTGCGCCCGTAGGTCTTCTCGCTCGACAGGAACACGTTGCGCGCGAGCTGCATGGTGATCGTGCTGCCGCCCTGGGCTTTCTCGCCGGTCGATGCGAGCTTGAGCGCTGCGCGCAGCAGGCCTTGCCAATCCACGCCCGGGTGCTCGAAGAAGCGCTCGTCCTCGGCGTCGAGGAACGCATGGATCAGCGGCTGCGGCAGCTCCGCATACTTCAGCGGGGCTCGCCGCTCGGCGCCGAACTCGCCGATCATCTTGCCGTCGCTGGTGAAGATGCGCAGCGGCACCTGCAGCTGAAGATCGCGGATCGATTGCACGTCCGGCAGCTGCGGAACGATGATCAGCCGCACCGCGAGCAGCGCGACGAGGACGAAGGCGAGGGCGGCGCCGGCCAGCACCGCGGTCACGCGCAGCCAGCGCTTGAGGGGTGAGTTGTCAGGAATGGAATCCACGTCGGGAAAACCGCGTCGGCGATGGTGTCGCGCTGCGCGCCAGAGTGAAAAACGCGCGTTGCGCTGCAGGGTTATTCGGTTATATTAGGCTTGAGTACGAGGCCACGTCACTAAAAGAAGGGGGCACGCCGTTGGCCGGGTTAAAGGAAACCTTCAATGGACTGTTTGGTGGCGACGACCCCAATCTGGTGGGCGTCGACATCAGCTCCAGTGCCGTGAAGATTCTCGAGCTGGCACGCCGAGGTGATCGCGTGAGCGTGGAGTCCTACGCTTCCGAGCCGCTGCCGCCGAACGCCGTCTCCGACAAGCAGGTCGCCGACGTCGACGCCGTGGCCGGCGCCATCTCGCGCGCGGTCGATCGCGCCAAGATCCACACCAAGCAGGTGGCGGTTGCCGTCGGCGGCGCGTCGGTGATCAGCAAGGTCATCCAGATGTCCTCGGAGATGTCGCCCGACGAGATGGACCAGCAGATCCGCGCCGACGCCGCGCAGTACGTGCCGTATCCGGTCGAGGAGGTCAGCCTCGACTTCCACGTGCTCGGGCCGACCAAGGGCGATCCCACGACGCGCGACGTGCTGCTCGCAGCCTGCCGCCGCGACCAGGTCGAAGGCCGCTGCTCGGCGATCGAAGCCGCTGGTCTCAAGCCGAAGGTCGTCGACGTCGAGATCTACGCGCTGGAGAACGCTTGCCAGTACCTGCGCTATCAGATGCCGGACCAGGGCGTGAACCGCATCGTCGCCGTGGTCGACGTCGGCGCGACCACGACCACGGTGGCGATCCTGCACAACCTGCAGCTCGTCTACACGCGCGATCAGGTGTTCGGCGGCCGTCAGCTGACCGAGGACGTGATGCGCCAGTTCGCGCTGTCGTACGACGAAGCGCTCAAGGCGCAGAAGAACGGCGGCCTGGCCGAGCCGTACGAGTCCGAACTCATTCCCCATTTCGTCGCCGACCTGTCGCAGCAGATCGACCGGTCGCTGCAGTTCTTCTTCGCCGCATCGCACTACTCGCAGGTCGATCAGATCCTGCTCGCCGGCGGCGCTGCGGCGCTGCCGCGGGTGGACCGCATGGTGCAGGAGAAGCTGCAGGTGAACACCGCGCTCGCCAAGCCGTTCGGGCAGATGTCGATTGCGGCACGCGCGCGGCCGAAAGTGCTGGCGGCGGAGGACAAATCACTGCTGGTCGCGCTCGGGCTCGCGAGCCGAGCTTTCGACTGATCGGCGCATGGTCAAGATAAATCTCCTCGACTGGCGTGAGGAGCTTCGCGAGAAGCGGCGCAAGCGTTTCTTCGCGGTGCTGATCCTTTCGGCGCTGGCCGCCGCGCTCACCGTGCTGGCGGGCGTCGGCGTCTTGAACGAGCGCGTCGATCATCAGAAGGCCCGCAATGACCTGCTGCGCCGCGAGATCGCCGAGCTCGACAAGCAGATCGTGGAGATTCAGGAGCTCGAGAAGGTCAAGGCCAACCTGCTCGCGCGCATGCGCGTGATCGAGAAGCTGCAGGCGACGCGATCGGCGATGGTGCATTTCTTCGACGAGATCGTGAACACGCTGCCGGAAGGCGTCTACCTCACCTCGCTGAAGCAGACGGGTGACGAAGTCGCGATCGACGGCGTCGCCGAGTCCAATGGCCGCATCTCGACCTACATGAAGAATCTCGAGGCGTCGCAGTGGTTCACCGACCCCAACCTGGTGGTGATCCGCACCGTCGAGCGGGATCGCCGCCGGCAGAGTGATTTCAGTCTGCGGGTGAAGAACCTGACGATTGCCAAGCTGACCGCGGCAGCCAATGAGGCCGACGCATCCGGGACAGCGACGCCGAAGGGAGGCACCAATGGCGGCGGCCGATAGCCTCAACCGCATCTGGCAGGAAGCCCAGACGCTGGACTTCCAGAACCCCGGCGCCTGGCCGCGCTGGGCGCGTGTCACCGCGTGCGTGCTCACCATGCTCGTGATCATCGGCCTCGGCGCATACCTGTTCGGCAAGCCGCTGCAGGAGGATCTGGAGCGCGAGCGCACAGTGGAGCAGGATCTGCGCAACGAGTTCGAGCGCAAGCAGCGCAAGGTGGCCGGCCTCGAGGCGTTCAAGGCGCAGCTCAAGGAAATGGAGCGCAGCTTCGGCGACATGCTGAAGCAGCTGCCGTCAAAGACCGAAGTGCCGAGCCTGCTCAATGACATCTCGCAGACGCGCGTTGCCAGCGGCCTCGAAGAAGAGCTGTTCCAGCCGCAGGGCGAGTTCGCTCGCGACTTCTACGCGGAAGTCCCCAATCAGATCGTCGTGGTTGGGCCGTACAACAACATCGGCTCGTTCGTGAGCTCCGTTGCCGCGCTGCCGCGCATCGTCACCATCGACAACGTGGACCTGAAACCGGTGGCGAACCAGAAAGGCAACCTGCGCATGGTCGCCCAGGCCAAGACCTACCGCTACCTGGACGAATCCGAGAAGCCGGCGCCTGGGCCGAAGAAATGACACGCACCCTCGCCCGCCTCCTGCCGCTGGTCTTCTTCGCGACCTTTCTCGCCGCGTGCAGCAACGACATGCAGGAGCTGGAGCAGTACATCGCCGAGGTGAAGTCCCGCAAATCCGCCGCGATCGAGCCGATCCCCCAGATCAAGCAGTTCGACGCGTTCGTCTACCTGCCCGGCGATCGGCGCGATCCCTTCATCCAGGTGGAGGCCCGCAACGATCGGCTCGCCGAGAGCGGATTGCGGCCCGACATGCGCCGGCCGCGCGAGCCGCTGGAAGAATTCCCGATGGACGCGTTGCGGATGCTCGGCATGGTGACCGCCCAGGATCATCGCTATGCTCTGATCAAGGCGCCGGACGGCGTGGTGCACCGGGTCGCCATGGGCGACCATCTGGGCCAGAACTATGGGGAGGTCGTGCGGATCACCGAATCCGAGGTCGGCCTCAAGGAAATTGTCCCGGATGGCTTTGGCGGCTGGGTTGAACGTCCCGCCAAGCTCGCCCTGCCGGATTAGAACGATATGCGAGGAGCTCGTGTCATGGTGAGGAACCCCATGTGGCGGAATGCTGCTGCGACCGTGGCAAGGTCGGGGCTCGGGCTGATCGCGGTGCTGGCGCTGATGGTCGTGGCGCCCGCGCACGCTGCCGCCGAGCGCTCGGTACAGGCGATCGATTTCACCGCGCGCGAAGGCGACGCGGTGGTGGTGACGCTCACCCTCTCCGCGCCCGTGCCGGAGCCCAAGGTCTTCACGCTCGACAAGCCCGCGCGCCTGTCGCTCGATCTGCCCAACACCTCGCTCGCGGTGACCGATCGCCTGAAGCGCGTCAACATCGGCAAGGTCCGGTCTGTCGCAGTCGCCGAAGCCGAAGGCCGCTCGCGCGTGGTCGTTTTCCTCTCCGAGCCCGTCGCGCATCAGGTGCGCGTGGTTGGCAACAAGCTGATCCTCGAGCTCGGCACGCCGACCGCGCTGGCCGCTGTGCCGCCACCCTCGCCGACTGCAGAGACCACCGCGGCGCCGCCCGCGGCGGCACGCGTCTCGGCGCTGGACTTCCGGCGTGGCGAGACGGGTCAGGCGCGGGTCATGGTCACGCTGTCCGATCCGGCGACGCAGGTCGACGTGCGCGAGGAAGCGGGCAACGTGGTGGCGACCTTCAAGAACGTCTCGGTCGACGACAAGCTGCTCAAGCGCTACGACGTGCTCGATTTCGCGACGCCCGCGAAGTTCGTCGACGTGCGCCGCACCGGCGCCGACGTACAGGTGACGGTGACGCCCGTGGGCGACTACGAGCGCGTCGCCTACCAGACTGGTGGCAGCTTCACGCTGGAGCTGGCGCCGCTCACGCCAGAGAAGGTTGCCCAGCGCAAGCGCGACGAGCCGCAGTTCACCGGCGAGCGCATCTCGCTGTCGTTCCAGAACATCGACGTGCGCGCGCTGCTGCAGATCATCGCCGACGTCGCCAACGTCAACATGGTCGTGAGCGACCAGGTGCAGGGCGAGATGGCGATGCGCCTTCAGAACGTCCCCTGGGACCAGGCGCTCGACATCATCCTGCGCTCGAAGGGTCTCGGCCAGCGTCGCGAGGGCAATGTGATCCTGGTGGCCCCGCTCCAGCAGCTCGCCGAGCGCGACAAGGCGGAGCTCGAGGCGCAGAAGCAGAATCGCGAGCTGGCGCCGCTGCGCTCGGAGATCATCCAGATCAATTACGCCAACGCGAGCGATCTGGCCACGCTGATCAAGAGCAAGGAAGCTTCGCAGCTCTCGGAGCGCGGCAGCGTCACCGTCGACGCGCGCACCAACACGCTGCTCGTGCTGGAGACCCGCGACAAGATCAACGAGATCCGCGAGCTGGTCGCGCGCCTCGACATCCCGGTCCGGCAGGTGCTGATCGAGTCGCGCATCGTGATCGCGCGCGACGACTTCACGCGTGAGCTGGGATCGCGCTTCGGCGTCACGCATCTGATGCGCTCGGGCAATTCCCTGATCGGAACGTCCGGTACCGCGGAGGGCGCAGCCGACACCGTGGGCGTGCTCGCAGGCGGCGATGGACTGCCGGACTTCCCGAACAACCTGAACTTCAGCGTGCCGGCTGCCGCCAGCGGCGCGGGCCACTTCGCGCTCGCCGTGCTGTCGTCGAACTGGCTGGTCGAGCTCGAGCTCTCGGCGCTGCAGACCGAAGGACGCGGCGAGATCATCTCGACGCCGCACGTCGTCACGGCTACTGGCAAGAAGGCACTCGTGGAGCAGGGCCAGGAAGTGCCCTTCAGCAGCTCCTCGGGCGTCGGTGGCGCGACGACGACTCAGTTCAAGAAGGCGACGCTGGCGCTCGAGGTCACGCCGTTCATCACGCCGGACGACCGGGTCCAAATGGATCTCACCGTCCGTAGCGACGCCATCGGCCAGGATGTCCCGCAGGCGACTGGAGGCACGGCAAAGGCAATCGACACTCGGCACGTCGACACGAGCTTGCTGGTCGACAACGGCGCCACTGTCGTGCTGGGCGGCGTTTATGCGGACGATTCCAATCACACGACCGACAAGATTCCTTTGCTCGGCGACATCCCGTTCATCGGCACGGTGTTCAAGCACAACGTGAAGAACGACAGCAAGCGCGAGCTCCTGATCTTCGTCACGCCGAAGATCCTCAAGGAAAGCCTGAAGACGCCCTGATACCGGCGTCGCGATGGACCTGCGGCCGCGGCGATCCCGCGGCCGCGTTCGTTATACTCCGCGCCCTACCGTGAAGTTAGGTGTGTGACTTGGCGACGCACGGCAATATCTTCATCGTGGGGCCGATGGGCGCGGGCAAGACCACGGTCGGCAAGCGGCTCGCCGATCAGCGCGGCATGACCTTCGTCGACAGCGATCACGAGATCGAAGCCCGCTGCGGCGTCGACATCTCGTACATCTTCGAGAAAGAAGGCGAGGCCGGCTTCCGCAAGCGCGAAGCCCAGATGATCGCCGAGCTCACGCAACGCACCGGCATCGTGCTGGCCACCGGCGGTGGCGCCGTGGTGACGCCCGAGAATCGGCAGGCGCTCGGCAGTCGCGGCTTCGTGGTCTACCTGCACGCGAGCGTGCAGCAACAGCTCGCGCGCACGCAGCGCTGCGAGAACCGCCCGCTGCTGCAGGCAGCGAATCGCCGCGAGGTGCTGGAGCGGTTGCTGCGCGAGCGCGATCCGCTGTATCGAGAGATCGCCGACCTCGTGCTCGAAAGCGACGGCCACAACGCCAAGTGGCTGGTGAAGGAGATCGAGCGGCATCTCGACCAGCCGGTCGGGGCGTCGTGATGCAACGGCTCGAGGTCTCGCTGGGACCCCGCAGCTATCCGATCCTGATCGGCGCCGGCGCGTTGTCCGATCCTGCCAGCTACGCCGATTTCCGCGGCCGTCTGCGCAAGATCATCTCCGACGAGAACGTCGCGCGACATTACTTGCAGCGCGTGCTCGCTGCGACCGGGCTCGGCGCATCCGACGCGCTCGTCCTCGGCAGTGGCGAGTCGCAGAAGACCTGGCAGATTGCCGGCCAGGTCCTCGACTGGCTGCTCGGCGCGAATGTCCCGCGCGACGGTGTGCTGATCGCGCTCGGGGGCGGCGTCGTCGGCGACCTCGCCGGCTTCTGCGCGTCCATCTATCAGCGCGGCATCGACTTCGTGCAGATCCCGACGACGCTGCTCGCGCAGGTCGACTCGTCGGTCGGCGGCAAGACCGGCGTGAACCATCCGCGCGGCAAGAACATGATCGGCGCGTTCCATCAGC
This sequence comes from Nevskiaceae bacterium, assembly GCA_035650495.1. Lineage (GTDB taxonomy): Bacteria > Pseudomonadota > Gammaproteobacteria > Nevskiales > Nevskiaceae > DASRHK01. Next base: position 7,548 of record DASRHK010000180.1, on the reverse strand, counting down.
CGCGCTGCGTGGTCGCCGACACCGACGCGCTGCGCACCCTGCCCGCGCGCGAGCTGCACGCCGGGCTCGCCGAAGTCATCAAGTACGGGATGCTCGGCGATGCCGATTTCTTCGCCTGGCTCGAGGCCAACGTCGATCGCGCGCTGAAGCTCGATGCAGAAGCGCTCGGCCAGATCGTGCGCCGCTGCTGCGAGATGAAGGCCGCGATCGTCGGCGAGGACGAGCGCGAATCGCTCAAGGGCGGGCCGCGCACGCTGCTCAACCTCGGGCACACCTTCGCGCACGCGATCGAGACGCACCTCGGCTACGAATCGTGGCTCCATGGTGAAGCGGTTGCCGTCGGCTTGTGCATGGCGGCGGACTTGTCCGCGCGGCTCGGCTGGATCAGCGCTCACGATGCCGATCGCTGCGCGAAGCTCGTCGCCCGCGCCGGCTTGCCGACCGCCCCGCCCGATTCCATCGCGCCCGCCGAATTCCGCGCGCTCATGAGCCGCGACAAGAAAGTCGCTGGCGGCAAGTTGCGCCTCGTGCTGCTGCGCGCGCTCGGCGAAGCGGTGACGACGGCGGAGTTCGACGACGTGAAACTGGGTCAGACGCTGGAGCAATCCTGCGCGCGGGCGCGCGTCGCATGAGGCTCGCGCCGTACGCGGCCGATCCGGAGCGCTCGCGCGGGCGGCGGCATGCGGAGCCGGCGCCGCACCATCGCAGCGAATATCAGCGCGATCGCGATCGCATCATCCATTCGTCCGCGTTCCGCCGCCTCGAATACAAGACGCAGGTCTTCGTCAATCACGAAGGCGATCTGTTCCGCACGCGGCTCACGCACTCGCTCGAGGTTGCGCAGATCGCGCGGTCCGTCGCGCGCACCCTGGCGCTGAACGAGGATCTCGCCGAGGCGATCTCGCTCGCGCACGATCTCGGTCATACGCCGTTCGGCCATGCCGGCCAGGACGCGCTGCACGCCTGCATGCGCGCGCACGGCGGCTTCGAGCACAACGCGCAATCGCTGCGAGTCGTCGACGAGCTCGAAGACAAGTACGCGCAGTTCCGCGGGCTCAACCTCACGTTCGAGACGCGCGAAGGCATCCTGAAGCACGCCTCGGCGCGCCGCGCGCGCGAGCTCGGGGACGTCGGCGAGCGCTTCCTGAAGCGGCGGCAGCCGGGATTGGAAGCGCAGCTCGCCAACGTCGCCGACGAGATCGCCTACAACAATCACGACATCGACGACGGCCTGCGCGCCGGGCTGTTGAGCATCGCGCAATTGAGAGCCGTTCCGCTGTTCGCGCGGCATCACGACGAGGTGCTCGCGACCTATCCGAAGCTGTCGCCCAAGCAGGAGCGTCACGAGACGATCCGTCGCATCATCGGCACGCTGGTCGCCGATCTGTGCGAGACGAGCCAGCGCAATCTCGACCGCGCCAGGCCGAAGAGCATCGACGACGTGCGCGCCGAGAAGGAGCCGCTCATCACCTACAGCGCGCGCATCCGCGAGGAGAGCCTCTCGCTCAAGAGGTTCCTGCTCGAGCACCTGTATCGCCATCATCGCGTGCATCGGATGATGACCAAGGCGCAGCGAGTGGTGACTGAGCTGTTCGACGCGCTGCTCGCCGATGTCCGGCTCTTGCCGCCGGAGTGGCAAGCGGCGCTCGGCGGCTCCCGCGACGAGCTGCATCGCGCGCGCGTCGTCGCGGACTACATCGCCGGCATGACGGATCGCTATGCAATTGACGAGCACGAACGACTCTTTGACCCTCGACGTCTCCGCTAGGCCGATCGTCGCGACGCGAGCGCGTCTCGACTCGATCGACCTGCTGCGCGGGCTGGTGATGGTGATCATGGCGCTCGATCACGTGCGCGATTTCTTCACCGACATCCCATACGACCCGCTCGATCTCACGCAGACGACCCCTGCCCTGTTCCTGACGCGCTGGATCACGCACTTCTGCGCGCCGACCTTCGTGTTCCTCGCCGGCGCCAGCGCCTATTTCGTCGGCAAGCGTCGCGATCGCGCTGCGTTGTCGCGCTTCCTGCTGACGCGCGGCGCGTGGCTCGTGCTCCTCGAGTTCACCGTGATCTATTGGGTGTGGACGTCGGACCTCACGTTCCACGACGGCTTCTTCCTGCAGGTGTTCTGGGCGATCGGCGTGTCGATGATCGCGCTGTCGCTGCTGGTGCGCCTGCCGGTCGCCGCGGTCGGCGCGTTCGGCATCGCGATGATCGTCGGCCACAATGCGTTCGACGGCGTCGCACCGCAATCTTTCGGCGCCGCGGCACCGCTGTGGCATCTGCTCCACGTACCGGGCCGCGTCGGGCCGGGGTTCTGCCTGTATCCGCTGATCCCGTGGATCGGCGTGATGGCGGCGGGTTACGCGTTCGGCACGGTCTACGATCTTCCCGCGGAACGTCGGCGTCGCGTGCTCGTGATGTTGGGCGGCGGCGCGATCGCGTTGTTCGTGCTGCTGCGCTCCGGAAACTTCTATGGCGACGCGCAGCCATGGTCGTCGCAGCGCAACGGCCTTTATTCGTTCCTGTCGTTCATCGACGTGGTGAAGTACCCGCCGTCGCTGTTGTACTTGTGCGCGACGCTCGGCCCGGGAATGCTGCTGCTCTCGGCGTTCGAGCATGCTCGTGGCGCGATCGCGCAGATCTTTGTCACCATCGGGCGCGTGCCGCTGTTCTTCTACGTGCTGCACGTCGCGCTGGCGCACTGGCTCGCGGGCATCCTGTTCTACGTACGGCTCGGCAGCACGCAGATGCTGACGAGCATTCCCAACGCACCGCCGGCCGGATGGGGATTCGAACTGCCGGGCGTCTACGGGTTCTGGCTCCTCGTCGTCGTGCTGCTCTACCCGCTCTGCCGCTGGTTCGCCGGCGTGAAGGCGCGTCGCAGCGATTGGTGGCTTTCCTACCTATGATGCAGCGATGGCCCGTCTTCCCCGCCTGACGCTGCCCGGATACCCGCACCACGTCATCCAGCGCGGTAACGATCGCCAGTCGACGTTCCGTGATCCCGCCGATTACGAGCGGATGCTCGCGCTGCTTGCCGAGTACGCCGATCGCGAGAAGGTCGCGATCCACAGCTACGTGCTGATGGGTAATCACTTCCATCTGCTGGCGACGCCGGAGACGCAATCCGGCCTGTCGCGGATGATGCAGGCGGTCGGACGTCGCTACGTGCGTTACTTCAATGACCGCTATCAGCGGACGGGCACGTTATGGGAGGGGCGCTACAAGGCGGCTCCGGTGCAGGCTGAGCGTTACTTGTTCGCCTGCATGGTCTACATCGATCTCAACCCCGTCCGCGCGGGCCTCGTCGCCAAACCCGGCGACTACCGGTGGTCGAGTCATCAGCATTACGTCGGCGCCCGAAGCGACAAGCTCGTGCGGCCGCACCCGCTGTACTGGCAGCTCGGCAACACGCCCTTCGCCCGAGAGGCCGCCTATGCAGACCTCGTCAGTCAGGGCGTGTCGCAAAAGCAGCAGTCGGCCGTCACCGACTCCGTGTGCAAGGGCTGGCTGCTCGGCGAGCCGGCATTCGTGAGCCACCTGCAAAAGCAGACCCCGCGGCGGTTGAGTCCGGGCAAGGCGGGGCGACCGTTCGCCAGAGATTCCCACAAGAACAATAAGCTGTAATCTGTCCCCGATTGACAGCTGCCCCGGTCGAGAGGCGGATTAATTGGAATCTGACCCCAATTATTTCGCTTGGCAGCGTTGTTGCGGTGCACTATTCTGCTCGTCCCGCAGTACCTTTCCGATTTTTCCGAGGCAGCTTCGATGGGACACGAACTCCAGCGCGCCCGCCAGCACGGCCTGTACGACCCTTGCCACGAGCACGATGCCTGCGGCATCGGCTTCATCGCCCACATCAAGGGCGAGAAGAGTCACTCCATCATCGAGCAGGGCCTGCAGATCCTGAAGAACCTCGCGCATCGCGGCGCCGTGGGCGCCGACAAGCTGATGGGCGATGGCGCGGGCGTGCTGATCCAGATTCCCGATCAGCTCTATCGCGAAGAGATGATGAAGCAGAACGTCGAGCTGCCGCCGGTCGGCGAGTACGGCGTCGGCATGGTGTTCCTGCCCAAGGAGAATGCCTCGCGCATCGCGTGCGAGCAGGAGATCGAGCGCGCGATCCGTGAAGAAGGGCAGCAGCTGCTCGGATGGCGCGACGTTCCGGTCGATCGCACGATGGAGATGTCGCCGACGGTGCGCCAGAAGGAGCCGGTGATCCGTCAGGTGTTCATCGGCCGCGGCGCTGACGTCGAAGTGACCGACGCGCTCGAGCGCAAGCTCTACGTGATCCGCAAGTCGTCAGGCCACGCGATCCAAGGCCTGAACCTGATGCACGGCAAGGAATTCTTCGTGCCGTCGATGTCGGCGCGCACGGTCGTCTACAAGGGCTTGCTGCTCGCGGATCAGGTCGGCGTCTATTACAAGGATCTCGCCGATCCGCGCGCCGTCTCCGCGCTCGCGCTCGTGCATCAGCGCTTCTCGACCAACACGTTCCCCGAGTGGCCGCTCGCGCATCCGTACCGGATGATCGCGCACAACGGCGAGATCAACACGGTCAAGGGCAACTTCAACTGGATGCGCGCCCGCGAAGGCGTGATGAAGTCGACCGAGCTCGGCGACGATCTGAAGAAGCTGTATCCGCTGATCTACGAAGGGCAGTCCGACACCGCGTGCTTCGACAACGCGCTCGAGCTGCTCGTGATGGCGGGCTATCCGATCCCGCTCGCGATGATGATGATGATCCCGGAGGCGTGGGAGAACCACACGCTGATGGACGAGCATCGTCGCGCGTTCTACGAATATCACGCCGCGGTCATGGAGCCGTGGGACGGTCCCGCCGCGATCGCGTTCACCGACGGCCGCTACATCGGCGGCACGCTCGATCGCAATGGCCTGCGGCCCGCGCGCTACGTCATCACCGACGACGATCTCGTGATCATGGCGTCCGAAGCCGGCGTGCTGCCGATCCCGGAAGAGCGCATCACCAAGAAGTGGCGCCTGCAGCCGGGCAAGATGTTCCTGATCGACCTCGACGCCGGCCGCATCATCAACGACGACGAGCTGAAGGACAGCTACGCGCGCGCCGAGCCGCACAAGGCGGAGATCAATCGGATCCGGCTGAAGCTCTCGGAGCTCAAGCCCGGCAAGAACGCGCCGCCGCCGTCGCCGGTGGAGAAGTCGAGCGCGTCGCTGCTCGATCGCCAGCAGGCGTTCGGCTACACGCAGGAAGACGTCAAGCTGCTGCTGACGCCGATGGCGCTGGAAGCAGAAGAGGCGATCGGCTCGATGGGCAACGACTCGCCGCTCGCAGTGATGTCGAACAAGCCGAAGACGCTCTATAACTACTTCAAGCAGCTGTTCGCGCAGGTCACCAATCCGCCGATCGATCCGATCCGCGAAGCGCTGGTGATGTCGCTGGTGTCCTTCATCGGACCGCGCCCGAATCTGCTCAACGTGAACAACTTGAATCCGCAGATGCGGCTCGAGGTGTCACAGCCCGTGCTCGACCACGCCGACATGGCGAAGCTGCGCGACATCCACGCCTATACGCGCGGCAAGTTCCGCTCGTTCGAGATCAACATCTGCTATCCGGTCGCGTGGGGCAAGGAAGGCATCGAAGCGCGACTCGCCTCGCTGTGCGCGAAGGCCGTCGACGCGGTGAAGTCGGGCCACAACATCCTGATCATTTCCGATCGGCGCACGGACGCGGAGAACGTCGCGATCCCGGCGTTGCTCGCGACGTCGGCGATCCATCAGCACCTGGTCACCAAGGGATTGCGCACGTCGACGGGTCTCGTCGTCGAGACCGGATCGGCGAGGGAAGTGCATCACTTCGCGCTCCTCGCCGGATACGGCGCCGAGGCGATCCATCCTTATCTCGCGATGGACACGCTGGCCGAGATGTCGAAGTCGCTCGGCGATCTCACGCCCGAGAAAGCCATATACAACTTCCAGAAGGCCATCGCCAAGGGCCTGATGAAAGTGATGTCGAAGATGGGCATCTCGACCTACATGTCGTACTGCGGCGCGCAGATCTTCGAGGCGATCGGCTTGAACCGCGCGCTGGTCGACAAGTATTTCCGCGGCACCGCGAGCAACGTCGAAGGGATCGGCGTGTTCGAAGTTGCCGAGGAAGCGCTGCGCTTGCACAAGCTCGCGTTCGGGAACGATCAGGTGCTCGCCAACGCGCTCGACGCGGGCGGCGAGTACGCGTTCCGCGTGCGCGGCGAAGACCACATGTGGACGCCCGACGCGATCGCCAAGCTGCAGCATTCGGCGCGCTCCAACAGCTACAGCACCTACAAGGAATACGCGCAGATCATCAACGATCAGAGCAAGCGTCACATGACGCTGCGCGGCCTGTTCGAATTCAAGATCGATCCGGCGAAGGCCATCCCGATCGACGACGTCGAGCCCGCGAAGGAGATCGTCAAGCGCTTCGCCACCGGCGCGATGTCGCTCGGTTCCATCTCGACCGAAGCGCACACGACGCTCGCGATCGCGATGAACCGCATCGGCGGCAAGTCGAACACGGGCGAGGGCGGTGAGGATCCGGCGCGCTACGAGCGCGACCTGAAGGGCATCCCGATCAAGGCCGGCGAGACGATGGCGTCGGTCATCGGTCGCGAACAGGTCGAAGCCGAAATTCCGCTGCAGGACGGAGATTCGCTGCGCTCGAAGATCAAGCAGGTCGCGGCGGGCCGCTTCGGCGTGACCGCCGAGTACCTGAATTCCGCCGATCAGATCCAGATCAAGATGGCGCAGGGCGCGAAGCCGGGCGAGGGCGGTCAGCTACCCGGCAAGAAAGTCAGCGAGTACATCGCGCGGCTGCGCTTCTCGGTGCCGGGCGTCGGACTCATCTCGCCGCCGCCGCATCACGACATCTATTCGATCGAGGATCTCGCGCAGCTCATCCACGACCTCAAGAATGCGAACCCGAAGGCCGACATTTCCGTGAAGCTCGTCGCCGAAGTCGGCGTCGGCACCGTCGCCGCAGGCGTAGCGAAGGCGAAGTCGGATCACGTCGTCATCGCCGGACACGACGGTGGTACCGGCGCGTCGCCGCTGTCGTCGGTGAAGCACGCGGGCGCGCCGTGGGAGCTGGGGCTCGCGGAAACGCAGCAGACACTGGTGCTGAACCGGCTGCGCTCGCGCATCCGCGTGCAGGCCGACGGCCAGATGAAGACCGGCCGCGACGTCGTCATCGCCGCGCTGCTGGGCGCCGATGAGATGGGCTTCGCGACCGCGCCGCTGGTCGCCGAAGGCTGCATCATGCTGCGCAAGTGCCATCTCAACACCTGCTCGGTCGGCGTCGCCACGCAGGATCCCGTGCTGCGCAAGAAGTTCGCGGGCAAGCCCGAGCACGTGGTGAACTACTTCTTCTTCGTCGCCGAAGAAGCGCGCCAGATCATGGCGCAGCTCGGCATCCGCACGTTCAACGACCTGATCGGACGCTCGGAGCTCCTCGACAAGTCGCAGGCGATCACGCACTGGAAGGCGAAGGGGCTCGACTTCTCGCGCATCTTCTATCAGCCGCAG
>DASRHK010000179.1:0-13240 GCA_035650495.1 Nevskiaceae bacterium | reverse complement strand
CTGTCGAGCAAGGAAGCGCACGATCTGTCCGTGCTGCTCAAGGCGGGCGCGCTGCCGGCGCCGATCGACTTCGTCGAGGAGCGCACGGTCGGCCCGAGCCTCGGCCAGGACAACATCCAGAAGGGCAAGCTCGCGGCCGCGCTCGGCTTGTTCCTGGTGATGGTGTTCATGGTGGTCTACTACCGCGTGTTCGGCGCATTCGCCGTCGCCGCGCTGGTCATGAACATGGTGCTGGTCATCGCCAGCATGTCGATCATCGGCACCACGCTGACCATGCCGGGCATCGCGGCGATGGTGCTGACGATGGGTATCGCGGTCGACGCCAACGTGCTGATCTACGAGCGCATCCGCGAGGAATTGCGCAACGGCAATTCGCCGCACGCCTCGATCGAGGCGGGCTACAGCCGCGCGTTCCTGACCATCGCCGACGCCAACGTCACCGTGCTCATCGGCGCCGTCGTGCTGTTCGCGCTCGGCGCGGGCCCCGTCCGCGGCTTCGCGATCACGCTCGCGCTCGGCATCCTGACTTCGCAGTTCACCGCCATCGTCGGCTCGCGCGCGCTCGCGCAGATCTTCTTCGGCAAGAAGCGCATGAAAGACGTGCCGGTGTGGTGAGAGAGCTTCCATGAAAATCTTCGCCGTCGTCCCCAAGATCAACTTCATGGCCCAGCGCAAGCGGGGCCTCATCGCGTCGGTGATCCTCACCACTGCGGCGCTCGTGCTGCTGCTCACGCGCGGATTGAACCTCGGCATCGACTTCACCGGCGGCGTGCTGGTGGAAGTGCAGTATCCGCAGACGGTCGAGCTCGAGAAGGTCCGCGAGGATCTCGGCAAGGCCGGCTACGAGCATCCGGTCGTGCAGTACTTCGGCGGCACGTCCGACGTGCTGATCCGCCTGCCGCCCTCCAAGGAACAAAACCAGGCGAAGATCTCCACCGCGATCCTCGACGCGCTCGGCTCGTCGACGCAGGGCATCCAGCTGCGCCGCATCGAGTTCGTCGGCCCGCAGGTCGGCGAGGAGCTCACCACCAACGGCGGACTCGCGATGCTGATGGCGTTCATCGGCATCATGGCCTACATCGCGTTCCGCTTCGAATGGAAATTCTCGATCGGCGCGATCGCCGCGCTCGTTCACGACGCGCTGATGGTGATGGGATTCCTGTCGGCGTTCTGGGTCGAGTTCGACCTGACCACGCTCGCCGCGATCCTCGCGCTGATCGGCTATTCGAACAACGAGACGATCGTCATCTTCGACCGCGTGCGCGAGAACCTGATCAACATCCGCCGCGGCGAGATCCTCGACATCGTGAACCTGTCGGTGAACCAGACGCTGCTGCGCTCGGTGATCACGCACTTGACCACGCTGCTCGTGTGCACCGCGCTGTTCTTCCTCGGTGGCGCGAGCGTGCACAGCTTCTCGATCGCGATGATCGTCGGCGTGATCGTGGCGACCTACTCGTCGATCTACATCTCGACGAACCTCGCCGTCGTGCTGGGCGTCAACCGCGAAGACCTGCTGCCGCCGAAGACGGACGAGGTCGACGAGCGGCCGTGATCGGTCAGGCCGATTCGGCCTGCGCGGACTTGAGCATCTCCTGCATCAGCGGATGCAGCTTCGGCGTCGCCGCCAGCACGTGCCCGGTCTTGAGCACGTCGTCGCCGCCGTAGATCTCGCTGACGATGCCGCCGGCTTCCTGGACCAGGAGCACGCCGGCCGCGATGTCCCACGGGTTCAGATGCAATTCCCAGAACGCGTCCATGCGCCCCGCAGCGACGTAGGCGAGGTCGAGCGCCGCTGAGCCCGCGCGCCGCACGCCCGCGGTCGACGCGACCACTTTGCGCAGCATCGGGATGTAGGCCTCGAGGTTCTGCGCGCGGATCGGCACGCCGGTGCCGATGAGCGCCTGATCGAGATCCTTGGTCTTGGCGACGCGGATCTTGCGGTTGTTCAGCGTCGCGCCGACGCCGCGCGAGGCGATGTAGAGGTCTTGCGTGCACGGCGCGTAGATCACGCCGTGCTCGAGCTTGCCCTTGACCTGGATGCCGATCGACACCGCGAAATGCGGGAAGCCGTGCAGGAAGTTCGTGGTGCCGTCGAGCGGGTCGATGATCCAGGTGACGTCGCTCTTGCCGCCCGATGCGCCGCCTTCCTCCGCGAGGATCGCGTGATCGGGATAGGCCTTGTGCACGTGGCGCACGATCTCGGCTTCGGCGCCGCGATCGACTTCGGAGACGAAGTCGTTGCGGCCCTTGCGATCGATCTTGAGCGCATCCGCGCGGTCGAGGTGCCGCATGATGAAGTTGCCCGCGGAACGCGCGGCGGCAACGGCGATGTTGACCAGTGGGTGCACGATTGGAAGGAGCGGGCAAAGCGGGCGCCTAGAATATCACGCGATGTCCAAGCTCCTTCCCGCCGCCAGAGCCCTCGCCAACGTCCGCGTCGTGCTCGTATCGCCGCGCCATCCCGGCAACATCGGCGCCGCTGCGCGCGCGATGAAGAACATGGGATTGTCCGATCTCGTGCTGGTGACTCCGGAGTGCGCGCTCGACGAGAAGGAGCGGGCGCTCGCCGCGCACGCCGCCGACATCCTCGAGCGCGCGCGCATCGTCGATTCGCTCCCGCTCGCGACCGCGGGCTGCAACTGGGTCGTCGCAACCTCCGCGCGGCCGCGCCACCTCGGCGACGAGCCGATGACGCCGTGGGACGCCGCGTCGCGAATCATCGAGCACACCGCGCACGGACCCGTCGCGCTGGTCTTCGGATCGGAACGTGTGGGCCTGACGAACGAAGAGCTCGAGCACTGTCACGCCGTGGCGCGCATTCCGGTGAGCGAGGAGTACAGCTCGGTGAATCTCGCAGCCTCGGTGCAGATTTTCACGTATGAATTACGCAAAGCCGCCGTGCCGCAGATCGAGCCGGTCGCGCACAAGCGCGATCATCCGAACTACGCGCCGCCGAGCGCCGAAGACATGACGCGCTTCTACGAGCACCTCGAGCGCGTGCTGCTGCAGACCGGCTTTCTCGATCCGAAGAATCCCGGATTGCTGATGCGTCGCTTGCGCACGCTGTTCAATCGCACGAAGCCCGATTCGAACGAGCTGGCGATCCTGCGCGGGATCTTGAAGACGGTCCAGAAGCCGAAGAAGCGCTCAGGATCGGCGCACGACGACGTCGAATAGTCCCGCCGCGGGACGCCTGAAAATTCCTTCCCTGGAGCTCGTGCACGGCCATCCTGGCCGCGCACGCCCGCGTCGGAACTATTCGACGCCGTCGATGATGGCGACGAGGCGCTCCAAGCCTTTCTGGTCCTCGGCATCGAAGCGCGCGAGCTTCGGGGAGTCGATGTCGAGGACTCCGAGGATCTCACCGCGACGCATCATCGGCACAACGATCTCCGATCGCGACGCCGAGTCGCACACGATGTGCCCGGGAAACTGGTCGACGTCGGGCACCACGATCGTCTGCTTCTTCGCGACCGCGGTGCCGCACACGCCTTTGCCAAGCGCGATGCGCACGCACGCCGGCTTGCCCTGGAACGGCCCGACCACGAGCTCGTTGCCTTTCCAGAGATAGAACCCGGCCCAGTTGAGATCGGGCAGGACCTGCCAGATCAGGGCCGACAGATTTGCGAGATTCGCGATCAGATCCGACTCGCCTTCGATCAGCGACTTCGCCTGCTCGATCAAGAGGTCGTAGGTTTCCGATTTGGACGCGGTCTGCCGCGCGGCGGGAAGGGAGTGCATGGGAGTAAAATTGTCCCATGTTCGACCGCATCCGCGAAGACATCGCCAGCGTTTTCGACCGCGATCCCGCAGCCCGCAGCACGTGGGAAGTGCTCACGTGCTATCCGGGCTTGCACGCGGCGTGGGGCCATCGCGTCAGCCATTGGCTGTGGACGCACGGCCTGCGCTGGCTCGCGCGCTTCAACTCGGCGATCGCGCGCTGGCTCACCGGCATCGAGATTCATCCGGGCGCGAAGATCGGGCGGCGCTTCTTCATCGACCACGGTATGGGCGTCGTCATCGGCGAGACCGCGGAGATCGGCGACGACGTGACGCTCTATCACGGCGTCACGCTCGGCGGCGTGTCGTGGAACAAGGGCAAGCGCCATCCGACGCTCGGCAACAACGTCGTCGTCGGCGCCGGCGCGAAGATCCTCGGACCGTTCACGGTCGGCGACAACGCGCGCGTCGGCAGCAATTCCGTCGTCGTGCACGAAGTGCCGCCGGGCGCGACCGTCGTCGGCATTCCTGCGCGCATCGTGCAGCAAGCCGTCGTGCCGTCCGACAAGGTCGTCGCCATCGCGAAGAAGATGGGCTTCGACGCCTATGGCCTCTCGCGCGACATGCCCGATCCGGTCGCCAACGCGATCGGCGCGATGCTCGATCACATCCAGAAGCTCGACGAGCAGATGGTGCGCGTGTGCAAGGTGCTGCACGAGGTCGACTCGCGCATGCCCGAGCTCGAATTGCAGAAGCTCGAGCTGCCGGACTTCTGCAAGGAAGCGGACATGAACGCGCTCGATTCGCTCGCCGCGGCGAAGCCGAAAGATCGCAAGATCGGCTGATCGCGTCACGGCGCCATGCCGGTCTATCTCGACAACAACGCGACGACGCGACTCGATCCCCGCGTGGTCGAGGCGATGCTGCCGTACTTGAGCGGGCCGTACGGCAATCCGTCGTCGCTGCATCGCTTCGGTCGCGCCGCGCGCGATGCGGTCGAGACTGCGCGCGCGCAAGTCGCAGCGCTGATCAACGCGCAGCCCGGCGAGATCATCTGGACCTCCGGCGGCACCGAGGCGAACAACCTCGCGCTGAAAGGCGTGACGGGGAATCACTCGGCGTCGCGCGTGCTCTACGGCGTCACCGATCATCCCTGCGTGATGGAGGCCGCCGAAGCGCTGAAAGCGCGCGGCTGGGGCGTCGAGCCGATCGCGGTCGATCACGACGGCATCGTGAAATTCGACGAGCTCGATCGCCAGCTCAAGCGCCGACCGGTCCGCCTCGTCTCCGTGATGCGCGCCAACAACGAGACCGGCGTGATCCAGGATGTGAAGCGCATCGCGGCGATGGCGCATGCGGCGAATGCGTTGATGCACGTCGATGCCGTGCAAGCCGCCGGAAAAATCCCGGTCGATTTCGCCGGCTGGGATTGCGATCTGCTTTCCGTGTCGAGCCACAAGATCAACGGGCCGAAGGGGATCGGTGCGCTCGCCGTCGGCAGTCACGTCGAGCTCGCTGCACAGATGCACGGCGGCCCGCAGGAGCGCGGCGTGCGCGGCGGCACCGAGAATGTTCCCGCGATCGTCGGCTTTGGCGCCGCGGCCGAGATCGCGATGAATGAGCTCGCGACGCGTGCGACGCACATGCGCAAGCTGCGCGATCGCGTCGAAGCGGGCTTGCGCGAGCTGCCGGGCATCGAAGTGTTCGCGCAGAGATCGGAGCGCGTGCCGAACACGGTGCAGTTCGCGCTGCACGGCTACGACGGCGAGGCGCTCTTGATGCAGCTCGATCGCAAGGGCTTCGCGGTGTCGAGCGGCTCGGCGTGCGCGAGCGGCAAGGGCGAGCCGAGCCACGTGCTGATCGGCATGGGCATCGACCGCGACACCGCCAAGGGTGCGATCCGCGTCAGCCTCGGCAAGGACAACACCGAGGCCGAGGTCGATCAGTTCCTCGCGGCGCTCGGATCGCTCGCGCGGCAGCCTGCGATGGCGATCGCGAAATGATCTATCTCGACAACGCAGCCACCACCGCGCTCGATCCGCGCGTGCTCGATGCGATGCTGCCGTGGCTGCGCACGCAGTACGGCAATCCGTCTTCCGATCACGCGCTCGGCCGGCCTGCGCGCGAGGCGGTCGAGAAGGCGCGCGCGCAAGTCGCGACCCTGATCAACGCAACGCCGGAAGAGATCATCTGGACCTCCGGCGCGACCGAAGCCAACAATCTCGCGATCAAGGGCGCGCTCGAATTCCGCGCGCTCAAGAATCCGCACATCGTCACCTCGCGCATCGAGCATCGCTCGGTGCTCGACACCTGCCGCTATCTCGAGACGCGCGGCGTGCGCGTCACTTATCTCAAGCCCGACTCGCTCGGACGCATCGCACCGGCCGACGTCCTCGCCGCAGCGGTGCCGGACACTGCGCTCGTCTCGTTGATGTGGGTGCAGAACGAGATCGGCACCATCAACGAGGTCGAGCAGATCGCGAGCGCGTTGCGTGAGCGCGGCATCCTGTTTCACGTCGACGCGGTACAGGCCGCCGGCAAGATCCCGATCGATCTCGCGCGCACGCCGATCGACCTGCTCACGCTCTCCGCGCACAAGCTCCACGGTCCGAAAGGGATCGGCGCGCTGTTCGTGCGCAAGAAGCCGCGCGCGCGCGTCGCGCCACAGATGCACGGCAGCGGGCATGAGCTCGGCATGCGGGCCGGCACGCTGCCGACCCATCAGATCGTCGGCATGGGCGAGGCTTATCGCATCGCGCGAAGCGAAATGATGGCCGACGCCGATCGCACCGGCGGGCTGCGCGAAGAGCTGTGGGAACGCTTGCAGCAGCTGCCGAAGATCCATCGCAACGGCGATCCGCACAATTCGGTGTCGCACATCCTGAGCGTGAGCTTCGAAGGCGTCGAAGGCGAATCGCTGCGCGCGATGTTGCCAGGCGTGGCGCTGTCGAGCGGATCGGCGTGTTCCTCGGCAACGCGTGAGCCGTCGTACGTGCTGCGCGCGCTCGGGCGCGACGACGAGCTCGCCGGCGCGTCGCTGAGGTTCTCGCTCGGTCGTTTCACCGACGAGGCGCACATCCGCGGCGCGGCGACGCAAGTCGTCGAGGCGGTCGAGCGGCTGCGGCAGCTGTCGCCGCTCTGGCAGCGCGCCGCATGAGCTTGCCGAACGTATTCGGCTATCCCGCGCCGGTCTGGCGCCGGTTCCGCGAGCCGTCGCACGCGGGTCCGATCGCCGCGAATGGCTCGCCGCTGATCTCCGCGCGCGCCGGCACGCCGGCGTCGAAGAGCCTCATCGAGCTCGGCCTGCGTCTGGACGATTCGGGCACGGTCGTCGAAGCACGCTTCCAGGCCTATGGCTGCCCGACGACGATCGCAGTGGGCGAGTGGCTCGCCGAGCAGGCCCAGGGACGTGGCGTCGCCCAATGGGCTGAAATCACGGCGGCCGACATCCGCGGCGCGCTTGAAATCCCCGACGATCGTGCCCACGTTGCCGTTATGGGCGAAAATGTCGTCCGCAGCGTGGGCAAGCAGGTAGGCAAGTGAGCGAAGCATCCATCGAGCTGACCGAGAGTGCCGCCCGGCGCATCGGCAACCAGATCAAGGGGCGAGGCAAGGGCCTCGGCCTGCGGCTGGGTGTGAAGAAATCCGGCTGCTCGGGCTGGGCCTACACGATGGATTACGCCGACGAGATCGGCCCGAGCGATCGGGTCTTCGAAAGCCACGGGGCCAAGCTTGTCGTCGCCGAGGAACACCTGCCGATGCTCGCGGGCATCACGGTGGACTTCCAGAAGCAGGGGCTGAACGAGGCGTTCCGCTTCATCAACCCCAACGCCAAGGCCATGTGCGGCTGCGGGGAAAGCTTCACCGTCTGAGCTTTTGCCGCGGTGCCGCACGGACGGCTATAATCGCGCGCGATTTTTCCCTTGCCGGGCATGGAGGTAACGCCGCCCGGCGCCCCTGATCCATTCTTGCCAAGGAGTCCCTCGTGGCGGTTGAGCGTACCCTTTCCATCATCAAGCCGGATGCGGTTTCCAAGAACCACATCGGCGACATCTTCAACCGCTTCGAGCAGGCCGGGCTGAAGATCATCGCGACGCGCATGAAGCACCTGACGCAGAAGCAGGCCGAAGGTTTCTACGCTGTCCATTCCGAGCGGCCGTTCTTCAAGGACCTGGTGAAGTTCATGATCAGTGGCCCGGTCGTCGTGTCGGTGCTCGAGGGCGAGAATGCCGTCGCCAAGCATCGCGACATCATGGGCGCGACCGATCCGAAGAAAGCGGCGAAGGGCACGATCCGCGCCGACTTCGCGGCGTCGATCGACGAGAACGCCGTGCACGGCTCCGACAGCCTCGACAACGCCAAGACCGAGATCGCCTACTTCTTCCGCACGACGGAGCTCTGTCCGCGCACGCGGTGATGTCATGAGTGCAGGCGCGCCCGTGAATCTATTCGGCCTCGATCGGGCCGAATTGCGTGCGCGCTTCGCGGAGATGGGCGAGCAGCCGTATCGCGCCGACCAGGTGATGCTGTGGATCTACCGGCGCGGCAAGGATGCGTTCTCCGAGATGAGCAATCTGTCGAAGGATCTGCGGGCGCGCCTCGCGGAGCGCTTCGTGATCCGTCCGCCGGAGCTGGTCGCCGAGCAGACGTCCGCCGACGGCACGCGCAAGTGGGCGCTCAAGCTCGAAGGCTCCGATCAGGTCATCGAGACGGTCTTCATCCCCGAGGACGATCGCGGCACGCTCTGCATCTCCTCGCAGGTCGGCTGCGCGATGGACTGCTCGTTCTGCTCGACCGGCAAGCAGGGCCTCAATCGCAACATGAACACCGCGGAGATCATCGCGCAGGTGTGGTTCGCGGGTAAGGCGCTCGGCGGCGACTTCCAGAACGAGCGCGTCATCTCCAACATCGTGTTCATGGGCATGGGCGAGCCGCTCGCGAACTACAACGCGGTGCTGCCGGCGATCCGCATCCTGCTCGACGATTTCGGCTTCGGGCTGTCGAAGCGGCGCGTGACCGTGTCGACCTCCGGCCTGGTGCCGTTCATCGACCGGCTGCGCCAGGACGTCGACACCGCGCTCGCCGTCTCGCTGCACGCCCCGAACGACGAGCTGCGCGATCAGCTGGTGCCGATCAACCGGAAATATCCGCTCGACGAGCTGATGGAGGCGTGCCGGCGCTACGTCGAAGGCAAGGACCGGAAGATGCACATCGTCTACGAGTACGTGATGCTCGACGGCGTGAACGACTCGCCCGCGCTCGCCAAGCAGCTCGCCAAGCGCCTCGCCGGCATGCCGGCGAAGGTGAACCTGATTCCGTTCAATCCGTTCCCGAACACCGAGTACCGTCGCTCGACGCCCGAGAAGATCGCCGCGTTCAAGAAAATCCTGGTCGAGAAGGGCATCCTCACCACCGTGCGCAAGACGCGCGGCGACGACATCGACGCCGCCTGCGGTCAATTGGTGGGGAAGGTGACCTCGAAGCAGAAGAACCGGCTCGGCGACATCGGCGTGAAGGTCGTGCAATGAAGCGCGCCCTGACGCTCCTCCTCGGCTTGTCGCTTGCCGCGTGCGCCACCCCGCCGGCCGACACCGGCGAAGGCGCCAATCTCAAGGAAGCCGCCCGGATCAACACGCAGCTCGGCGTGGATTACATGCGCAAGGGCGAGCTCGCGCTCTCGGAGGAGAAGCTCAAGCGCGCGATCTCCGAGGATTCCAAGCTCGCGCTGGCGCACAGCGCGCTCGGCATCCTGTATTCGCGTCGCGGCCGCGACGAGGACGCGGAGTCGGAGTTCAAGGAAGCCGTCTCGCTCGAGCCCGGCAATTCCGACAGCCTCAACAATTACGGCAGCTTCCTCTGCTCCAAGGGCAAGATCGAGCAGGCCGAGGCGCTGTTCGTGAAAGCGGCGAAGAACGCCGATTACGCCAAGCCCGAGCTCGCGTGGACCAATGCGGGTGTCTGCGTGCAGAGCAAGGACGTGGACAAGGCCGAGCAATATTTCCGCGAGGCGCTCAAGGCGAACGACAAGTTCCCGGATGCGCTCGCGCAGTTCGCGGCGCTTGCCTACCAGAAGGGCGAGTACTTGCGCGCCCGCGCGTTCCTGCAGCGCTACGAGGCGGTCGGCGCGCCGACGCCGAACACGCTCTGGCTGCGCGTGAAGACCGAGACCGCGCTCGGCGACGACACCACCGCTCGCATGTACCAGGAGCGGTTGAAGACCCAATTCCCCGAAGCCTCGCTCGCCGATCCGCGCGACCGGCCAGCCAATCCGAAATGAGCGACTCCGAATTCAGCAACACCGGCACGTTCCACGCCGCCAGCGTCACCGGCACCGCGGGCGCGACCTTGCGCGCCGCGCGCGAGAAAGCCGGCCTTCGGCTCGACGAAGTCGCCGTGCGCACGAAGATCCCTTTGCACGTGCTCGAAGCCATCGAGCACGACGACACCGCCAAGCTCGGCCAGCCGGTCTACGTGCGCGGCTATCTGCGCAAGTACGCGAAGGCGATGAGCCTGCAGGAGACGCAGGTGCTCACCGCGTTCGACGCCAACGTGATGAAGCCGCCGCCCGAGGCGACCCGTCTCGCCGAGGAGCAAGTGGTCGACAAGAGCGGCGGCGATGGGAAGCCGCTGATCTGGCTGTTGATCGTCATCATCGTCGCGGCAGCAGTCGGCGCCGGCGTGCTGTGGATCCGCGGCTGGGGTCCGGCGGCAATCCATCGCAAGCCGACGCCCGCACGCGTCGCTCCTGCACAGCGTGTCGCGCCGCCGCCCGCGAATCCCGCGCCGGCGCCGGAGCCCATCGCGCCGCCGCCCGTGGAGCAGGCTCCGCAATCGCCAGCGCCCGCGACCGACGCTCAGCCGCAAGGTCAGCAATAGCCATGGCGATGAAAGCCGATCACACGATCCACCGCCGCAAGTCGCGGCCGGTGCGCGTGGGTCGCGTCACCGTCGGCGGCGACGCGCCGATCTCGGTGCAGACGATGACCAACACCGACACACAGGACGTCGCCGCCACCGTCGCGCAGGTGAAAGCCGCGGTGAAGGCCGGCGCCGACATCGTGCGCATCTCGGTGCCGACGCTCGACGACGCCATCGCGTTCGGCGAGATCAAGAAGCAGTGCGGCTACATCCCGCTCGTCGCCGACGTGCACTTCAACTACAAGTGCGCGCTCAAGGCCGCGGAGATGGGCGCCGACTGCCTGCGCATCAATCCCGGCAACATCGGCGGCGAGAAGAAGGTCAACGAAGTGATCGCCTGCGCGAATCATCACGGCCTGCCGATCCGCATCGGCGTGAACGCGGGCTCACTCGAAGCCGACATCCAGGCGAAATACGGCGAGCCGAACTCCGACGCACTCGTCGAGTCCGCGTTGCGCCATATCGAGATCCTGAAGAAGCACAACTTCGAGAACTTCAAGGTCTCGCTGAAGGCGAGCGAGATCTTCATGACCGTCGAGGCCTATCGCAAGCTCGCGAAGCTGATCGACCAGCCGCTGCATCTGGGCATCACCGAAGCGGGTGGCCAGCGCGCCGGCGCGGTGAAGTCGTCGATCGGCCTCGGCATGCTGCTCGCCGACGGCATCGGCGACACCATCCGCATCTCGCTCGCCGCCGATCCGGTCGAGGAAGTGAAGGTCGGCTGGGACATCCTGAAGTCGCTGCACATCCGATCGCGGGGCGTGAACCTCGTCGCGTGCCCGTCGTGTGCGCGGCAGAACTTCGACGTCATCAAGACCGTCGCGGAGCTCGAGCGCCGCTTCGAGGACATCGACGAGCCGATCGACGTCGCGGTGATCGGCTGCGTGGTCAACGGCCCCGGCGAATCCAAGGAAGCCGCGATCGGCGTCGCCGGCGGCTATCCGAACTCGATCTACGTCGACGGCAAGATCCAGCACAAGTCGCACAACGACGATCTGGTCGATCGCCTCGAGAAGCTCGTGCGCGAGAAGCTCGCGGCGCGCAAGGCGCAGAAAGAAAAAGCCAAGGTCGAGAGCTAGGGAGCTCCGCCGAATGAAACTGCAAGCCATCCGGGGCTTCAACGACGTGCTGCCCGCCGACACTGCTGCGTGGCAGCACCTGATCGGCAGCGCGCGCGCGACGTTCGCCGAGTACGGCTATCAGTGGATCGTGCTGCCCGTCGTAGAGAACACCAACCTGTTCAAGCGCGCGGTCGGCGAAGTCACCGACGTCGTCGAGAAGGAGATGTACACGTTCAAGGATCGCGGCGACGAGGATCTCTCGCTGCGGCCGGAAGCCACCGCGGGCATGGTGCGCGCCGGCATCGAGCACGGCCTCTTGCACAACCAGCAGCAGCGCCTGTGGACCTTCGGCCCGATGTTCCGCTACGAGCGCCCGCAAGCGGGCCGCTATCGCCAGTTCCATCAGCTCGACGTCGAGGCCTACGGCATCGCCGGCCCGGACGTCGACGCCGAGATGATCGCGATGTCGGCGCGGCTGTGGAAGAAGCTTGGGCTGAGGAACCTGCGCCTCGAGATCAATTCGCTCGGCGCCGGCGACACGCGCGCCTCGTATCGCAACGCGCTGGTCGAATACCTGAAGCAGCACGAAGACAAGCTCGACGACGACTCGAAGCGCCGACTTTCAGCGAATCCATTGCGCGTGCTCGACTCGAAGTCGCCCGCGATGGCCGAGATCGTGCGCGGCGCGCCGAGCGTGCTCGACCATCTCGATCCCGAGTCCCGCGCGCACTTCGACAAGCTCCAGCAAGGCCTGCGCGACCTCGGCATCGACTTCGTCGTGAATCCGCGGCTCGTGCGCGGCCTCGACTACTACACGCGCACGGTGTTCGAGTGGATCACCACTGAGCTCGGCGCACAGGGCACCGTTTGCGCCGGCGGCCGCTACGACAACCTCGTCGAGCAGCTCGGCGGCTCGCCGACGCCCGCGATCGGCTGGGCGAGCGGCATCGAGCGGCTGGTGCTCCTGATGCAGAAGCAGGGCGTGACGATCCCCGACGCCGCGCCACATGTCTATGTCTGCGCGATGGGCGAAACCGCCGATCGCGCGGCCTCGAGGCTGGCGGAAGGCCTGCGCGAGGCAATCAAAGGTCTGCGCGTCGTGCTGAACGCGGGCGGCGGGAAGCTCAAGTCGCAGCTCGCCCGCGCCGATCGCGCTGGCGCCCGCTTCGCCCTGATCCTCGGCGACGAGGAAGCCGCGGCCGAGGCAGTTCAAGTAAAATCGCTGCGCGAAGACACCCCCCAAACCCAAGTGCCGTGGGCCGAGCTTCCCGAAGCCCTGCGCGCGCGACTGCATTTGTAAGAGGCGAAACCGATGTCGCACTACGAAGACGAAGCACAAGTCGAAGAGCTCAAGCGGTGGTGGAAGGAGAACTGGCTGGCGCTCGCCACCGGTCTCGCGCTGGGGCTCGGCGGCATCTTCGGCTGGCAGCAATGGCAGGCGCACGAGGACAAGGTCGCCGCCGATGCGTCGCAGGCCTACGAGGACTTGAAGAAGGCCGCCGACGCCAACAAGGCGGACGATGCCGAGAAAGCCGCGC
>DASRHK010000178.1:0-2882 GCA_035650495.1 Nevskiaceae bacterium | reverse complement strand
ACGGCGCCGTTGGAATCCTTCGCCTGCAGGACCGACAGCGTCTTGTCGGTGATCGCGTTCGGGTCGATGCGGGGACGCCGATAGCTGTTGAACGCGAGCTCCTGGCCGGTCGCATAGGTCAGCGTCGCGGCGCGCGCGTTGTTCTTGGCGGCGACCGCCGCAGCCGCGGCATTCTGGTAGAGCTCGGCGACCCACTGCTCGGGCACGCCGCCCCAGAGACCTTGCAGATCCGCGCCGGCGTGGCTGTGCGTCGCGCCGGTGAGAACGTTGTCGACCGAGATGCCGAGCGCGTCGGCAACGGCCTTCTTCATGCCGTTCATGATGATGTTGCCGGCGCCGATCGCGTCGATCGTGAGGAACACGATCTCGTTGCTGCCCTGCTTCAAGTACAGCGTGCGCACGTAGGTGCGCTGCTTCTGCGACTCGTCGCAGTCGGCCGCGTATCCGGGGCAGTGATAAGGACGTCGCGCCGGCGGATTCGACACGCACTCGCCGCCGAGGCCGGGCACGCCGTCCGGTCCGCAGGCGCGCTGGTCGAACGACGGGATCAGCGCGTTCGCGAACTTGGTTTCCTCGAAGGGCCCGAGACCGAAGCCGCCGAGGTGGAAGTACTGCGTGACGTCCGGCGCGGGCTGCAGGCGATGCTCGGTCATGCCGCCGACTTCCGCTGCCGTCGGGCTGATCGTCTGCTTCGCGCTGCCGGCGCACCACTGCGAGCTCGTGCACGCATCGCCGCTGGTCGGGGCGGTGAGCGATGCGAGCTGCGTCGCGAGCGCGATGCGCGCGGCGTCGACGGACAGCGTGCGCGACTGCCGGCACGAAGGACCGGCTTGCGACACGAGCTGCGCCGCCGGGCTGTTCGCCGCAGCGAAGACAGCGGTCGGCAGCGTGAAATCGATCGCGCGACCGGTCGTCGCCGTGCGGATCGCATCACTGATCTGGATGCCGTTGGCGTCGTTGCAATCGGCATCGAGGCTCTGCAGCAGCCAGGCGATGTTGTTCGCCGCGACGTTGATGCCTTGCGCGCGATTGCCGCCGGCGACTTCCACCGGCGTGATGACCGACGCTGCGGGCACCACGCCGCCGAGCGCGAGATCGCCGATGAAGAACTGGATCGACTCGCCTTTGGCGTAATCGAACTGGCCTTGCGCGCCGGTGAGCGCCTGATGCGTCGCCGTGCGGTAATTGAGTCCCGACACCGGCGCGTCGACGAACTGGCCGTGCTGCGTCGAATCGACGCTGCCGCCGGACGGCGGCTGCACCGAGGTGCCCGGCGTGCCGCTCGAGCCCCCGCCTCCACCGCAGCCGAACAGGGAAACAGCCAAACCGGCCGCGACGAATGCGCGGAGCCCCAGCGTCATGCGAATCATTTGTTCTCTCTCCAGAAGGAACAAGCGTCTTTGTGGCGGCTTTGGCAAGCCGCTCGAATCAGTTTTTATGGTTGGATGGCGCGCGGGCTCGCGCCTTGTATTCAGTTCTGTCTTATGACCCGAGCCGCGAATGTAATGGCTCTGCCGCGCGCGGCGAAATAGTAAAACCCGCTCCAGCCCGCTCCGCAGACTTTTTCAGCGCAAGGCGCAGCCGGCCGCCTGCATCGGATTGCTGCAGCGCGCAAGTTGCGGGGGCCCCTCTGGAAGGGTAAGTTCCCGGCGCCATGAAGATCATCATCCTCGGGGCCGGCCAGGTCGGAGCGACCTTGGCCGAGAACCTGGCGAGTGAAGCCAACGACATCACCGTCGTGGATGACAATCCGGCGCTGCTGTCCGAGCTGCAGGACCGGCTCGACATCCGCACGGTGCAGGGACATGGCTCCTTCCCGAGCGTGCTGCGCACCGCCGGCGCCGACGACGCCGACATGCTGATCGCGGTCTCCGAGAACGACGAGACCAACATGCTCGCCTGCCGCGTCGCACAGAGCCTGTTCAAGACGCCGACCAAGATCGCGCGGGTGCGCTCCGCCGAGTACCTGCGCGAGGACCAGCTGTTCGGCAACGAAGCGCTGCCGGTCGACATGATCATCAGCCCCGAGCAGCTCGTCACCGATTACATCCGGCGGCTCATCCAGTACCCGGGCGCGCTGCAGGTCGTCGATTTCGCGGAAGGTCGCGTGCGGCTGGTCGGCCTGCGCGCGTTCTACGGCGGCCC
Source organism: Nevskiaceae bacterium (assembly GCA_035650495.1). Lineage (GTDB taxonomy): Bacteria > Pseudomonadota > Gammaproteobacteria > Nevskiales > Nevskiaceae > DASRHK01. Next base: position 737 of record DASRHK010000178.1, on the reverse strand, counting down.
GCTGGTCGGACGCCAATTGAAGGAGCTGCCGCAGCATCTGCCCGGCGTCGATGCGCGCGTCGCTGCGATCTATCGACGCGGCCGCCCGATCACGCCCGAGGGCGACACGGTCATCGAAGCGGAAGACGAAGTCTTCTTCATCGCCGCGCGCAACAACATCCCGAAGATCATGGCCGAGCTCCGGCGCATGGACGAGCCGGTGAAGCGCGTGATGCTCGCGGGCGGCGGCAACATCGGCTTGCGGCTCGCGCGCGCCCTCGAGGACAAGGTGCAGGTCAAGATCATCGAGAAGTCGCGCGAGCGGGCGCGGCAGCTCTCGGAGGAATTGAATCGCACCATCGTGCTGTGCGGCGACGCGGCGAACGAGTCGCTGCTGCTCGAGGAGAACATCGAGGACGTCGACGTCTTCTGCGCGATCACCAACGACGACGAAGCCAACATCCTGTCCGCGATGCTCGCCAAGCGCCTGGGCGCGCGCAAGGCGCTGTCGCTGATCAACCGGCTCGCCTACGTGGATCTGGTCGAAGGCGGCGTGATCGACATCGCGATCTCGCCGCAGCAGTCGACCGTGTCCGCGCTGCTCGCGCACGTGCGCCGCGGCGACATGGTGAAAGTGCACAGCCTGCGCCGCGGCGCGGCGGAAGCGATCGAAGCGATCGCGCACGGCACGCCGGGCAGCTCGCGCGTCGTGGGCAAGCGGCTCGATCAGATCAGCCTCCCGCCGGGCACCACCATCG
>DASRHK010000177.1:0-59427 GCA_035650495.1 Nevskiaceae bacterium | reverse complement strand
CAGGAAGATCGTGCCGTAAATCGTGCCGACCACCGCGGTCTGCGTCAGATGCTCGCGCGATGCCGGACGCAGCACGAAGATCAGGATCACCGAGCCCAGCATGATGCCGAGCGCGCCGAGCTGCATCAGCCGCACCTTCTCGCGACGATCGGCGAGATGGCCGCCGAACAGCGCGAGCCCGATGAACGGCACCGCTTCGGCGAGACCGACGAGGCCGAGCGACAGCGGATCGCGCGTGATCTTGTACAGCTCGTAGCCGATCACGACTTCCTGGATCAGGATCGCGCTGGTGATCAGGAACGTCGCGGTGATCAGGCTGCGGAATTCTCCGTAGCGCAGCGCGGCGTACGGATCGGCCTTCTTCGGCGTCATCCCTGCCCGTGTTCCTTGGTGTCGAGGAAGCGCACCTCAGGGTGCCTCTCTTGGACCATCGCCAGGTTCACACTGCTCGATGCGAGATAGACGAGATCGCCATAGTGATCCTTGGCGATGCGGGTCTCGTTCTTCTCGACGAAGTCCTCGAGCTTCTTCTTGTCGCCGCATGCGATCCAGCGCGCGGTGTGCACCTGCACCGGCTCGAACGCCGATTCGACGCTGTACTCGTCCTTCAAGCGGTACTGCACGACGTCGAACTGCAGCGTGCCGACCGCGCCCAGCACGATCTCGTTGGTGGTCAGCGGCCGATACACCTGCGTCGCGCCTTCTTCGCACAGCTGATCGAGGCCCTTGTTGAGCTGCTTGGACTTCAGCGGATCGCGCAGCACGACGCGACGGAAATGCTCGGGCGCGAAATTCGGCACGCCGGTGAAGGTGACATCCTCACCTTCGCTGAACGAGTCGCCGATCGCGATGGTGCCGTAGTTGTGCAGGCCGATGATGTCGCCGGGCCAGGCTTCCTGCACCGCTTCGCGCTCGGCGGCCATGAAGGTGAGCGCGTTGGATACGCGCACGAAGCCGCCGACCCGCACCGAGTGGATGTTCATGCCCTTGTGATAGCGCCCCGAGCAAACGCGCACGAAGGCGATGCGATCGCGGTGCTTCGGATCCATGTTCGCCTGGATCTTGAAGACGAAGCCGGTGAACTTGCCGTGCTCCGGGAAGATCTCGAAGTCGGCGCCCTTGAACTTCGCGATGCGCGCCTGCGGCGGCGGCGCCCAGTCGACGAAGCCGTTGAGCAACTCGCGTACGCCGAAATTGTTGATCGCCGCGCCGAAGAACACCGGTGTCAATTTCGCCGCGCGATACTTCTCCAGATCGAAGCCGGTGCCGGCCATCTGCAGGAGCTCGATCTCGTCGCGCAGCGTTTGATAGACGTGACCGAAGCGATCCGCGAGTCCCGGCGACAGCAAGCCGTCGATCGTCTCGATCTCCGAGACGCGATGCTTGTCGCCCGAGTACAGATAGAAGCGATCCTCGAGCAGGTGATACACGCCCTTGAACTCGCGGCCCATGCCGACCGGCCAGGTGATCGGCGTGCACTGGATGCCGAGCACCTTCTCGATCTCGTCGAGCAGCTCGAGCGGCGGCCGGCCTTCGCGATCGAGCTTGTTGACGAAGGTGATGATCGGCGTGTCGCGCAGGCGGCACACTTCCATCAGCTTGATCGTGCGCGGCTCCACGCCTTTCGCCGCGTCGATGACCATCAGCGCGGAGTCGACCGCGGTCAGCGTGCGATAAGTGTCTTCGGAGAAATCCTCGTGACCCGGCGTGTCGAGCAGGTTGATGACGCGACCGTTGTACGGGAACTGCATCACCGACGTCGTGATGGAAATTCCGCGCTGCTGCTCGAGCGCCATCCAGTCCGACGTCGCGTGACGCGACGCCTTGCGACCCTTCACCGTACCGGCGAGCTGGATGGCGCCGCCGAACAGCAACAGCTTCTCCGTCAGCGTGGTCTTGCCCGCGTCCGGATGGGAGATGATGGCGAAGGTGCGGCGCAGCGCCGCCTGCTCACCGATGTTCGGGACGACAGACATGGGCCGCGGATTTTACGCGACCCGGGGAATCTTCAGCGGCGCGTCCCGAGCAAGATGTCCCGCTCGCGCAGCGATTGCAGGATCGCCGCGCCTTCGCGTACGACCGCCGCCGGCTGCGGATGCTTCATCTCGGCGGCGATGCGCTCGAGCTGGGTCGCGCCGGTCGCGGGCTCCTTGTCGATCAGCTCGATCAGCCGCGCCGTGACTGGATTGATCTCCATGAACTTCACGTCGTCGGCGCGGGTGCGATAGACGACGAGCAGCGTCGGCTGATCGGGCGCGGCCTTCGGCTGTAAGTCGGGGCTGATCCGATGCACCGGGAAGTCGTAAGCCATCGTCCACGCGAGCGGCGACAGCACCGGCACACCCGCGAGCAGGTTACCGTTCGGGTCGGCGAGCTCGGGGGTGAGCTCCTCTTGCGAGATCGACAGCGCGAGCTCCACCCACTCGTAATGCGCGAGCTCGCGCAGGAAGGCCGGATCGCCCGCGACATCGCCGCGCTCGTCGTCGAGATACTTCAGGAATTCCTCGGCGATGCGGAAGAACTGCGGCTCGTGACACTGATGCCGCGCGTAGAAATCGCGCACCATCGCGTGCCAGCGCTCGTCGTCGGTGATCGCGCGGATCACCGGGAAGCCGGTCGCGAGAAAATCCTCGATGTTGTTGTAGAAGAGCTCGCGATAAATCCCCATGCGACGATCTTCGATCCCGGCCGGCGCGACGCGATGTTCGGGATCGCGGATGTGCGCCGCGAATTCATACTGCAACTTCTGGAACGCTTTCACGCGCGGATCTCCGCCCGCTTCGCCAACCGCTTGTGGTAATCCTGCAGCACGTTGATCTGCCGGATCTCGCGCATGAGCTCGTCGAGCGGCGGGATGTTGAAGTCGCGCTCGAGCAAGGTCGGGATCACACCGAAGCGCGCGTAGGCCTTGTCGAGCAGGTCCCACACCGGATCGATCACCGACGCGCCGTGCGTGTCGACGCGCAGGTCCTCGGCCTCGTGATAGTGCCCCGCGACGTGGATGTAGCGGATGCGCCCCCCCGGCAGCCCGTAGAGGAACTCGACCGGGTTGTAGCGATGGTTGATCGAATTGACGTAGATGTTGTTCACGTCGAGCAGCAGATCGCAGTCGGCTTCTTCGAGCACGGCGCGGATGAAGTCGAGCTCGCTCATGTCCTGACCCGGCGCTGCGTAGTAGCTCGCGTTCTCGAGCGCGATGCGCCGGCCGAGAATGTCCTGCACGCGCTTCACGCGCTCGGCGACGTAGCTCACCGCTTCGGCGGTGAACGGGATCGGCATCAGATCGTAGAGTTGGCCGTCGTCCGAGCAGTAAGTCAGGTGCTCCGTGTAATCCCGGATGTGATGCAGATCGAGGAATTTGCGCACGTCGCGCACGAACGCTTCGTCGAGCGGCGCAGGCGAGCCGATCGAGAGCGACAGCCCATGCGTGACGAAAGGAAAGCGCTCGGTGAACGAGCGGAACTGGCGGCCGAGCCGGCCGCCGAGATTCATCCAGTTCTCGGGCGCGACTTCGAGGAAGCCGATCTCGCCCCGCTGGACGTCTGCGAGCGGGCCGGTGAGGGCCCGCCGCAGACCGAGTCCGGCGCCGCGGACGTGCGGCGTGACGGAATTACGCATGGCTTACTTCTTCTTGTCTCCGCACTTGCCTTCGCCGCACTTGCCTTCCTTCTTCTCCTTCTTGTTGCCGCACTTGCCTTCCGACTTCGCCTTGTCGCACGCGGCTTTCGCGTCGGCTTCGGCCATGCCCTTGCCCTGCATGTCCTTCATGCAGCCGGCGCCGCACTTGGCTTCGCCGCACTTCTTTTCGCCAGCCTTGTCATCGCCAGCGGACGCGACCATGTAACCGCTCGCGAGATCGCTCGCCTGGAACACCGACGCCTGCGCCACACCGCCGGCCAGGGTGAACGCTGCGCCGAGCGCGATCGCCAACGGCTTCTTCGTGAACTTGCTCATCGTGAATCCTCTCCTATTGGGTGTTGAAGGAAACCACCGCGGGACCGCCGGCGGTATTGCCAATACGCACGACACGCCCCGGTTGGATGCATCAGCGGAAGCGGTCCGGCAGTTTACGCCCGAAGCCACGCACTGCCGCAAGGCCGTGAGTGCCACGCCGAACCCAGGAAGATGCACGGGCCCTATACTCGCGTCGCACGCGCGACAACGGGCCTATAGCTCAATCGGTTAGAGCAGGAGACTCATAATCTCTTGGTTCCAGGTTCGAGTCCTGGTGGGCCCACCGATTACGGCGTGATCGCGACCTTCAGCACACCGTCGCGCTGATGCGCGAACAGGTCGTACGCCTGCTCGATCTGGTCGAGCTTGAAGCGATGCGGGGTTCTGTTCTTCGACGCGGGACGCGAGCGACCCGATGCCAGGGTGATCGGCTTCGAGAGCGCCGACGAATTCCTGCGCCGCCTCGAGCTCGCGGGACTTTAGAACTTGTAGAACGTGCTCAGCAGATAACTGGTCACGTCGTCGACGTCCTGCTGGCTCCAGCCGAGCTTCTGATCGGTCGACCAGCGCCGCACCCAGTTCTCGACCTCGACGTCGGACGTCGCGCGATGGTCCTCGCGCACGTGCACGACGCTCGTATGGCAGATCGTGCAGTGGTTCTCGTAGAGCATCGCGCCGCGGCCGATGTCGGGCCCTGGAGCGGTCAGCGTCAACGCTGCGGCGACGAGAAGGAAGTCCATGCCGCCATTGGACCGCGCCGCGCCGCGACGCCGCATTGATCTGGATCAGTTGCCGGACTGCTGCGAAACCGGCGAGCATGCGGCCATGGCCGAGAAACCGGCGCCGATTCCCGAACCGACCGCGCCGATGCGCGTGGAGCGCGTCGCGCAGCTCGGGCTCATGGTCGCGCTCACGATCGGCTGCGCGATGGTCCTGCAGCCGTTCCTGCCGGCGATTCTGTTCTCCATCGCGATCGTCGTGTCGACGTGGCCGCTGCACACCTGGATCCTCGGCAAGGTCGGCGGGCGGGATGTCATCGCCGCGACGCTCTCGTGCCTGCTGGTGACGATCGTCATCGTCACGCCCACGGTGCTCGTGATGCTGTCGTTCCGCGATGCCGCGGAATGGCTCCAGGGCTTGCTCAAGGAATGGCAGGCGCAAGGCGATTCCAGGCTGCCCGACTGGCTCACCGGCCTGCCGCTGATCGGCGGCGCCGTGCAGAACGCGTGGCAGACGCTGATGGCGGGCGGCTTCGATCGCGTGTTCTCCAGCTACTCGGAGCCGGCGCAGAAGCTCGCGGTTGCGAGCGGCAAGGCGCTCGGCGCCGGCCTGCTGCAGATCGTCATCGCGGCCGTGCTGCTGTACTTCCTCTATCGCGACGGCGAGCGGCTCGGCCGCCGATCGCGCGCGCTCGCCGGATTGCTCGGCGGCGGCTACGCGCGGCGGCTGCTCGATCGGGCGCGCGACACCATCACCGCGATCATGTCGGGCGTGATCGGCGCGGCGCTCGCGCAGGCGACGGTCGCGGTGATCGGCTTTGCCATCGCCGGCGTGCCGAATCCGTTCCTGCTCGGCGCGCTCACGTTCGGGCTCTCGATCGTGCCGATCGGCCCGCCGATCGTCTGGGGCGGCGCCGCGTTGTGGCTGCTCGAGGAGAGCCGCACCGGCTGGGCCGTGTTCATGGCGCTGTATGGATTGCTCGGCATCAGCACGATCGACAACGTGCTCAAGCCGCTGGTGATCAGCCGATCGAGCCGCCTGCCTTTCGCCGTGACGCTGATCGGCGTGATCGGCGGCGCGCTCGCGTTCGGCGTCGCGGGCGTTTTCCTGGGGCCGATCCTGCTCGCGCTCGCGATGGACATCGTGCGTCACCGATTGAAGCACAGCGGCGCAGCGCGCTAGCGCCGCGCGCCGATCCTTCGTGTCCACCAGCGCTTGCTGAGCTCCAGCAGGACCAGCGTCGCCGCGCCGGCGCCGAGCGCGACGCCGACATCGTCGAAGTGCAGCACGCCGAAGTGGAAGAGATCGTGCACCGGCGGCACGTAGATCGTCGTCGCGAGCAGCAGGGCCGTCACCGCGAGCACGATCCACAACGCGACGTTGCGCCGCCCGAGCGCTTCCGTCACCGAGCTCGCGAACGAGCGATTGACGAAGATCAGTCCGAAGTTGGTGACGACGACTGCGGCGAACACCAGCGCGCGCAGGTCCGCTTCCGGCAATCCGAGCTGGAGCGCCACCAGGTAGATCGCAGCGATGAAGGCGAGGACTGCGCCGCCCTGGCACAGGCACCAGGCGAGCGTCGCCGCGGAGAACAGCTTCGCCTTCGGATCGCGCGGCGGCCGTCGCATCAGATCGCGCTCCTCCGGCTCGGCTTCGAACACGAGCGAGCACACCGGATCGATGATGAGCTCGAGGAAGGCGATGTGCAGCGGCGAGAAGATCATCGGCGTGTCGAGCGCGAGCGGCAGCAGCGACATGCCGGCGATCGGCACGTGCACGGCGAGCAGGTATTCCATCGCCTTGCGCAGATTGTCGTAGATGCGCCGGCCGAGCCGGATCGCGGTGACGATCGATCCGAAATCGTCGTCGAGCAGCACGATCGACGCCGCCTCGCGTGCGACGTCGGTGCCGCGTCCGCCCATCGCGATGCCGATGTGCGCCGCGCGCAGGCTCGGCGCGTCGTTGACGCCGTCGCCGGTCATCGCGACCACTTCGCCGCGCGACTTCAAGGCGCGCACGATCGCGAGCTTCTGCTCCGGCAGGATGCGTGCGAACACATTGGTGTGCGCGACCACCTCGGCGAGCTGTGCTTCGCTCATCTTCGCGAGCTGCGCGCCGGTCACGACGTCGCCGGAAACGTCGATGCCCGCCGATGCGGCGATGACGCGCGCCGTCGCCGGATAGTCGCCGGTGATCATGACCACGCGGATGCCGGCGCTGCGACAGTCCTGCATGGCCTGAGGCACTGACGCACGCAGCGGATCGGCAAGGCCGACCAGGCCGAGAAACCTGAAACCGAAATCGTGCTGCGACGCCGGCCACTCCGCGGCGGAATGCTCCGCGCGCGCGACGCCGAGGACGCGCATGCCGGCCGCCGCCATCTCGCTTGCCGCTGCGTGCACGGCGCGCATCTCTTCCGGCGGAAGATGGCAAAGGTCGGCGATCGCTTCGGGCGCGCCTTTGGCAGAGACGATCGGCGCTGCCTCCCCGCGATGCCAGCCGTGCGACATCGCCAGCAGCTCGGGCTTGAGCCCATAGCGTCGCGCGAGCCGCCAGTGGCGACGATGATCGGGTTTCTGCGGTTGCTGCTGCTCGAGCGCGTGGAAGGCCTGCTCCATCGGATCGAACGGCTGCGGCTCGCTCGCGAGCACGCCGTGCTCGAGCAGGTCGCGGAAATCCTCGGGGAGCGCCTCGCCCGCGTTGACGCGATGCGCGCGCGTGCCGATGCGCAGCTCCGCGATCGTCATCCGGTTCTGCGTGAGCGTGCCGGTCTTGTCGGTGCAGAGCACGGTCGCGGCACCGAGCGTTTCGATCACCGCGTAGCGGCGCGTCAACACGCGCTTGCCGGCGAGCCGCCAGGCCCCGAGCACCATGAACACCGTGAGCACGAGCGGGAATTCCTCGGGCAGCATCGACATCGCGAGCGCGATGCCGGCGAGGAGCCCATCCATCCATGCGTGCCGCAGCCATCCATAAAGCAGCAGCACGATTGCGCTGAGCGACAAGCCACAGGTCGCGAGCACACGCACGAGGCGACGGGTCTGCTGGTGCAGCCGCGTCGGCTCGGTGGCGATGTCGCCGAGCGAGCGGCCGATGCGTCCGATCTCGCTGCGCGGGCCGGTCGCGATCACTTCCGCGACGCCGTGCCCGTGCACGATCAGCGTGCCGGCATAGACGAAGGGAAGATCTTCGCCGCCCGGACGCTGCGCCGCGACGTCGGTCGCTGCTGTGCGCTTGCGCACGGCTGCGGACTCGCCGGTGAGCAGCGACTCGTCGGCCTGCAGCTCGTGCGCGGTGATGAGTCGCGCGTCGGCGGGAACGCGGTCGCCCTCGGCGATCACGACGACGTCGCCGCGCACGACTTCGGCGCCGGGGACGCGCAAGCGCTGCCCGTCGCGGATCACCAGCGCGCGCGGGCTGCTCATCTGCCGAAGCGCGTCGAGCACGCGTTCCGCGCGGCTCTCCTGCGCGACGGCGATGCCAACCGTGAGCGACGCGCCGCCGAGCAGCACCAGCGCCTCGCCGACGTCCCCGAGCAGCAGATAAAGCAGCGCCGCCGCGAGGAGCAGCTGGAACATCGGCTCGCGCAGCACCTCGAGCACGATGTGCCCGAGCGATCGCCGTTGCGCGCGCGCGATCTCGTTGCGGCCGTCGGCTTTCAACCGATGTGCCGCCTCTGAGGCGGACAGTCCCGCCGGAACGGCCGGCGCTTCGGTCGTCATGACGCCAGCCTCCCACGCGCGCTCGGCGGCGCCATTGATGCAGGTCAATGCGATGGGCCGGTCGCGATGGTGAACTGCTCGCCAGTCTCACAGCCGAGAACCGTGATGAAGCCCCTCGAACGCATCCTTGTCGTCTGCGACCACCAGATGAAGAGCTCGCCCGCGCTGCGGCGAGGCGTCGAGCTCGCGCACCGCTCCGGCGCGCAGATCCATTTCTGCATCTTCGACTTCGACGCCGGCATCGAGCTGACCGCCCGGCGCGTCGACGCCGACGTTGCGCGCCGCGCGCGCGAGCAGTTCCTCGACGAGCGTACGCGCTGGCTCACCGAGCAGGCGACGGCCGTGGCGACGCAGGGCGTGCGCGCCGAGTGCGATGCGATCTGGGCCCCGCGCCTCGACGAAGCGATCGTCGCGAAGGCGCTCGAGGTCAAGCCGGATCTCGTGATCAAGGACGTCGAGCTGCAGTCCGGCTTCAAGCGGTTCATGTTCCTGCCGCGCGACTGGAAGCTCGTGCGCTTCTGCCCGGCGCCGCTGATGCTGGTCGCGCCGGGATCCGATCAGCTGCCGCGGCACGTCCTCGCCGGCGTCGACGCGAACGAGGAGATGGCGGAGCCGTCCGCCCTCAATCCGATGGTGGTCAACGCGGCGCTGCGCATCGCGCTGTATTGCGACGCGCAGGTCGACGTCGCCTCCGTCGCGCCGATCATTCCGACCACTGGATCTGCGTATCGGAATCTCGCGCCGGCTGCGGCCGACTATGCGCGCGATTTCACGCGCGCGTTCGAGGCGCTGATGGATCGGTTGCAGGTGCCCGCCGGGCACCGCCATACGATGCGTGGCGACGCCGCCACGATGCTCAACGATTTCGCCACCGTCACCCGGACCGATCTGATCGTGATCGGAACGCACTTCCGATCGGGATGGGAGCGCCTGTTCCTCGGCAGCACCGCCGAGACGCTGCTCAACCATGCGCAGTGCGACGTGCTGCTGATCAAGCCCGCCGGCGTGCTCGGCGAGATCACCAAGCACTTGCGCCTGCCGACCGGCGACGAGGTGCCGGCGCGCCGCAGCCGCAAATCGAAAGCTACTGCTTAGCGACGCGACCGCAGCGCAGGTTCGCGGGAACCGCGACGTCCATCTGCTTCGGCGTCGGCAGCTTCAGCGCCTTCATCATCGCCGCATATTGCTCCGCAGACTTCACCTGCAGGCGCGGGTTGTGCGCGCGCTCCTCGCCGATCGTCGACACGGTCCAGCCTTTGTAGTCGTGGCCCGGATAGACCAGCGTCTCGTCCGGCAGCTTGAGGAGCTTGTTGAACAGCGAGTCGTAGGCTGCGTAGGAATCCCCGTTCTGGAAATCCGTGCGGCCGGTGCCGCGGATCAGGAGCGCATCGCCGGTGAACACGCGATCGCTCATCACGAAGCTGTACGACTCGTTGGTGTGGCCCGGCGTGTACAGCGCGGAGAGCTCGATCTCGCCGACGCCGAAGCGCTCGCCGTCGCGCAGCCGTCGCGACACGCATTCGGCCAGGCACTCCTCGCCCATCAGCGTGACGCAGCCGGTTTCGTCGCGCAGATCGCCGAGCGCGGTGACGTGATCGGCATGCGTGTGGGTGTCGGCGGCGAAGACCAGATCGAGATCGAGATCGCGCAGCAGCTCGAGGTATTGATCGAGATGGACCTGCACCGGGTCGATCAGCAACGCCTGGCCGCGCGAGCCCAGCAAATAGGTGTAGGTGCAGGACTCTGCTTCGAACAGCTGACGGAAGAGCATCGCCATACGGCGACACTCTAGCCGAGGCTGAGCGGTGCGGCTTCTTGCGGGCGCGCGCGCCGGCTTCGCCGCGGTTGCGGGCGCTTCGTCGCCGCCGGCCGGACCTGCGGCGGCACCGCGAGCACGTCGCAGCGCAGCTCCGAGAGGATCTCCTCGGCTGTGCTGCCGAGGAAGAAGCGGTCGAGCCCGGTGCGATGCGAAGTGCCGACGACGAGCACGTCGGTGTGCGAGTGCGTCGCGAACTCCGCGAGCGCATAGGCGCTCGGGCCATAGACGAAATGGCGCTGGGCGCGCGGGATGTCCTGCTCGTCGCCGAATTTCTCGAAGCGGCGGCGATGGATCCCGCGCAGCCGCTCATAGGCATCGTTGAAGGCTTCCGCGGTCACCACTTCGCCGGGCACGACCGGGATCAGATCCTCGAACGTGTGCAGCAGATGCAGCCTGGCGTCGCACTGCCCGGCGAGCGAGCGCGCGACCTCGACGATGTGCGCGTTGATCTGGTCCGCGTCCTTCACCGGATGCGCCGTGTCGACCGCTGCGATCACGCGTCGCGGCACCTTGCGCGAGCCGCCGCGCACCATCAGCAGCGGCAGCGGACACGTGCGCAGCAGCTGCCAGTCGAGCGGCGTGAACAGCACGCGCTTGAGCAGCGGCTCCAGATGCACGTCCTTCACCACCAGATCGGGCTTCACCTCGGCGACGCGCTCGAGGATGCGCTCCTGGATACGCGAGCCCCACACGACCGACGTATGCGCGAGGACGCCGGCGTTGTGCAGCCGGTCGGCGAGGCTGCGCAGCCAGAGCTGGCGCTGCTTGATCAGGTCGACGCGCAGAACGTCGGCGAGCTTGGGGCTCATCGCGCCGATCGCGCGCACCGCGCGGCTGTCGTCGAACAGATCGACGTAAAGCTCGGCACCGCTGATGCGTGCCAGGCGCTCGGCGCGATGGCAGGCCGGCGTCAGCTGCATCGACGGGTCGGCAATCAGAAGAATCCTGCGATAAGTCATGGCGCGCCTCCGCGTGCGATGCCGCCACGATGCGGGCGCACGCCGATCGCCGCATTGACTTGCGTCAATGCTGCGGCGACGCGCCTCGCCGAAGCTGCCGGCATGCAAGAGCGAGCGGGCGAGCTGTCCCTGGAATTCCTCGGCGCGACCGGTACCGTGACGGGCTCGAAGTATCTGCTCGAGCACGCCGGCGCGCGGCTGCTCGTCGACTGCGGGCTGTTCCAGGGCTACAAGCAATTGCGGCTGCGCAACTGGGCGCCGCTGCCCTTCGCCGCTTCGAGCATCGACGCGGTGGTGCTCACGCACGCGCACATCGATCACTCCGGTTACCTGCCGCTGCTGGTGCGCAACGGTTTCCGCGGTCCGATCCATTGCACGGCGGCGACGCTCGACCTGTGCCGCATCATGCTGCCCGACGCCGCGCGACTGCAGGAGGAGGACGCCGAGCTGGCCAACCGCCATGGATCGAGCAAGCACCATCCGGCGCTGCCGCTCTACACCGAGGCCGACGCGTTCCAGGCGCTCTCATTGTTCGAGCCGCACGCGTTCGACGCGCCCTTCGACGTCGCCGGCCTGCGTGCAACCCTCTTGCGCGCGGGGCATCTGCTCGGCGCGGCGATGGTGCATCTCGAGAGCGCGCGCGATTCGATCCTGTTCAGCGGCGACCTCGGCCGGCCGCACGATCTGCTGATGCACGCGCCGGCGCGTCCGCCGATCGCCGACACGCTGGTGCTCGAATCGACCTACGGCAATCGCCGCCACGACGCGCGCGATCCGGTCGCGCAGCTCGGCGAAGTGATCGCGCGCGTGGCTGCGCGGCGCGGCGTCGTCGTGATGCCGGCCTTCACCGTCGGCCGCACGCAGACGCTCTTGCATTGCATCGATCGACTCAAGAACGCGGGCACGATCCCGCTCACCTTGCCGATCTATCTCAACAGCCCGATGGCGGTCGACGCCACCGCGATCTACCGTCGCCATCGCGCCGAGCATCGTCTCAGCGACGCCGAATGCGAAGCGATGTGCCACACCGCGCGCTTCGTCAACACGGTCGAGGATTCCAAGGCGCTCAACGGGCGGCGCGGCCCGATGGTGATCATCGCCGGCAGCGGCATGGCGACTGGCGGGCGCGTGCTGCATCACCTGAAGGCGTTCGCGCCCGATCCGAACAACGCCATCGTGCTGACGGGCTTCCAGGCCGGCGGCACGCGCGGCGCCGCCCTGCTCGCCGGCAACGACTCGATCAAGATCCACGGCGAGTACGTCGCGGTGCGCGCGGAAGTCGTCGCACCCAGCAATCTCTCATCGCACGCCGACTACGCCGAGATCGTCGACTGGCTGCGCGGGTTCGAGCCGCCGCCGCGACAGATCTTCCTCACGCACGGCGAGCCCGACGCCGCCGACGCGCTGCGCAAGCACATCGACGATGCACTCGGCTGGCGGTGCCGCATTCCGGAATATCGCGATCGCGTGATGCTGGGGAGCGGCGCGCTCGCCGCCGCGGCATGAACGAGCTGCTGCGCCACGATCAGCTGTCCGCGCGCCGGCTCGGCATCGACACCTATCGCGAGCCGGTCGTCTACATGCACGTCGACTGCGCCGTATGCCGCGCCGAAGGATTCCGCGCGATGTCGCGCGTGCAGCTGTCGACGCATCAGCGCAGCGTCATCGCGACGCTCAACGTCGTGCACGACGGCATCCTCGGCCGAGAAGAGGCGGGTCTGTCGGAGGCGGCCTGGCGAGCGCTCGGCTGTCACGACGGCGAGATCGTCCGCGTCTCGCACACCGAGATGGTCGAGTCGTTCTCCGCAGTGCGCAGCAAGATCTACGGCAACGCGTTCACGCAGCCCGAGCTCGAAGCGATCATTCGCGACATCACCGCGGGCCGCTACGCGTCGATCGAGACGGCGGCCTTCGTCACCGCCTGCGCCGGCAATCGCATGTCGCTCGACGAGACGCTCGCGCTGACGCGCGCCATGGTGAAGGCCGGCACGCGGCTCGCCTGGCCCGAGCGCCCGGTGCTCGACAAGCACAGCGTCGGCGGACTGCCGGGCAATCGTACGACGCCGATCGTCGTCGCCATCGTCGCGGCCAACGGGCTCACGATCCCGAAAACCTCGTCGCGCGCGATCACCTCGCCCGCCGGCACCGCCGACACCATGGAGGTGCTGACGCCGGTCGATCTCACGCTCGAGCACATGCGTCGCGTCGTCGAGCGCGAGGGCGGCTGTCTCGTCTGGGGCGGCGCGATGGCGCTCTCGCCTGCCGACGACATCCTCATCCAAGTCGAGCGCCCGCTCGACTTCGACAGCGACGCGCAGCTCGCGGCGTCGATCCTGTCGAAGAAGGTCGCGGCGGGCTCGACGCATCTCCTGATCGACATGCCGGTCGGTCCGAGCGCGAAGATCCGCAGCGCCGCGGCCGCGCAGTCGCTGTCGCAGCGCATCGTGCAGACCGGACAGGCGCTCGGGCTGCACGTCGACGTCGCGCAAACCGACGGCAGCCAGCCGATCGGCCGCGGCATCGGTCCGGCGCTCGAAGCGAGCGACCTCCTCGCGGTGCTGCGCAACGAGCGCGATGCCAGCCGCGATCTTCGCGAGCGAGCGGCGACGCTCGCGGGCCGATTGCTCGAGCTCGGCGGCAGAACGCCGTCGGGCAGCGGTGCGCGACGCGCGCACGAGACGCTCGATTCCGGCGCCGCGTGGGAGAAATTCCAGGCGATCTGCGCCGCACAAGGCGGACTCAGCGAGCCGCCGATCGCACCGTATCGGCGTGAAGTGGTCGCGGTCGCGCCGGGTGCAGTGACGTCGTTCGACAACCGCTGCCTCTCGCGACTCGCGAAGCTCGCGGGCGCACCGGCCGCGGCGTGCGCCGGTGTCAGGCTGCACGTGCGCATCCGCGATCGCATCGTGCGCGGCCAGCCGCTCTACACCGTCCACGCGCAGACCGCTGGCGAGCTCGACTACGCGCTCGCCTACGCGTCCGCGCATCCCCAGATCGCTCAGCTTGGAGAGTCCCCGTGAACCCGATGATCTTCGCCTTGCCCGGCAACGAATTGCTCGCCGAAGCGCTGGTGGAGGCGATGCGCGCGCAGCGCGGCACCATCGCGATGCGCCATTTCCCCGACGAAGAGACGTATCTGCGCGTCGAGCAGCCGGTGAACGGCCGCGACGTGCTCATCGCCGCGACGCTCGACCGGCCAAACAGCAAGCTCGTCGACCTGTATCTGCTCGCGTCGACGCTGCGCGAGGGCGGCGCGCGCCGCATCGTTCTCGTGGCCCCGTACTTGCCCTACATGCGCCAGGACCGCAGCTTCAGCGCCGGCGAAGGCGTCTCCGCTGCGCACATCGCCCGCTGGCTGTCGTCGTTCCTCGACGGCCTCGTCACCGTCGAGCCGCACCTGCATCGCATCCGCGCGCTCGAGCAGGTCTACCGGATGCCGGTGCGCACCGTGCACGTGCCGGAGGCAATCGGCCGATGGGTCCGCGAGAACGTGACGCAGCCGCTGCTGATCGGTCCCGACGAGGAGAGCGGCAGCTGGGTCGCCGGCGCCGCAGCGATCGCCGCCTGCAAGTACCTCGTGCTGAAGAAGCTGCGTCACGGGGATCGCGACGTCAGCATCGTCGTCCCGGGCGTGCAGCAGTTCCCCGAGCACACGCCGGTGCTGCTCGACGACATCATCTCGTCCGGCGCGACGCTGGTCGAAGCCGCGCACAAGCTGAAGGCGGTCGGCGCGCCGCCGCCGGTTTGCGTCGCGGTCCACGCGATCTTCGCGCAGGAAGCCTACGAGCGGCTGCAGCACGCGGGCGTCGATCGCATCGTCACCTGCAACACGATCCTGCATCCGAGCAACGCCATCGACGTCCATCGCGAGATCGCGCTGGCCGCCGCCGATCTCCTCGCCAGCGTCGATCGCGGCGTGGCTGCGTGACGCGATGAAGCGAGCGCTCTTCGCGGCCTTCGTCGTCGCGCTCACGCTGCTCGCGGCGATCTCGGTTCCGGCGTGGCTGCACTACTCCGCAGACATGGTGGCCGCGCGAGCGCGCACCGACAGCGACGGCCGCATGCTCAGCAACGGCTGCACGACGATGGAGTACGCCGAGCGCGGATCGGGCACGCCGGTGCTCGTCGTCCACGGCGCGGGCGGCGGCTTCGATCAGGGACTCGCGTTCGCGCAGTCGCTGATCGGATCGGACATGCAGGTGATCGCGCCGTCGCGCTTCGGCTATCTGCGCACGCCGGCGCCCGCGGACGTCTCGCCGCAAGCGCAAGCGGATGCCTTCGTCTGCCTGCTCGACGCGCTCGCGCTCGAGCGCGTGACGGTGATCGGCGCATCGGCGGGCGCGCCGTCGGCGACGCAGTTCTGCATCCGTCACGCCGAGCGTTGCCGCGCGCTCATTCTCCTGGTCCCCGCCGCCTATTCGCCGGCGCACGCGCAGAAGACGATGCAGACGAGCCGCGCATTGCAGATCGTCTTCGATCACGTGCTGAGCTCCGACGCGGTGTTCTGGTCGATGAGCCGGCTCTGGCCAGGCTTGCTGATGCGCACGGTACTCGGCACGCCGACGGCGGTGTTCGAGCAAGCCAGCGACGCCGAGCGCAAGCGTGCGCTCGCGATCCTGGACGGGATCCAGCCGGTGCACGCCCGGGCACGAGGTCTGCAGATCGACGCGCGGGTCACCAACGCGCTGCCGCGCTACGACCTCGAGCGCATCGTGGCGCCAACGCTCGCGATCAGCCTCGAAGACGATCTCTACGGGACCTTCGACAACGCCGCCTACAGCGCGAGCCAGATCGCCGGCGCGAAATTCCTTTCGTATCCGACCGGCGGCCACATCTGGCTCGGCCACGACGAAGAGCTGCGGAGTGAGATCCAGCAGTTCGTCGCGCAAGCGCCTTGAGCGCTCGCCCCGAAGCGATCCAAACTGCGGAATGGATTGCGCGCGCGGGATGATGCAATGGCTGTGGTGATCGGCCTCGTCGTCGGACTGATCCTCGGTCTCACCGGCGCCGGCGGCTCGACGCTCGCCGTGCCGCTCCTGATGTGGACCCTCGGACTTTCGCTGACGCAGGCGGCGCCGCTGTCGTTGAGCGCGATCAGCTGCGCGGCGACGATCGGCGCCGCAATCGCGTGGCGCCAGGCGCGATTGCGCTACCGCGCCGGATTGCTGATGGGCGGGCTGGGGCTGCTCGCTGCGCCGATCGGCGTCGCACTCGCACAGCACACGCCGCCGAAGATTCTCGAGCTCCTCTTCGCAGGCGTGATGACAGTGGTCGCTCTGCGCATGCTGCTGCAGGCGCGCCGCTCGCCCGACGACGCACGCACCGTCCGCGCGAATATCGGCGATCCCGCTGCGGATGACGGCGCGCTCCCATGCCGCGTCAATCCGGACACCGGCCGCATCCACTGGACGCTGCGCTGCACGTCGGCGCTCGCCGCGATCGGCGCCGGCACCGGATTCCTGTCGGGCCTGCTCGGCGTCGGCGGCGGCTTCGTCGTCGTGCCCGGCTTGCGCGCATCGAGCGATCTGTCGATGCCCGCGGCCGTCGCGACCTCGCTCATGGTCATGGCGATCATCAGCGGCGGCACCGCCGCGATGCACTTCGCGCACGGCGGCGCACTGCTCTCGCGCATCGGCCTTTGGTTCGCCGGCGGCGCGATCGTCGGCATGCTCGCGGGCACGCTGCTCGCGCCGCGCGTCGCCGGCGCGAAGCTGCAACAGGCGTTCGGCATCACGATGCTGCTCGCGGCGGCACTGATGGCGGCGAAGGCGCTGGGCGTCGGCTGACGCGCGAGGGCGAGCAGGCTCCTTGACCTGCGTCAATGAGCCGGCCGCGGCGCTGGGTTCTCATAAGGCAACGCCCCGGAGAACCCCCATGAGCTCGCTGTCCGCCCCTGACGTCTACATCGCCGCCTTCATCGGATCCGTCATCTTCGCTGTACTGCTGATGGTGTCCGTCCTTTCCCTCGTCACGGCCGCCGACACGCCCGCAGGCGAGAAGCGCGCGCGCGACCGGCTCGGCGGGAAGCTGGCGGGCACGCGCATGTGGAGCATGCTCGAGCATCGCCACGTCTCGCCGATCGCCTACGTCGACCAGACGCCGATCGCCGATCTGCGCGCGCAGATCAAGACCTGCACGCACTGCGAGAAGCAGGAGCAGTGCGACGAGACGCTCGGCTACGTCGGCAACCGCGGGCGCAACTACAACTTCTGCCCGAATCGCCGTGCGATCGACCTCGTCGTGCAGGCGCCGAGGGCCGGCGCGAACGATGGCTGAGGCGAGCGTCTTCGACCCGGGCCTCATTGCGCGCTACGACCGGCCTGGCCCGCGCTACACGTCGTATCCGACCGCGGCGGAATTCCGCGACGACTTCCACGCGCAGGACTTCATCGCGGCGGCGACGGCGCGGCGAGCCGCGCATGCGGGCGACCCGCTGTCGGTCTACATGCATGTACCGTTCTGCACGAGCCCCTGCTACTACTGCGCCTGCACGCGGGTGATCACACGCCAGCCGCTCGCCGCCGATGCGTACCTGCGGCGGCTCGAGGGCGAGATCGCGATGCAGGGTGCGCTGCTCGGCGCCCGCCCGATCGAGCAACTGCATTTCGGCGGCGGCACGCCGACGTTCTTCACGACCGCGCAGTTGCACCGCGTGATCGATCATCTGTCTCGTCACTTCCAGGTCTCGGAGCAGGATTCCCGCGAGTACTCCATCGAGGTCGATCCGCGCACGGTGCATGCGGGGACCATCGAGCGTCTCGCGGATCTCGGCTTCAACCGGCTCTCCCTCGGCGTGCAGGACTTCGACGCGCGCGTGCAGGAAGCGGTGAATCGCGTGCAATCGACGTCCGACACCCTCGAGCTGATCGGTGCCGCGCGTCGCAGCGGCTTCGCGTCGATCTCGGTCGACCTCATCTACGGCCTGCCGCTGCAGACCGTGCAGAGCTTCGGCGCGACGCTGGATCTCATCACCATGGTCCGGCCGGATCGTGTCGCGGCCTACAGCTACGCGCACCTGCCGCGCCAGTTCAAGGCGCAGCGGCAGATCGACGAATCGCAGCTGCCGCGCGGTGAGCAGAAGCTCGCGCTCTTCGCGCTGGTCGTCGAGAAGCTGACCGCGGCCGGCTACCAATACATCGGGCTCGATCACTTCGCCCTGCCGGACGACGAGCTCGCGATCGCACGGCGCAACGGCGGGCTGCAGCGCAACTTCCAGGGCTATTCGACGCGGGGCGGGCTCGATCTGCTGGGGCTCGGCATGAGCGCGATCGGCCACATTGGCGACGTCTATTCGCAGAACACCCGCGATCTCGATCTCTATTACCGCGCCATCGACCACGGCGAGCTGCCGGTCGCGCGCGGCATGCGCCTGACGCCGGACGATCGCGCGCGCGCCGACGTCATCGCCGGGCTCATGTGCCATGGCGAGGTCGACGTCGCCGGCATCGAGTCGCGGCATCACCTGCGCTTCGCGGAGCATTTCGGACCCGAGCTGCGCGAGCTCGACGCGCTTTCCCGCGACGCGCTGGTGGAGCTCGACGAGCGCCGGATCCGCGTCATGCCGCGCGGACAGTTCCTGCTGCGGGCTGTCGCGCGCGTGTTCGACGCCTATCTCCCGACGACGACGCCGGCGACGCCGCGCTACTCACGCGTCGTTTAGGGATTCGCAGTGGATTCGCCTTCGCCATTCGCCTCGATGGTGATCGGCTGCTGGATCGCCTGCGTGGTCCTCGAAGCCTGCTTCCTCATTTTCGATTCCGAGCCCGTCGCGCGGCTGCTGCGTCCCCTGCTCGCCCGGCGGCTGGCGCGGACGAATTTCTCGCGCATGCTCGCGCGCCACGACATCGACCCCGCCGCCTATCTGAAGACGCATGCGGCCAGCGAGATTCGCGCAGAGCTCACGCGCTGCGAAGGCTGCACCGAGCGTCATCGCTGCGACGCCGTGCTCGCCGACGACGAAGGGCGCTCGATCGCGTTCTGCCCGAATCGAGCTGCGATCGAGCGCGAGAGGACCGCACGCGAGGATTGACGCAGGTCAATGCCGCGGTCGCCTCGCGCGCCAAGAATGCGATCACCTCTCGCGCAGTCCGCGCACCACGGAGGGAGCGCAATGGAATCGACAGCGACCCAGCCCCCGATCTATCACGATCGCGTGGTCGCGCAATTCTCGGTGATGACCGTCGTCTGGGGCATCGTCGGCATGCTGGTCGGCGTCGTCATCGCCGCGCAGCTGATCTGGCCCGAGCTCAATGTCGCGCCATGGTTCTCCTACGGCCGCCTGCGACCGCTGCACACCAATGCGGTGATCTTCGCGTTCGGCGGCTGCGCGCTGTTCGCGACCAGCTACTGGGTCGTGCAGCGCACCTGCCAGGCGCCGCTGTTCTGGCCGAAGCTCGCCGCGTTCACCTTCTGGGGCTGGCAGGCGGTGATCGTCGCCGCGGCGATCACGCTGCCGATGGGCATGACGCAGGGCAAGGAGTATGCGGAGCTCGAGTGGCCGATCGACATCCTGATCGCGCTCGTCTGGGTCGCGTATGGCGTCGTCTTCTTCGGAACCATCGCGCTACGCAAAGTGAAGCACATCTACGTCGCCAACTGGTTCTACGGCGCGTTCATCATCGCGGTCGCGCTCCTGCACATCGTCAACAGCGCAGCGATCCCGATCTCGCTCACCAAGAGCTACTCGGCGTACGGCGGCGCGGTCGACGCGATGGTGCAGTGGTGGTACGGCCACAACGCGGTCGGCTTCTTCCTCACCGCCGGCTTCCTCGGGATCATGTATTACTTCGTGCCCAAGCAGGCCGGCCGGCCGATCTATTCGTATCGGCTGTCGATCGTCCACTTCTGGTCGCTGATCGCGATCTACATGTGGGCAGGCCCGCATCACCTGCACTACACCGCGCTGCCCGACTGGGTGCAGTCGCTCGGCATGGTGTTCTCGCTGATGCTGCTCGCGCCCTCGTGGGGCGGCATGATCAACGGCATCATGACGCTGTCGGGCGCGTGGCATAAGTTGCGCGAAGACCCGATCCTGAAATTCCTGATCGTCTCGCTGTCGTTCTACGGCATGTCGACCTTCGAAGGGCCGATGATGTCGATCAAGACGGTCAACGCGCTGTCGCACTACACCGACTGGACCATCGGCCACGTGCACTCCGGCGCGCTCGGCTGGGTCGCGATGATCTCGGTCGGCGCGATCTACATGCTGATCCCGCGCCTGTGGCATCGCCCGGCGATGTACAGCGTGCCGGCGATCAACCTTCACTTCTGGCTCGCGACCATCGGCACCGTCGTCTACATCACCGCGATGTGGATCGCCGGCGTGATGCAGGGACTCATGTGGCGCGCCGTCAACGACGACGGCACGCTCACTTACGCGTTCATCGAATCGCTGAAGGCGACCTATCCGTTCTACGAAGTGCGCCTCGCCGGCGGCGTGGTCTATCTGTCCGGAATGCTGGTGATGGCGTGGAACGTGTGGAAGACGATCGCCGAGCCGGCGCGCGAGACCTCGGCGATCGCTGAAGGAGCGCACGCATGACGCACGAACAGATCGAGCGCAACGTCGGCCTGCTCGCGATCTTCATCGCCATCGCGATCAGCTTCGGCGGCTTCGTCGAGATCGTGCCGCTGATCGCGCAGAAGGCGGCGGCGCCCGTCGCCGACGTCCGGCTGCGCACGCCGCTCGAGGTCGCCGGTCGCGATGTCTACATCCGCGAGGGCTGCTACAACTGCCACTCGCAGATGATCCGCTCGCTGCCCGAGGAAGTGCTGCGCTACGGGCCCGCCTCCACCGATGCCGAATCGGCGTACGACCATCCGTTCCAGTGGGGCTCCAAGCGCACGGGACCGGATCTCGCGCGCGTGGGCAGGCGCTACAGCGACGACTGGCATCGCCTGCATCTCAACAATCCGCGCGACGTCGTGCCGGAATCGAACATGCCGGCGTACGGCTGGCTCGCGCAGCAGCAGCTCGATGGCGACGACGTCACCGCCGAGATGCGCGCGCTGTCGCACGTGGGCGTTCCGTACACCGATGCGCAGATCGCCGCCGCGTCCGGAGACGTGCAAGGCAAATCGAAGATGGACGCGGTGATCGCCTACCTGCAGGGACTGGGAGCCGCGCAATGATCAGCGGAATCGTCGTCAGCATTCTCATGCTCGCGTTCGCCGGCCTGGTCCGATGGGCCTGGTCGCCGCGCCGGCACGAAGCGTTCGGCCGCCATGCGGCGATGCCGCTCGTCGACGAGGAGACGACGCGATGAGCGTTTTCTGGCACTGGTTCGTCGTCGTCGTCACCATCGCGTCGATCATCGGCTCGATGTGGCTGCTGCTCGGCAACTCCAGGCGCAAAGGCGACGCGCCGGGCGACACCGGTCACGTGTGGGACGGTGATCTCAAGGAGCTCAACAACCCGCTGCCGAAGTGGTGGTTCAACCTGTTCGTGCTGACGGTGGTGTTCGGCATCGGCTATCTCGTGGTGTTCCCCGGCCTCGGCAACTTCCCCGGCCGCGCGGGCTGGACGCAGGAGTCCGAGCGCGACGAGCGACTGCACGCCATCCTCGCGAAGCACGACGCGCTCTACGCGACCTTCAAGCGCGAGACCTTCGAGGAGCTCGTGCGCGACAGCGGCGCGCGCTCGATCGGGCGCGACGTGTTCCTGCGCAACTGCGCCGGCTGTCACGGCACCGACGCGCGCGGCGCGCTCGGCTTCCCGAATCTCACCGACGGCGATTGGCTCTACGGCGGCAAGCCTGAAGACATCCTGGCGTCGATCACCAACGGCCGTCGTGGCCAGATGCCGGCGTTCCTCGGCGCGCTCAGCGCGCAGCAGGCCGACGACCTCGAGATGCTGGTGAAGCACTGGTCGGATCCGGATCTCGATCGCGCGACCCGGGAGCGCGCGATGCAGCAGTTCAACGTCACCTGCGCCGCGTGCCACGGCGCCGACGGCAAAGGCAATCAGCAGCTCGGCTCGGCCAATCTCACCGACGACGTCTGGCTGCACGGTGGCTCGCGCAATCGCATCCACGACACGATCGTGTTCGGCCGCACCAGCACGATGCCGGCGCACGCGTCGATCCTGTCCGCCGACGACATCCGCATCGTCGGCGCCTACGTCTACGGGCTGTCGCATGCCAATGAGTCCGCCGCAAATCCCTGAGGGCAGCGCACCGCGCGGCAGAGCGCTCGAACAGAGCCGTCGCATCCGCTTCACCGCCATCGTGCTGTGGTCGAGCTTCCTCGGCGGCGTCGTGCTGCTCATCGCGTGGCTGGCGTTCGTCGGCGCGTTCTGGCCGACTGCGACCGATCTCGCCCATCTGTCCCGGTTCTTCTTCATTGCGTGGGCCTTGTCGGCGGTGCCCGCCCTCTTTGCGGCGGCACTCGCAAGCCCGCCGCGTGATGAGGCCGATCTCGATGGGCACTGACGGCGGCGTCGCGCTGTTCGAATCGGCGGCGAAGATCCATCCGCGTCTCGCGCATGGCCGCTACGCGAAGCTGCGCGTCGCAGCGATGAGCGCGCTGCTCGGCTTCTACTACGTCACGCCGTGGATCTCGATCGGCGGCACGCCGCTCGTGTGGCTCGACCTGCCGCATCGCCACTTCCATGTGTTCGGGCTCGAGCTCGTCCCGCAGGACCTGTATCTGTTGTCGTGGCTGCTGCTGCTCGCCGCGCTGACGCTGTTCCTGTTCACGAGCCTTGCCGGCCGCCTGTGGTGTGGCTACGCCTGCCCGCAGACGGTGTGGACCGAAGCGTTCCTGTGGATCGAGCATCTGATCGAAGGCGATCGCCACGCGCGCATCAAGCTCGATCGCGCGCCGTGGAGCGCCAACAAGATCGCCCGCAAGTCGGCGAAGCACGCCGCGTGGGCGGCGTCCGGATTGCTCACCGGACTCACGTTCGTCGCTTACTTCGTGCCGGCGCACGAGCTGTTCCCGGCGGCGCTGCACGGCGAGCTGACCGGCTGGCCGCTGTTCTGGGGACTGTTCTACGGCTTCGCCACCTGGGGCAACGCGGGATTCCTGCGCGAGCAGGTCTGCAAGTACATGTGCCCGTATGCGCGCTTCCAGTCCGCGATGTTCGATCGCGACACGCTGATCATTTCCTACGACGCGCAGCGCGGTGAGCCGCGCAAGAGCGCCGCGAAGAAGCTCGCGAAGGCCGGCGACTGCGTCGACTGCTCCATGTGCGTCCAGGTCTGCCCGGCCGGCATCGACATCCGCAAGGGCCTGCAGTACGAGTGCATCGCTTGCGCTGCGTGCATCGACGCGTGCAATGGCGTGATGGACAGCGTGCACAAGCCACGCGGCCTGATCCGCTACACGACGCTGCGCTCGGAGAAGAGCGAGAAGTTCCGCCTGCTGCGCGGGCGCACGATCGGCTACGGCGCAGTGTGGCTCGTCGTCGCCTGCGCGCTCGGCGTGGCGATCTTCCTGCGCACACCGCTCGAGTTCGACGTCATCCGCGATCGGCATTCGCTCTATCGCGAGCTCGCCGACGAGACCGTCGAGAACGTCTACACGGTGAAGCTCGCCAACCAGGACCGGCGGGAACACGACTTCCTGCTTTCGGCGCGCCTCCCGGATGGCCGCGCGCTCGCGCTCGATCCCTCGCGCGTGCATCTCGATGCCGGCGAGCAGCGCGCGGTGACGCTCTCCGCTCGCGCGCCCGAAGAGGATCTGCCGCACGTGAGCAAGGCCGAGTTCGCAATCGTCGCCGACGACGCGCCGCGGCTCGCACGCGAGCGCACCGCGAGCTTCCTGTCGGGGGACTGACGTGGACTGGGCGATCTACGACCGCGCCGAGCTGCTCGACACCGTCAGTCCCGCCGACGAGCGCGGCCGCCGCCATCTGCTGCTGTCGCTGCCGGGCCTGCATTGCGCCAGCTGCGTCGCGCGCGTGGAGAAAGTGTTCGATCAGCTCGGCGTGCATGGCGAGGTGAACCTTGCCGCGCGTACCGCGGAAGTCGACTGGACCTCGCGCGAGGCGCCGCTGTCGCGGATCCTCGGCGCGCTGGAGCAATCCGGCTACGAGCCGCGCGTGCTCGCGCAGGTCTCCGAGCTGCGGCGCCCGGCCAACGAGCAGCGCGCCGCCTTGCGGCGTATCGCCATCGCAGTCCTCGGCTCCATGCAGGTGATGATGCTGGCGTGGCCGGCCTACTCGCACGCCGGCAGCATCGACGCGTCGCTCGCCCTGCTGCTGCGCTACGCGCAATGGCTGTTCGCGACGCCGGTCGTGATCTATTCGGGCTGGCCGTTCTTCGCCAGCGCGGCGCAGGCGCTGCGCAGCCGCATGGTCAACATGGATGTACCGGTCGCGCTGGCGCTCGTGGTCGCCTACGCCACGAGCGCGTGGCGCACGATGTCGGGCGACGGCGAGCTGTATTTCGACACCGCGACGATGTTCGTGCTGCTGCTCGGCATCGGCCGCTATTTCGAAGGCCGCACGCGCGCGGCCGCGAGCGAGCGCCTGCGCGTGCTCGCCGGACAGGTCACGCTGACCGCGATGCGCCGGCGCGACGCGGTGGTCGAGCAGGTGCCGGTGTCGGCGCTGCGCGTCGGCGACGAAGTGATCGTCGCGCCCGGCGCCGCCATCCCGATCGACGGCGTCGTCATGGACGAGCCGGGCGAGCTCGACGAGTCGCTGCTCACCGGCGAGAGCAAGCCCGTCACGCGGCGCGCGGGCGATCGCATGCTCGCGGGCAGTCTCAACGTCGGCAGCGGCAACCTGCTCATGCGCTGCACCGCCATCGGCGCATCGACGCGCCTGTCGCAGATCACGCAGCTGTTGCACCACGCGCAGAGCGAGCGCCCGGCGTTCGCGCTGCTCTCCGATCGCGTCGCGGCGTGGTTCATCGGCATCGTGCTGGCGCTGGCGCTCGTCGGCGCCTGGCACTGGCGCGCCGAGCCCGACGTCGCGATCTCGGTCGCGCTCGCCGTGCTGGTCGCGAGCTGTCCCTGCGCGCTCGCGCTCGCGGTCCCTGCGGTGTTCGCCGCATCGACGTCGAAGCTCGCCGCCGACGGCGTCCTCGTCGTGCACGCGCGCATCCTGTCGCGGCTCGCAGCGGTCGACACCATCGTCTTCGACAAGACCGGCACGCTCACCGGCACCGAGCTGCGCGTCTCCCACATCGTCACCGCGCCCGGGGTGGACGACCGCCGCTGCCTCGAGATCGCCGCCGCGCTCCAAGCCGGCGGCATCCATCCAATCGCGCGAGCGTTCGCGAGGACGCCGACGCAGCTGGTCGCTCGCGACGTGCGTCAGTCGCCAGGCGCCGGCCTGGAAGGCGACGTTGGTGGCACGCGCTGGTCACTGCGCGCCGCGAACGCTGTCGAGGACAGCTGGATCGCGCAGGCGATCGAGTCGAATCCCGAGCTCACGTGGATCGCGCTCGGCAATCCGACGACGGCGGCATTGTTCGGGCTCGCCGCCGCGGAGCGTGGCGAAGCGCCCGAGGTCGTGCGCGCGTTGCGCGCCAGCGGACGCGAGATCCATCTGCTGAGCGGCGACGCGATGGGACCGGTGACGCACCTGGCCGATCAGCTCGGCATCGATCGCCGCGCCGCGCGGCAGACGCCGGAGCAGAAGCTCGCGCGCCTGCAGGCGTTGCGCAAGCAAGGACGCGTCGTGATGGCCGTCGGCGACGGCGTCAACGACGCGCCGCTCCTCGGAGCCGCCGACGTCGCGGTCGTCATGCCGGCCGGTGCCGCGCTCGCGCAATCCAGCGCCGACGCGATCCTCATCGGCGACTCGTTGCGCGGGCTGCCTGCGATGTTCGACGCCGGTGCACACTCGCAAAAGCTGATCGCGCAGAACCTCGCGTGGGCGCTGGTCTACAACCTGTCGGTGCTGCCGCTCGCGGCTGCCAACCTGTTGCACCCCTGGCTCGCGGCGCTCGGCATGTCGCTCTCTTCGCTGCTGGTCGTGGCCAACGCGCTGCGGCTCGCACCCGCGCCGTGGAGACGTCGATGAGCAGCCTGTTCCTGCTGGTGCCGCTCGGCGTTCTGTTCGTCGCCGGCGCGGCGGCGGTGCTGATGTGGGCGATCAACGACGGTCAGTTCGACGCGCTCGACGAGATCTCGGCGCGCATGCCCGACGACGGCGAAGCGCGATGTCGTCGAGCTCACCGCGCCCGCATTCCTCGTCGCCGGCCTCGCCACCGCGCCGCACTGCGCGCTGATGTGCGGCGCGCTCAACGCCGCGCAGCTGCGCAGCCGTGGCGATCTGCCTGCGTCTCACGCGCAACTGATCGTCAATGCGGGGCGCGTCGCAGGTTATGCGTTGCTCGGCGCAGTCGCCGGTGGCGCGGGGAGTTGGCTGCTGGCGCGCTTGCCCGATGTCGCTGTCGGCCGCTGGCTTCAGCTCGGCGCAGCGCTCGCGATGATCCTCGCCGGCGCGTGGCAGCTGCGGTCGCGTTCGGCACGGCAGTCTTGCTGCGAGCGGCCGACGCTGCGCCCCACGCGAGGGCCGGTGGCCGTGCGTCTCTTCGTTCAAGGCTTGCTGTGGGCCGCGCTTCCCTGCGGAGCTCTCTATGGCGTCTTGCTGCTCGCGAGCTTCTCCGGCGACGCGAGGGCTGGCGCGCTGCTCGCAGGCGCGTTCGGCATCGGCACCACGCCGCTCCTCTGGGCGAGCGGCGCACTCGTCGACGCGCTCGGAACGCGACGGGTGGCGCTGCGTGCCGCGGCGGGATTCGCCCTGATCCTGATCGGCGTCGCGATGACGATCGCGATTGCCTGGCACGGCGCCGACCCGCTCGGCTGGTGCGCTGCGCGCGCTTGACCCAGATCAATGCGCCCGCGGGCGACCGCCGCGACACTGATCGCATCTCACCACGCGGACGATCGCCATGAACGAATTGCACTCCCTGATCGAGCGCTTGCGCACGATGCGCACCGAGTTCGGCCACCGGCTGGATCGCATCCGCCACGATCGTCACCACAAGGACGGCCCGGTGTCAGCCGACTTCAAGGAGCAAGTCACCGAGCGTGAGAACGACGAAGTGCTCGCGCGACTCGAGACGGCCACCACGACGGATCTCAGGCAGATCGATCACGCGCTGTCGCGCGTCGAGGCCGGCTTGTATCCGCTGTGCGAGCGCTGCGGCGAGCGCATCGAGATGCAGCGCCTGCAGGCGATGCCGTTCGCGACGGTGTGCACGCGCTGCGTCAAGGCCGAGGAGCGGCGCCGCAAGCCCTCGAAGGCGCGCACCGCCGTCTGATCCGCGGAGCTTCGCGATGCCGTCGCGCATCCTGATCGTGCAGGGTCATCCCGATCCGGAGCCGGGGCATTTCGGCGTCGCGCTGGCGAACGCCTACGCCGACGGCGCGCGTGAAGCCGCGCATGACGTGCGCGTGCTCGAGATCGGCCGGCTCGACTTCCCCATCCTGCGCAGCAAGCGCGAGTGGGAGGATTCGGCACCGGTCGAATGCATCCGGCGCGCGCAGGCCGACATCCAGTGGTCGCAGCATCTGGTCTTCTGCTACCCGCTGTGGCTCGGCGCGATGCCCGCGCTGCTCAAAGGATTCCTCGAGCAGATCGCCCGCCCTGGTTTCGCCGTGCCGGCGCGCGACGACCGCGAGCACCGCAAGCTGCTCCACGGCCGCAGCGCGCGCATCGTCGTCACGATGGGCATGCCGGCGCTGGTGTATCGCTGGTACTTCGGCGCGCACAGCCTGAAGAGCCTCGAGCGCAACGTGCTCGGCTTCTGCGGCATCGGGCCGATCCGCGAGTCGCTGGTCGGCATGGTGGAGAACCTGAGCCCGTCGAAGCGCCAGCAATGGCTGCAGCGGTTGCGCCGCTGCGGTCGCCAGGCGCGCTAAGCGATCGCGACGCCAGCGGCGAGTCCCGCGAGCACGCAGGCGAAGCCGAGCACGATCCGGCGCGCGAGTACCGCGCCGCCGACCACGCCCGCGATCGACGCCTTGAAGATCAGGTTCGACGCCAGCGCGAGCGCGATGGCGATCGCGAGCTCGCGGCCACTGAGCTGCTGCGTGTTGAAGAGCTTGAGCGACGACAGCGTGATCGCATCCATGTCGGTCAGACCGAGCACCGGGGCCAGCGCGTAAATGCCCTTCGTGCCGAAGGCGTCCGACAGCCACGCGGTGAGCACCAGCGATCCTGCGTAAATCGCGCCAAACGAAAGCGCCGGGACCAGCTCGACGGGGTTCTTCGCCGGCAGCTCTTGCGTCGATGCATGGCCGGCCGCGAGGCGCCACAGGCGCAGAGGGACGATGACGCCAGCCGCCATGCCGAGCGCGAGCATCGGCGCCACGCTCGGCAGCGCGCCGGGCGCCAGCACCGTCGCGAGAAAAGCGAGCCTCACGAGCAGCACGAGGTTCGCGATCAGGACGATGAACGCCGACTGCGATTCGCGATCGGGTTCCTCCCGCACCTTGCGCGCGAACACGAGCGTCGTCGCGGTGCTCGAGATCAATCCGCCGAGCACGCCGAGCAATGCGGCGCCGCCTTCGGTCCCGCGCAGTCGAAGCGCTACGTAGCCGGCGAGGCCGATGCCCGCGATCAACACGACGATCAGCCAGATGCGGTACGGATTGAGCGACTGGTATGGCCCGTAGCCCGTGTCGGGCAGGAGCGGCAGCACGATGAAGGTGATCACCGCGAACTGCAGGAACGAGACGATGTCCTGGCGCGACAGCTTGTGCGAGACCTCGTGCAGCTCGGTCTTGAAATAGAGCAGCGACGTCGTCGCCAGCGCGAGCGCCACGGTCAGCCGGGTGTGACCGTGCCAGAGCATCGCGCCGTAGGTGAAGCACAAGAGCAGCGCGATGGTCGTCGTCGTGTCCGCGGGCTCGGTCGATTGCCGATCCGCGGCGATCATCATCAGCGCGCAAGCGAGAAGGCCCACGGGCAACAGCCAGGGCGCGGGCGCTTGCTGCGCGATCAGCGCGGAGCCGGTGCCGAGCAGCGCGGTCAGCGCGAACGTGCGCAGGCCAGCCTTCGCCTGCGGGCGACGCTCACGCTCGAGCCCGAGCAGCAGGCCGATGCCCACGCTCAGGGCGAAGACGCCGAGGGCGTCGAGCTCGTTCATGCGAGGTCGAGCTCCACGCGCACCGTGGCTCGATCGTCCGGATTCGCGCGCGTCACGAATCCCATCTCGGTCGCGAGCACGAGCATCTTGTGGTTGTCGGCGAGCACGATGCCGTAGACCTGGCGCACGCCGCGCGCGCGCCCTTGCGCGATCAGGCACTCGATCAGATGCCGGCCGAGGCCGTGCTGTGCGTGATCGCGATGCACCAGGATCGCGAATTCGGCGCGCTGTCCGTCGGGCTCGCTGATCAGCATGCCGTCGGCGACGATGTTGTCGGCCGCGGTGTATTCCGGAACGGCGACGAGGCCGATGCGTTGCGCGTCGTCGGGCTGCACCATGCAGCTGACCAGCGCATGACCGAAGTGGCGCATGCAGCAGAAGAAGCGCATGCGCACTTCGTCTGTGGTCATGCGCTCCAGCAAGCGCACCATGGCCGGCTCGTCGTCCGGTGACACCGGCCGCACCAGATAGCGCAGCCCCGGTGCGAGCTCGACGACGTGATCGACGCGCGTCGCGCCGCCCTGCTTGCGAGCATGCGCTTCGACGATGACGCCGCTCACACGGGAATCTCCTCGCCGAGGAACGCGCGCACGAAGCTTTCGACGCTGCGGGAGAGCGCGTGCAGGTCGTAGCCGCCTTCGAGCATCGCGACGACGCGCCCGTCGCAGCACTCCTGCGCGACCTCGTCGATCACCGAGCCGAGCCAGCGATAGTCGTCGTAGCTCCAGCGCAAGTCGCCGAGGGGATCGTCGGCGTGCGCGTCGAATCCGGCGGAGACGAGAAGGATCTGTGGCCTCTGCTTCTCCAGGCGCGGCAGCCAACGCTCGGCGACCGCATTGCGCAGCGCGTCGCCGCCGGTGTATGGCGCGAGCGGCACGTCGATCAGGTTCGGCGCGTGCGGCGCCCCGGTCCAGTACGGATAGAGCGGATGCTGATACGTCGAGTAGAGCTCGACGCGCGGATCGTTCATGAAGACGTCCGCCGTGCCATTGCCGTAGTGCAGATCGAAGTCGAGGATGGCGACGCGATCGAGCCCGCGACGCAGCGCGTGCGCCGCGGCAACCGCGATGTTGTTGAAGAAGCAGAAGCCCATCACGCGTGCGCGCTCTGCGTGATGTCCGGGCGGCCGCACCGCGCAGAACGCCAGCCCGGCCTTGCCGTCGATGGTGAGATCGACGCCGAGCATGCCCGCGCCCGCGGCGCGCAACGCCGCGTGCAAGGTGTGATCGATCTGGACCGTGTCGCCGTCGTGCGCGAACGGTCCGCTTCGCGTGTCTGCGTGCAGGACCCGGTCTACATGCGCCGCATCGTGCACGGCGAGGAGTGCGTCCTTCGGCGCGAGCGGCGCTTCGTAGCGGTCGACGAAATCCGCAAGGCCGGCGGCGCGCAGCCGATCCTCGATCGCAACCAGACGCCGCGGACTCTCCGGATGCCCGCCGGGCATCTCGTGCTTGAGGCAGTCCGGATGCGTGATCCAGGCGAGCGGCCGATAGGTCATGGCGCGGCGTTCCGAGGGAGCCGCATTGTCGCGCTGATCCGGCCGTGACGGGTTGATCCAAATCAATGGCACTTGCACACTGTCGGCGATGCCGGGGACCTCGCAAAGCTCCATCTCCGCGCCGCGCACACCGGTCGCGCAGACGCGGCTGACCGCGCTGCTCGACGCCGCCGTCGACGCGATGATCCTGATCGACGAGCGCGGCCGCGTCACCCGCTTCAATGCGGCTGCGCAGCGCCTGTTCGGCTACGTCGAGGACGAAGTGCTGGGACGCAATGTGTCGATGCTGATGCCCGACCCGTATCGCACAGAGCACGACGGCTATCTCGAGCGCTATCAGCGCACGGGCGAGCGGCGCATCATCGGCATCGGCCGCGAAGTGGTCGCGCGGCGCAAGGACGGGTCCACCTTCCCGATCGACCTGTCGGTCGGCGAGTTCCGCACCGAGGAAGATCACGGCTACGTCGGCATCCTGCGCGACATCACGCAGCGCCGGCAGGCCGAGGAGCAGATCCGCGAGTCGAGCGCTCGGCTGTCCGGCATCATCGACTCGGCGATGGACGCGATCATCTCGATCGACGCGGACCAGCGCATCGTGCTGTTCAACGCCGCCGCCGAGAAGATGTTCGGCTGTCCGGCGGCGCAGGCGATCGGCGAGCCGATCGACCGCTTCATCCCGCAGCGCTTCCGCGGCGCGCATCGCAGCCACATCGATCGCTTCGGCGAGACCGGCGTCTCGCGTCGCGCGATGGGCGGTGCACGGCCGATCATGGGCCTGCGCACGGATGGCAGCGAGTTCCCGATCGACGCGTCGATCTCGCAAGCCGAGACGCAGGGCGGCAAGGTGTTCACCGTCATCCTGCGCGACATCACGCAGCGCAAGCAGCAGGAGGAGCAGCTGCGCCGCAGCGAGGAGAATCTGCGCCTCGTGTTCGAGAACGCACCGACCGCGATCCTGATCACCGAGCCGCGCGGCCGCATCACGGCTGCGAACCCGGCCGCTCGCGCACTGCTCGGCCGCGACGTCGAGGCGCTTGCCGAGCTCCGCCAATCCGATCTGATCTTCGAGGAAGATCGCGCGGCCGCCGCCGAGCACATGCGGGCCGCGGTCGAATCGGGCCGGCAGGGAGAATTCGAGAGCCGCTACTGCCGCAGCGACGGCAGCTGCTTCCATGCGCTGACGCACGTCTCGATCGCATCCGACGCGGAAGGCCAGCCGCTGATCGTGATCAGCGAGATCGTCGACCGCAGCGCGCTGCTGGAGGCGACCGCGGAAGCCGAGCAGCTGCGCAGCCGCCTGACGCACGTCGGCCGCATCGGCACGCTGGGCGAGATGGTCAGCGGCATCGCGCACGAGGTGAATCAGCCGCTCACGGCGATCGCCAATTACGCGAGCGCGTGCCGGCGCATGCTCATGTCGGGACAGGCGCGGCCGGAGGATCTCGGCGGGACGCTCGAGAAGATCAGCCAGCAGGCCGAGCGCGCCGGCGACGTCATCCGCGGGCTGCGCAATCTGCTGCGCAAGCGCGACGAGGTGCGCAAGCCGCAGGACGTCAACCAGCTGGTCCACGAGGTGATGCGCTTGAGCGAGTTCGAGCTCCGCCAGAGCGGGTTCCGGCTCGTCGAGGCGCTCGCCCAGCGGGCGCCGCCCGTGCTCGCCGACGGCGTGCAGATCCAGCAGGTCGTGCTGAATCTCATCCGCAACGCTTTCGATGCGATGGCGCAGCGGGCCTCGGGCGACATGGTGCAGGTGTCGACCCGCGTCGACGGCGATTGGGTGGAGATCCAGGTCGCCGACAGCGGTCCCGGCATTCCGGCGTCGGTGGCGGAGCGGCTGTTCGAGCCGTTCTTCACCACCAAGGCGCAGGGCATCGGCCTCGGCCTTTCCATCTGCAAGTCCATCATCAAGGCGCACAACGGAAGCTTGCAGTTCTCGACCAACGCATGGGGCGGAACGACATTCCAGGTGCGCCTTCCCGCCGCGCACGAGGAGACCAAATGAGCAGCTCTCCACAGACGGTCTACATCGTCGACGACGAGGAAGCGGTCGCCGACTCAATTGCGATGCTGCTGAAATCCGTCGGGCTCGCGACGCGCACCTTCGCCGACCCGCGCGATTTCCTGAAGCAGTACCAGCCCGAAATGTCGGGGTGCCTGCTGCTCGACGTGCGGATGCCGAAGATGGGCGGGCTCGAGCTGCAGGAGGAGCTCAACCGGAAGCGCTGCGCGCTGCCGGTGATCTTCATCACCGGTCACGGCGACGTGCCGATGGCCGTCGAAGCGATGCGCGCCGGCGCGATGGACTTCCTGCAGAAGCCGTTCAACGACGACGAGCTGATCCGTCGCGTGCAGCGCGCGCTCGAAGAAGAGATGCAGCAGCGCGAGGTGCTTCGCCAGCGCGAGGAGATCGAGCGGCGCTGGGCCGAGCTCACCGAGCGCGAGCGCGAAGTCGCCAAGCGCATCGCCGACGGCCAGGCCAACAAGGTCGTGGCGATCGAGCTCGGGATCAGCGAGCGCACGGTGGAGCTGCATCGCGCGCGCATCCTCGAGAAGATGGGCGTGCGCTCGCTCGCACAGCTGGTGCGCATGATCCTGACCCTCCAGGACGCGTAGGTCCCCAGGGCGGCATCCGTACTACCCGCAATCGCATGCGGGTAATTCCGGATTTTCGCGCCGTTCGCGGTGCCTCACGCTGGACGCACTTCAAACCGGATGTGCGCCATGCCCTTCGACCTCGCTCCGCAACGCTCTGAATCGACCACCGCGCGACCGAACTGCGCGCTCTGCCCCGCCTCGCAGCAATGCATGATCGGCGGCCTTTGCGACGCGGCCGTGGCGCAATGGAACGCGCTCGTGCAGTCGCACGTATCGCTCGCGGAAGCGGGCCGCACGCTGTTCGCGGCGCATGACGCGGCCAACGCGATCTACGTCGTGCGCGCCGGCTGCGTGAAGTCGGTGACGATCGACGACGAAGGCAACGAGCGCGTGCGCGGCTTCCATCTGCCGGGCGATCTCGTCGGCCTCGATGCGCTCGGTGCGGAGCGCTATCCGGCGTCCGCGGTCGCGGTCGTCCCCTCGCAGGTCTGCCGCGTGCCGAAGGCGCTGGTGATGCAGAAGCTCACGGAGTCGCCAGCGCTGGCGCAGCGATTGCTCCAGCGCATGAGCTGCGATCTCGCGCAGGCCCAAGCGCTCGCCGGCGACTACAACGCCGATCAGCGCGTCGCCGCCTTCCTGCTCGACATGAACGCGCGGCTGCATCCGCTGCCCGGCACGCCGGCGCGGCTGCCGATGAGCCGCGGCGACATCGCCAACCATCTGCGGCTCGCGACCGAAACGGTCTGCCGCGTGCTGACGCGCTTCAGCACCAAGGGCCTCATCCAGTCCGACGATCGCAAGATCCGTCTGCTGAAGACTGCGCCGCTCGCGATGCTCGCCGAGCCGGTCGGGCTTCTGAGCGCCGCGCGACTGGCCGCCTGAGATCTCTCCAGCTCCTCCCCCAAAGGAGCGCTTACGGCCCGTCGCGCGGGCCGTTTTTCTTTGGGCCCCGCCGAAGGATTTCAGTGTGCGCGGATCGGCCGCGCCCGGGCGACCGGCTCGTCGGCGAGCTTGCGGTCGGCGCTCTGCACCAGCTCTTCGAGCGTCGTGCCAGCGTCGGGATACGTCGCGCGCACGCAGCGCGCGTCGATCTCGAGCGCGTTGCCGAGATACAGCAGCGGCTCGCTCAGGCGCTCGGTCGCTTCCTCGATCAAGGTCTGCACGGAGCCGCCGGAGAGCTGATCGTGCTGGACGAGCGCGGTGTATTCGTAAGGGCTGCTGGCCGACACCAGATGTGGCGGCGGGAGCGCTTCACGCACGCGCCGGCCCATCGTTTCGCCGAGGAAGTCCGCGATCTCCGCGTCGAAGGACTCGGACGCGCGACGCAGTCCGCGCAGCGACAGGACGACGAGATCGGCGCCGTTCTGCTGCGCCGCGAGCGTCGACAGCGCATCGCGCGCCGCGGCTTCGAAGGCCGCGCGCGTGAGCAACCCGGTGCGCGGATCGACGGCGGTCGCGAGCTCGAGCGCTTCGAGCTTGCGCTTCTGCGCACCGATGTCCTCGTGGATCGACACGTAATGCGTGATGCGTCCCTGCTCGACGAGCGGGCTCACGGTCT
Organism: Nevskiaceae bacterium; assembly: GCA_035650495.1. Classification (GTDB taxonomy): domain Bacteria; phylum Pseudomonadota; class Gammaproteobacteria; order Nevskiales; family Nevskiaceae; genus DASRHK01. The sequence continues at coordinate 24,552 of DASRHK010000177.1, read as the reverse complement.
GGCGGATCGTGTAAAGCCGCCCCGACTTGTCGCGATCGATCGTCTCGCCGCTCCAGACCTTGCCGGAGCGGATGCGGCTCCACAGCTCGCGGTAGTAGCGCAGGCCCTGCTTGCCGGACTGCAGCAGGCGCGGATCGCGTCCGAGCACCTCGGCTTCCGAATATCCGGAGAGCTGCTGGAATGCGGGGTTGGTCCACACGAAGCTGCCGTGCGCGTTGGTGATGAACGCGGCGTTGCCGGACTGCTCCAGCGCGCGTGCGACCAGGCGCTGGCGCTCGATCGTGCCCAGATCCTCGAGCAGATGCTCGATGGCGATGCAGAAGGCGTCGATCGTCATGCTCGCGGCAGCGGTCGGCGCCGGCGCGGCGTAGAACAGCTCGAGCACCAGCACTTCCGTGCCGACCGCGATCGGCACGGCGATCATTTCGGCGATGCCGTCCTGCAGCGCGGCGGATCGCCACAGCGCCAGCGGCTCGCTGGCGAAGCGCATGCGGACCGGTCCGCCCGCCCGCAGCGCCGATGTCGCGGCGCCCTGGCTCGCGACGCCGCCGTCCCAGCATTCGGGGACGCGAGTGAAGGCGAGCGCAAGCGCGTTGGCGGTGGATTCGGCGTCGATGGCGACCGTGCCGTTGGCCGCCTTGCGGCCGATCATCACCAGCGCTGCGCCGCAGCGCTTGCCGAGCTCGACGCACAGCATGCGCAAGAGCTCGCCCCGGTGATCCCCTCGCGCGGCGGCGTGATACACCGCCGCAGCCGTGGACTCGAGCGCGGCGGCCGAGATCGGCAGCGTGCCCGGAACGGGCAGCGAAGCAGATGGTGGCGGCTGGCGTCCGCGGGCTGCCAGGTTGTCGGTACCTTCGTCCATGAAAACTCCAATTTCGATGCGGGCAGCGTAGGTCGGCCCCACGCGCGCGACATTGACCTGCGTCAAGCCCGACATGGGATTCCTTATCTAAGGAAGCGCCTGCAGCGCCGGCCTACGATGGGAGCGCATGAACAGCCCCGTCTTCGAGCCCCGCCGCGTCGCGGCCAGCGCACCCCTGCAATGGATCCGCCAAGCCGCCGCGCTGATCGCACGCGCGCCGCTCGGATTCGGGTTGATCCTCGTCATGGCGACGGTCGTCGATCGCGTCGTGTTCCGCGCGCTCGCGCCGATCGCGACGCCGGCGCACTTCGCGCTGATCGGTGCCCTTCTTTATTGGCCGCTGCTTGCCGCCGCGATCGTCGTCGCGCGCGCGGCCGATCTTTCGGGACCGGCAACGCACGGTGCCCGCCTGTGGCGCTGGGCGATCGGAGCTGCGGTCATTGCGGCCGGCTTGTGCGCGATCGGGGTGTGGCTGCCGGCGAGCGGGCATGCAGTTGCGCAGCAAACGCATTCGCTGTGGCCGCTCGCAGTGCTGTGGGGAAGTCTCGCGAGCTATCTGCTGGGGACTTCGTTCCTGCCGCTGATGGCGTTCTCGCCGGCGTCGCGTCCTGCGGTGCTGGCATTGTCGTGGCGCGCGCACCGTCGCAATCTGCAGCCGAGCGTGAGCCTGTCGCTCGTCGTGATGCTGAGCAGCACCGTCGGCGCCTGCCTGCTCCCGGCGGCGCTGGCGGCGATCGTCGTCGCCTTTCACGGCGCGCTGTTCTACGTCGCCTATCGCGAGATCTTCGAGGGGCGCGCGCGCAACGCCGAGCCCGTCGTTCAGCCAGCAGTCAGCGTCGCCGTGGTAAGAATGGCGCCATGCAAAATCCCCTCCGCTGGACGTCGCGGTTCGTCACGGCAGGCGCGGTTGCCCTAGCCGCTGCCGCGCCGGCGCAGGCCGCGGCGCCCAATGTCATCGCGAGCCTGGCGCAGCCGCCGGGCGGCCTCGCCTGCTCCGATGCGGTCAGGCAGACCCAGGTCGTCTTCGACTTCAAGGCCTCGCGGTCCGACCTCGACAAGATCAGCGTCTTCATCAACGGCAAAGGCGTCCCCGAGAGCGCCGTCTCGGAGGAATGGCCGCGACTGACCGTGCTGAAGGGCCTGCGTCCCGGACGCAACACGGTCGAAGTCTATGCCACCACGCCGGACGGCAAGACCGAAGCGCACACGCTCACCGTGCTCGCGGGCGAAGCGCCGTCGCGCGACGACAAGGACGACGTCGCGATCGTCGATTGCGTCGGCCGCCAGGTCGCGCAACGGGACGATCGCGGTCGCGAAGTGATCGCCGAAGCCGACGACGACGCCGACGAAGTGATCGAGGACGTGCGGCCCCACGTCGACGACGACGTCGACGAAGTCGATCGCGTGGTCTACGAAGACGCACCGGTCTACGTGTACTACCCGTATCCGGCGTTCCGCTTCGTCTCGTTCTTCCCGGCCTACTACTACCCGGCGCCGTACTACCGCTATTACGGCTCCTACGGCTATCGGCCGTATCCGTACTACGGCGGCCACTATTACGGCGGCTATCGTCACGGCGGTTACCGCGGCGACTACGGCCGCGGCCCCGGCAATTACTGGCGCGGCCGATCGCAACCCAGTCCCAGCCAGCCGACGCGTCCACCGACACATTCGGCGCCGTCGGGTCACGGCAACGGTCGTCACGGCAACTACTGATAGGGAGAGAGCCCATGAAGATGCAGAGCGCTTCGCTTCTCGCGTTGTTCGCCGCGCTGTCGTGCGGCGCCGCGTTCGCGCAGACCGCCGCCCAGAGCGACGTGCAGCGCGACGTCGATCAGCAGAAACGCATCGAGCAAGGCCTGAAGTCTGGCGAGCTCAACACCAAGGAAGCCGGTCGCCTCGAGCGCGAGCAGCAGGTGATCAACCGCACGGAAGCGCGCGATCTGAAGGACGGCAGGATCAGCGCCGGCGAGCAGCAGCAGCTCAACCGCGAGAAGCGTCGCGCCAATCAGGACATCTATCGCGCGAAGCACAACGCGGCGACCGGCAATCCGGATTCGGCATCGTCGCAACGCCTGCAGGCCGATGTCGGCCGCAACATCAATCAGCAGAAGCGCATCGAGCGCGGCATGCAGACGGGCCAGATGACCAATCACGAAGCGGCTTATGCGGAAGCGGGTCAGTCACGATCGGCGGGGCGCGAAGCCAGCGCGGCGCGCAACGGCCGCGTCACCGCCGGCGAGCAGGCGCGGATCCAGAAGTCCGAGAGCAGCCACAGCCGCGGCATCTATCGCAAGAAGCACAACGCCAAGACGAAATAGCAGCGGGAGAGAGCAAGGGCCGCAGCTGCGGCCCTTGTCTTGTACGATGGCGCCATGAACCCTTCCGACGCGAAAGTGGCGCGACCGGTTTCCTACTCGGCCGTGCGCGACCAGGTCCACCTGGTCTTCCCGAACGACCTCAACCAGAACAGCACCGTGTTCGGCGGCTTGATCCTCGCGTCGATGGATCGCATCGCGGCGGTGATCGCGAACAAGCACGCCGGCGGACCGTGCGTGACGGTCGGCGTCGACGCGGTGCACTTCATCGCGCCCGCGCGCGGCGGCGACGTGCTGATCTATCACGCGTCGGTGAATCGCGCGTGGAACACCTCGCTCGAGATCGGCGTGAAGGTCGAAGCCGAGATGGTCGGCGGCGGCGATCGACGCCACATCCTGTCCGCCTACTTCACCTTCGTCGCCCAGGGCGCCGACGGCCGGCCGCGCCCGGTGCCGGCGATCACGCCGGAGACGCCGGAGGAGAAGCATCGCTACGAAGAGGCGCAGTTCCGGCGCGAGTCGCGCCTGCGCAATGCCGAAGAGCTGAAGAAATTCCGCGAGAGCGCGGGACGAAAGGTTTAGCGCCCTACGGCTTCGGCGCGTCCGGCTGCCGATCCGGATGCGCTTTCGCGAACGCCGGATGCTCGCGCAGCCGTTGCGTGATCGCGAAGAGCCGAGGGAATTTGCTCACGTCGCAGGAAAAGCGCTCGGCGTTGTACACCTGCGGCACCAACAGACAATCCGCGAGCGTCGGCGCGTCGCCGAACACGAAGCCCGAGTCCTTCAGCGTGCCGCGCTCCTGCTCGAGCGCCGACAAGCCCTTCTCGATCCAGGTCCGGATCCACGCGTTCTTCTGCTCGTCGGAGATCTTGAATTCGCGGGTGAGATAAGCGAGCGGCCCGGTGTTCTGCAGCGGCTGGATGTCGCCCGCGATGGTGTGGCAGAACGCCCACATGCGCGCGCGCGCCTTCGCATCTGCGGGGATCAGCGCCGGCTGCGGGAATTTCGACTCCAGATATTCGAGGATCGCGAGCGACTGGCCGAGACCGAAGTCGCCGTCGACGAGGAACGGCACGCGCGACTGCGGATTGATCGCGCGATACGCGGCACCGTATTGCTCGCCGCTCATGCCCTTGGAGATGTCGATCGGGACGAACTCGTACTCGGCCTTCTTCAAGGCGAGCGCGATGCGCACGCGATACGAGGCCGACGAGCGCCAGTAGGAATAGAGCTTGAGGCTCATGCGCGGGTGACGATCTGGTCGATCGCGCCGAACACGCTGCGACCCTGCGCGTCGAGCATCTCGATGCGCACGCGATCGCCGAATTTCAGGAACGGCGTCTTCGCTGCGCCTTGCGTGAGCGTCTCGACGGTGCGCAATTCGGCGAGGCAGGAATAGCCGACGCCACCGTCGGCGATCGGCTTGCCGGGACCACCGTCGGCACCCTTGTTGGACACGGTGCCGCTGCCGATGATCGAGCCCGCGCAGAGCGGCCGCGTCTTCGCCGCGTGCGCGACGAGCGTCGGGAAATCGAACGTCATGTCGACGCCGGCGTTGGGCTTGCCGAACGGCGCGCCATTGATCTGCGACGACAGCGGCAGGTGCAGCTTGCCGTCGCGCCACGCGTCGCCGAGCTCGTCGGGCGTCACCGCGCACGGCGAGAACGACGACGACGGCTTGGACTGGAAGAAGCCGAAGCCTTTCGCGAGCTCGTTGGGGATGAGATTGCGCAGCGAGACGTCGTTCACCAGCATCACGAGGCGGATCGCCTGCTCGCATTGCTCGCGCGTCGCGCCCATCGGCACGTCGTCGACGATCACCGCGATCTCCGCTTCGAAGTCGATGCCCCACGCTTCGTCGCCGGCGCGGATCGGATCGCACGGGCCGATGAACGCGTCGCTGCCGCCCTGATACATCAGCGGATCGGTCCAGAACGACGCCGGCATCTCGGCGCCGCGCGCCTTGCGCACGAGCTCGACGTGATTGACGTAGGCGGAACCGTCGGCCCACTGATAGGCGCGCGGCAGCGGCGCGTGGCAATCGCACGGCTTGAATTCGAGCGTGTCGCGCACGCGGCCGGAGTTGAGCTTGGTCGTCAGCTCTTCCAGATGCGGCACCACGCTGCGCCAGTCGTCGAGCGCGGCCTGCAGGTTGCGCGCCTGCGGCATCAGCGATGCGGACTTGAGATCGCGGCTCACCACGATCAGGCGGCCGTCACGGGTCCCGTCCTTCAGGGTCGCGAGCTTCATGACCTCGATTCTATGTTGTCGATGTGCAGCGCGGGCAAGTCGCCCGCCGGCTTGAAGCCGAGCACCGCGCCGTAGAACGCAAGCTCGGCCTCGAGCGATCGGACGATGTTCTCCGCCTTGCGGAAGCCGTGCTGCTCGCCTTCGAACGCGAGATACGCGACCGGCACGCCGTTGGCGCGCAGCGCGTCGGCCATCTTCTGCGACTGCGACGGGGGCACGACCTTGTCCTCCAGACCCTGGAACAGGATCAGCGGCGCCCTGATCCTGCCGGCGGCGTGGATCGGCGAGCGGGCGCGATAGACGTCGCGCGTCGCCGGATACGGGCCGATCAGCTGATCCAGGTAGCGGGACTCGAACTTGTGCGTGTCGACGGCGAGCGCTTCGACGTCGCTGACGCCGTAATGGCTCGCGCCCGCTTTGAACACGTCGTGGAACGCGAGCGCGGCCAGCGTCGTGTAGCCGCCGGCGCTGCCGCCACGGATGATCAATCGACGCGGATCGGCCTTGCCTTGCGCGACGAGGGATTGCGCCGCGGCGATGCAATCGTCGACGTCGACGATGCCCCACTGCCCGTTCAGCGCATCGCGATACGCGCGGCCGAAGCCCGTGGAGCCGCCGTAATTCACGTCGACCACGGCGAAGCCGCGCGTGGTCCAGAACTGGACCTTCGGATTGAGCGAATCGACTGCGGCCGACGTCGGACCGCCGTGGCTGATCACGATGAGCGGCGGCTTCTCGCCCTCAGGCGCGCGATGCGCGTGATTCTTCGGCGCGTAGTAGAACGCGTGCACGCTGCGACCCCTGCTGGGAAAGCGGATCGATTCGGCGATCGAGACGTCGGCGGCGTCGAGCAGCCGCCCGGAAGGACGGCTCACGAGCTCGAGCGAGGCGCCGTCCGGGTACACGCGCACGATCGCGTCGGGCGACGTCGGCGCGGTACCAAGGAAGACGATCGCGTCGCGATCGGCGCGCACGGAAAGATGCGGCGCGTACGCGACATCGAGCGTGTTCAATTCACCGCGGCTCGCATCGAGAACCGCGAGATGCCAGCGCCCATCATGCGAATAGCTGCACGCGATGCGCGAGTCGTCGATGAACGCGTAGGTCGATTCTCCGAACACCCACTGCGCTTCGCCGAATTCCGCGTCCATCGGCGCGAGCGCTTGCACGTCGCCATCGCGCAGGCGATACAGATTCCACCAGCCGGTGCGATCGGAAACGAAATGCAGCTCGCCGCTTGGGGACCACTGCGGCTGGAAGATGGACTCGCGCGCACCGCCAGCGACGCGCCGCTCGTTCGTGAGCGAGCCGTCTGCAGCGAGTGAAGCGATCCAGAGCTCGGTGCCATCCCACGGCATGTTCGGATGGTTCCACTGCAGCCACGCGAGCCGCGTGCCGTCGGGCGACAGCCGCGGGTTCGAATAGAAGTCGGCGCCCGAGGCAAGCACTTGTGGGTCGGCCTTCAGGCCGACGCCTTGCAGGGGAATGGCGACGATCTCGTTGCTCGCTTCTCCCGCGCGACCGTGATCCTCGCGCACGCAGATCACGCGCTCGCGCTTCGCGTCGACTTCGAGGTCCGCGTACTGACGCTGCGGCGTGCGCGTCAACGCGACTGGCGCGCCATCACGCGACTGGCGGAAGAGCTGGTTGTCGGAGAAGCCCGTGAAGTTGCAGAAATACACAGTGCCGTCGCGCACCGCGTAGCTGCCGCCGCCGTACTGATGCACGCCGGAGCGCGCGTTGAAACCTTGCGGCGTGACGTCGTCGATGCGGCCATCGGCGCTGCGGCGCACGATGACCGAGCGTCCCTGCTCCTGCGGCCGGGTCTCGATCCAGTAGACGTCGCGGCCATCGAGCTGAACCTGATCGAGACGCGTCGCGCCGGCCGCGACTTGCGCAGCGGAGAGCGGCGAAACCCAGGTGCCGTACGGCGCGACCGTCAAGCGCTCTGCCAGGAGCGGTGGTAGTCAGCCCATTCGACGGACGAGGCAGCCTCGCCGACTTCGAGCGCGTCGCGCGCGTCGATCATCACGGCGTACTCGTTGGTCGCCGCTTTTTCCTGCTTGAGCATCTTGGTCAGCGCCTTCGGATGCGGGCCGTGGGTGAAGCCGCAGGGATGCAGCGTGATCATGCCGGGGTGGATGTTGTCGCGCGAGAAGAAATCGCCCGCGTGATAGAACAGCACTTCGTCGAAATCGTCGTTGTTGTGGAAGAACGGCACCTTGATCGCGCCCGGATCGGTCTCGAACGGACGCGGCACGAACGTGCAGACGACGAAGCGATTCGCGACGAACGTCGTGTGCGCCGACGGCGGCACGTGGAAGCGGTGCGACATCAGCGGACGGATGTCCTTCACGTTGATGCGCACCGGATGCAGCGAGCCGTGCCAGCCAACCGCGTCGAGCGGATTGTGCGGATAAGTGACGACGGAGATCTCGTTGCGCCGCTTCACGCGAACCTTCCACTCGCGGGTCGCGAGCTTGCCCTTCTGCTGCGACTGGAACGCCTTGTCGATCGCCGGCACGTCGAGCATCGCCGGATCGAAGATGGCGTGCTCGCCGACGAGTCCCTTCTCCGGCAGTTGATAGCTGCCGTTGGTCGCTTCGATGAGAAGCAGCGTGACCGGCGACTTGTTCTCGATACGCCACATCGTCCCGCGCGGCAGGACGACGTAATCACCTGGCACGAGCGCGAGATGACCGTAGTCGCAGAAGAGATCAGCGTCGCCGGCATGGACGAACAAGAGCTCGTCGCCGTCGGCGTTGCGCACGAGATGGTCCATCGACTTCGTGCAGGTCCAGTAGCGCATCTGCACGCTCGCATTGAACAGCAGCGTCTTCGCATCCCAGGGCGAAGCGCCGTTTGCCGCGAGCTTTACGCAATCGAACGCGCGCGGGCGCAGCGGACCTTCCCACGACGTCCACGCCGTCGGCGGCTTCGGGTGATACATGTGCGACGCGGGGCCGAAGAAGCCTTCCTTGCCGAGCTCGCGCTCGTAGGTGCCTTCGGGCAGATCGGCGTGCGCCTGGCGTGAGGCCTGGCCTTCGACGTGGGGGCGATAGATGTATTTGCGCGACATCTACGCGGGTTCTTTCAGGACGCCGCGCTTGATCTGGTCTTCCTCGATCGACTCGAACAGCGCCTTGAAGTTGCCTTCGCCGAAGCCTTCGTTGCCCTTGCGCTGGATGATCTCGAAGAAGATCGGGCCGATCACGGTCGACGTGAAGATCTGCAGAAGGATTCCCTCCTCCGGCGCGCCGTCGATCAGCACGCGCAGCCTCTTCAGCGTCGCGACATTCTCCTTGTGGCCCTTCACGCGCGTGTCGACCTTGTCGTAGTACGTGTCGGGCGTGTCCATGAATTGGACGCCGCGCGCGCGCATCGCCTCGACCGTCTTGTAGATGTCCTTCGTCTCGAGCGCGATGTGCTGGATGCCTTCGCCGCGGTACTGCTTGAGGAATTCCTCGATCTGGCTCTTGTCGTCGGCGCTCTCGTTGATCGGGATGCGGATCTTTCCGCACGGCGAGGTCATCGCGCGCGAGAACAGCCCGGTCTGCTTGCCTTCGATGTCGAAGTAGCGGATCTGCTTGAAGTTGGCGATCTTCTCGTAGAAGCCCGCCCACGTGTCCATGTTGCCGCGCTCGACGTTGTGCGTCAGATGATCGATGCAGCACAGGCCCACACCCTGCGGATTCGGATCGACGCCGTCGAAGAACTTGAAGTCGACGTCGTAGATCGAGTGCCCGGGGCCATAGCGATCCACGAAATACAGAACGCTGTTGCCGATGCCGTAAACCGCCGGCAGGCGCAGCTCCATGAACCCGGGTTTCGCATCGAACGGATGCGCGCCCTGGGCAATCGCGTAGTCGTACGCTTTCACGGCGTCCTTCACACGCCACGCCATCGCGCACGCCGCGGGACCGTGCGCCTGCGCGAACTGATGGAAGTGCGTGTACGGCGTGCCGTTGACGAGGAAGTTGATCTCGCCCTGGCGGAACAGCGTGACGTCCTTGCTGCGATGTTTCGCAACGGCGACGAAGCCCAGCAGCTCGAACAGCTTGTGCAGCTCGGCGATACCGGCCTTGGTCGGCGCGGTGAACTCGACGAACTCGAAGCCGTCGGTCTGCAGCGGATTGGGCTCTTTCTTGTTCATGGGCACAGCCACCGTTTCGGGTTTCAAGGGTAATCCTTTGGAAAGCGGCGCGTCACCCGCGCCGCGGTGAAATCAGGCCGCGACTTTCGCCGGCGCGCTGACCAGCTCATCGCCGGCGTAGGTGGAGCCCGGGTCGAGCTCCGTTGCCGTCGCGAGCTTGCGATAGACCGGTCGGAGATCATCCGCCATCGCGCGATGCAGCTCGTCGAGCGAGCGCACCACGAAATAAGTCTTCTGATAGTCGTCGATCATGTAGCGCGTGCGCATGACCCGCTCGAGCGCGAAGCGCACGCGATGCGGCTCGCGGCTGTCGATCGAGAACGGCGTCTCGCCGGCCGACGAGAGAATCCCCGCGCCGAACGTCTTCAGTCCGTCTTTGGACTCGAGCAGCCCGAATTCCACGGTGTACCAATAGAGCCGCGCGAGCAGCGGCAGCGCGTTCTCGCCGGCCGCCTCGAGTCCACGCTTCCCGTACATCTGCACGTAATCGGCGAACACCGGATGGAACAGCATCGGCACGTGGCCGAAGAAGTCGTGGAACATGTCCGGCTCGACCAGATAGTCCATCTCCTCGGGCTTGCGCAGCCACACCGTCACCGGCAGGCAGCGCTCGGACAGGTGCTTGAAGAACGCGACATCGGGGATGAAGCCCGGCACCGCGACGAGGCGCCACTGCGTGGCCTTGTAGAGCGCGTCGCTGATGCGCTCGAGCTGCGGAATGCGATCCGCAGCGTCGAGCAGCTTCAAGCCTTGCAGGAACTCTCCCGACGCGTAGCCCTGAACGATCCGCGACTGGCGGCAGTACAGATTCCGCCACATCGCCTGATCGGCCGCGCTGTAGAGGCGCATGTCCTGGTCGATCGTGAAATCCGGCTTTGCGTGCGTGTAATCGCCGCGCAGCTCGTTGGTTGTATTGGCACCAAACACTCGAGGTCTCCTCCGACCGTGCCCGTTCGCATGACCATCCTAACGCCGCGGCGGTGCTCACTTTGTGCAATTCCGGGCGTGCTTGCGCAATTTTGTGGCACTATTCACTACATTCGGATCGATTCGTAGTGATTTGCTGCGTGACTGAAGACCTCGACCGCACCGACCTCAAGATCCTGCGCGAGCTGCAGCGCGACGGCCGCGTGCCGGTCATTGCCCTCGCCGACAAGGTCTCGCTCTCGGCCACCGCCTGCCTGCGCCGCGTGAAGAAGCTCGAAGAGTCGGGCGTGATCGAGGGCTACACCGCCCGGCTCAACTCCGAAAAGCTCGGGCTGCAGATCCAGGCGTTCATCCAGGTGCGCATCGAGCGACAGTCCAAGGACATGGCCGAATCCTTCGAGGACGCGGTGCGCCGCCTGCCGGAAATCCGCGCCTGCTACGTGATGACCGGCGACCTCGACTTCCTGCTCCACGTGTTCGTCGCCGATCTGAAAGCCTTCTCCGATTTCACCATGCACACGCTGATCGGCCTGCCGGGCGTGAAGGACATCCGCTCGAGCCTCGTGCTCGAATCGATCAAGCCGGATGAGGGCTTCGGCTGGAGAACCGCGAAGTGAGCCTGCACGAAACGCTTCGCGCCTTCGATCAGTTCGGCAAGCCGACGCTGTGCGAGATGCGTCCGGTCGCGACCGAGCTCATGCCGGTCTACGTCAACGAGTTCTGGACCGCAAAGCAGCGCGACGCGCATCCGCTCCACGAGATCTCCTATCGCGCGTGCTTCAAGCCGCAGGTGCCGCGCTTCTTCATCGAACGGCTGACCAACCCGGACGACGTCGTCTACGACCCGTTCAGTGGGCGCGGCACGACGGCGCTCGAAGCTGGGCTGCTCGGACGTCGCGCGATCGCGAACGACATCAATCCGCTGTCGCGCATCCTGGTCGAGCCGCGATTGAATCCGCCGACGGTCGAGGAAGTCGCCGCGCGGTTGCAGGAGATCCCGATTGAGCCAGCCGCGACCGCCGATCTCGATCTCTCGATGTTCTACCACCCGGCCACGCTCGCGGAGATCGTGTCGCTGCGCGCGTATCTGCGATCGCGCCGCGATTCGGGCTCCGAGGATCACGTCGACCGCTGGATCCGCATGGTGGCGACCAATCGGTTGACCGGTCATTCGCCAGGCTTCTTTTCCGTCTACACGTTCCCGCCGAATCAGGCGGTGAGCGCGCAGGCGCAGATCAAGATCAATGAGCGACGCGCGCAGAAGCCGGACTATCGCGACACGCGCAAGCTGATCCTGCGCAAGACGCAGACGCTGTTGAAGACGATCTCCGACGAAGAACGCGCGCAGCTCGCGAAAGCGAAGGTGCGCTTCGTCGAGTGTGACGCGCGCGCGACGCAGCCGATCGCCGATCGCAGCGTGCAGCTCACGGTCACGTCGCCGCCGTTCCTCGACGTCGTGCAGTACGCCGACGATAACTGGCTGCGCTGCTGGTTCAACGGCATCGCGGTTGATGAAGTCGCGGCGCGGATCAGCACACCGTCGCGACTGGCCGAGTGGACAGCTCTCATCGGCGCCGTGATGTGCGAGCTTCATCGCATCACGGCTCGCGGAGGCCACGTCGCTTTCGAGGTCGGCGAGGTGCGCGGCGGCAGCGTGCGGCTGGAAGAGCACGTCGTGCCGGTCGCGCTCGCCGCGGGCTTCGACTGCGAGGGCGTGCTGATCCATGAACAGAGCTTCACCAAGACGGCGCACATCTGGGGTGTGGCGAACAATCGCGCTGGCACTAACAGCAACCGTATCGTTCTCCTGCGCCGCCGCTGAAGGGGTGCTGTCGTGGAATCTCGCCGAGCTCACGCGTGCGATGCACTTGCGCGACGACGCGGTGCGGCAGTACTTCACCGACGGCCGGCGCGTCTCGTTCATCCTCGAGCGGCGCATCGCGTCGGAAGTGCTGCATGGACGTCCCGCGCCGAGCGAAGGCGCGCCGTATGACGTCATCGACGATCACGAAGGCCGCTGGGAAGTGCGCTCGCTGTCCCGGCACGGACTGTATTTCTGTCCGAGCAACATGGTCGGCTCGAGCCGGCACTTCGACGAGACCGGATTCCTGAAGAAGCTCGCCGGCATCCGCGGCTACGTCGTCGCCGACATCGAGACCTTCCCCGACGTGGCCTACTGGCGCATCGATAGCGCGCGCGTCCTCGGGTGGTGGCGCAACGGACAGCTCGGCGCCGACAGCAAGATCTCTCGCGAGAAGGCGCTGTCGATGCTCGGCGCGAAGCGTTAAGCCGCGGCCTGCTTCGCCGCCGGATACGGATCCGTCAACGCAACCGATCCGCTCTCGAGCAGTGATTTGAGATTGGAGATCACCTTCGGCCAGCCGCCGGACACCGCTTCGATGAACTTGGATGCGTCACGATCGATCGCGTGGGTGATCGACAGCTTCACGGCCGATCCGTTTTGCTCGATCTCCATCGTGCACAGCGAATCGCCTTCCACCTTGAGCTCGGGATTCCATTCGTTGCGCCAGCGGATCACCAATCGGTGCGGCGGCTGCGATTCCTCGATCTTGCCGACGTCCGCGAGCCGGCCGTCGGGATAGACGAGCTTCCACGGCGAGCCGGCCTTGAAGTCGCAGTCGGCGGTGCAGCCGAACCAGAACTGACGGATGAACTCCGGCGTCGTCAGCGCCGACCACAGCTTCTCGGGCGTCGTGCGGATGTAGCTCACGTAGACGAATCGGCTCTTCGCCATCGCAATGCTCCTATTTCAGGACCGGCATCACCTTGCCGGTCTCGAGATACGACTTGAGGTTGGAGAGCACGAGCGGCCAGCCATGCTGGATGCCGCTCTCCATCTGCGATCCGGGCTCGAGGTCGTCGTGCGTGACCGTGAGCTTGCTGCGCGTCTCGCGGTACGGCTGGATGTCGAACGTCACCCGCGAGATCTGCGCCGGATTGTTCTCGTCCTGCGGGAACGACCAGGTCATCACGAGCTTGTGCGGCCGATCGCTCTCCAGGATCTTGCCGACGAGATCGACCTTGTTGCTGCCGTCGCCGGTGCGCACGTGCTGCCAGCGCGAGCCGGGCTTCCAGTCGGAGACGTTGTCGTGTCCCCAGTACTGGCGTGTCGCATCGGTGGTGATCAGCGCGTCCCAGACGCGCTCGGGCTTGGCGTCGACGTAGATCACGTAGATGTGTTTCGCTTTACTCATCGTTGCTCTTCTCCAGCCTTCGCTTGAGATCGGCCAGCGCGCTCAAGCGATGGCGCTCGTACTTGCCGATCCAGCGCTCGTAGATGTCGTGGATCGGCACCGGATTGAGGTAGTGCAGCTTCTCGCGCCCTTGCCACTGGACGACGACGAGATTCGCCGCCTCCAGCAAGCGCAGGTGCTTGCTCACCGCCTGCCGCGTCATGTCGAGGTGCTCGCAGAGCTCGGACAGCGTCTGGCCGTTGTCGGCGTGCAGCTGGTCCAGAAGCTTTCTGCGTCCGGCATCGGCGAGTGCCTTGAACACCTTGTCCACGGGCGAAGATGATAGGCAACCATTTGGTTGCATGTCAAGCGCACTTCGTCATTCCCGGGGAGGCGGGAATCCAGTTTTGAAAACGAGATGCCCGCTGACGCGGGCATGACGACAATCAGAGGTGCGCGAACCGATTCGCCGCGTCGACCAGCCGCGACTGGATCCCCGGCTCGCTGGCGGCGTGGCCGGCGTCGGGGACAATCTGGAAATCCGCTTCGGGCCACGCGAGATGAAGGTCCCACGCCGACTTCATCGGGCAGACGACGTCGTAGCGCCCCTGCACGATCACGCCGGGGATCTTGCGGATGCGCCCGACGTTCTCGAGCAGCCAGTTCGGCGTCTTGAAGAAGCCGTGGTTGACGAAGTAATGGCACTCGATGCGCGCGAATGCTTCCGCGAAGCGGTCTTCACCGAAACGCTTCACCAGGTCTTCCGACTGCAGGAGCTTGCTGGTCGCGCCTTCCCAGATGCTCCAGGCGCGCGCGGCCTCGCGACGGATCGCGGCGTCCGGGCTGGTCAGGCGCTTGTGGTACGCCTTCACGAAATCACCGCGCTCGGCCGGCGGGATGACGCGCACGTAGTGCTCCCACGCGTCGGGGAAGATCCAGCTCGCGCCTTCCTGATAGAACCAGTGGATCTCCTGCGGCCGCAGCAGGAACACGCCGCGCAGGATGAGCGCCTTGGTGCGCTCGGGATGCGTCTCGGCATACGCGAGCGCGAGCGTCGCGCCCCACGAGCCGCCGAACACGACCCAGCTGTCGATGCCGAGCTTGGCGCGGACCGTCTCCATGTCGGCGACGAGGTCCCAGGTGGTGTTCTCCTTGAGCTCGGCATGGGGCGTGGATTTGCCGCATCCGCGCTGGTCGATGAGCACGGCGCGGTAGCGGACCGGATCGAAGAACTGCCGATGCCAGGGCTCGACACCGCCGCCCGGACCGCCATGGACGAAGACGATCGGCTTACCCGCGGGATTGCCCGATTCCTCGACGTGGATCTCGTGAAGCGCGGAGACTTTCAGCCGATGCGTCCGGAACGGCTCGATCGGCGGGTAGAACGTGCTGGGGGTCGGGCGGTCCACGGGACGATCAGTTTAGCGGTTCCTCCGGCCCGCGTTGGGATATTTTTCCTATCTCCGACGGTCTTAAAAAAAGCGCGCAATCACACTAAATTCCCACGGAAAGTTGTTTGCCGTCCCGGCCCCGGCACGGTAGCATTCCGATCATCGTTGGGGCGTGTCTTTTGGTGCGAGAAATGAAGCGTCGGTGGTGGCTGTTCTGTTTGGCGTTCGCAGCAGGCGCGGCCTGCGCGGACGAAGTGTCTTTCCCGCCGGCCGAAACCGCGGCGATGGAGATGACCGAATCGCCCGACGCATCCGCACCCGCCGCAGCAGTGCCTTCGGACGACGCACTGTTCCCGCGCCTCTCCGTCATCGAGCCCAACTACCAGTTCTGGACCAAAGTGTTTTCCGAATACTCGGAATTCCAGAGCGTCGTGCATGCGGCGGAATATCCGGATCGCGTCTTCGAGGTGCTCGACTTCCGCGACGAAGCAACGATCGATCGCACGCGTGCTCGCCTCATGCAGTCTGCGGCCGAGAAGCGCGAAGAGCGGCGCCTCGAAAGCCTGCTCAAGAGTGTCGACAAGAAGCGGCATCATCCCGAGCAGCTCAACGACCAGGAGCGCCGCGTCTTCAATCTCTACGGGGGCATCGACGACGATCGCCGGTTTCGCAAGGCCCTCGACAACGTGCGCAGCCAGCGCGGGTTGAAGGAGCGCACGCAGCGCGCGCTCGAGACGTCGGGCAAATATCTCCCCGAAATGGAAACGGTGTTCGAGCGCGAAGGGTTGCCGACGCGGCTCACGCGCCTGCCGCTCGTCGAGTCGAGCTTCAACGAAGAGGCTTACTCGAAAGTCGGCGCCGCGGGCATCTGGCAGTTCATGCCGTCGTCTGCGCGCATCTACATGCGCTTGAACGAAGTGGTCGACGATCGCGCCGATCCCTGGTTCTCGACGCAAGCCGCGGCCGAACATCTGCGCGACGATTACGCCGCGCTGCACGACTGGCCGCTGGCGGTCACCGCCTACAACCACGGTCGCGGCGGACTCGCGCGCGGCCTCGATCAGGTCCACGGCAACAGCCTGTCCGATCTGATCGAGCGCTATCGCGCCAAGAGCTTCGGCTTCGCTTCGCGCAACTTCTACGCGGAATTCCTCGCGGCGAGCGACGTCGAGCGCGACTACGCGAAGCACTTCGGCAACCTGCAGCGCAAGCAGCCGCTGCGCTTCGACCAGGTGCAGACGAGCGACTACTACATTCCCTACCAGACGCTGCTGCGCCTGTCGGGCACCGACGAAGAAACCTTCCGCCGCCTCAATCCGGCGTATCGTCCCGACGTCATCGACGGCAAGCTCTACGTGCCGCCGGGCCACACGCTGCGCCTGCCGCCGGGACAAGCCGAGGCCTTCCGCGTCGCGCTCGGCACGCTGTCGTCCTCGGAGCGCTACGAGCAGCAGAAGCTCTACTACGTGCAGCACAAGATCCAGAAAGGCGACACGCTCGCGCGCATCGCCAAGAAGTACCACGTGACGCTCGCGTCGCTGAAGAGCGCGAATCCGGGGCTGTCGAAGCACCTGCGGCGCGGCAGCGTCGTGCGCGTGCCGCCGCATGAAGGCGGCAGCGACTTCAGCACGGCCGTCGCATCGCTCAAGCCGATTCCGAAGGCGTCGGCGAAATCGAACGCCAAGGCGATCGCGGTTTCGAGCGAAGGCAAAGCGGCGAAGAGCTATCGCACGCACAAGGTGCGCTCGGGCCAGACGCTGTCGCACATCGCCAAGCAGTATCGCGTCAGCATCGACGCGATCCGCAAGCTCAACGGCTTCAGCGAGTCGAGCCTGCTGCATCCGGGCCAGCGCATCCGCGTTCCGACGCGTTAACCCGCAGCTTTCAGGATCTCTTCGGCCAGCCGGCCATAGTCACCATTGAAGTGGTGCGATCCCGGCAGCTTCACCACGCGCACCGCGCCGCCTTCGAGCTTCGGGCAAATCGTGTCGTCCTCTTCCTCGCCGTAGATGCACAGGAACGGCGTGCCCTGGATCTTGCGCACTTCGGCGAGCGTGTCGTAGCCCTGCTTGATCGGCCCAATCCAGTTCGCGAGATGGAACTCGAACACCGCGTGATCACCGAGCCCCATCGCGACTGCGAGCGAGATTTGCTTGCGCGCGTCCGCTGACAGCTTGTTCAGCGCGAACGGCAGGATGTCGGCGCCCTGCGAGTAGCCGACGAGCAGCACCCGCTCGCTGCGCCACTGCTTCGTGTAGACGCGCTGGATGCGCTCGATGTCGGCGGCGACCTTCTCGGGCGTGCGGCTCGCCCAGAAGTAGCGCAGCGAATCCACGCCGACGATCGACACGCCCTTCTCGTTGAGCGCGTTCGCGACCTCTTCGTCGAGCCCTGCCCAGCCGCCATCGCCTGACCAGAAGATCGCGATCGGCGCGCCGGGCTTCGCATCGTCGGCGGGCAATTCCATGATCGGCAGATCGACGAGCTCCGGCGGCAGCGTCGATGTGGCGGCGGGATGGGCTTCCGCGAGTTTCGTCACCGCTTCGGCGAACGCGCTTGCATCGGCGACCTTGAGCTGCGACCAGCCTTCGACCGGCGACGAAGGCAGGACGATGTCGAAGCCATCGCCCGATTTCTTCACGACGAGGTGGTCGCCCGCGCACAGCTCCTGCTTGAGCTTGAGATGCGGCGCGAATCGCGCGGTCACCGCGCCGGCGAACGTGCCGTCCGGCGCCTGCATCAGGTTCGCGGCCGCGAACGCAGCGCCTTCGCCGTCGCCGACCAGGATCGGATGCGTGTAGCCGCCGAGCTTCGAATACGCCTGCACGAAGTGCGACAGGTTCTCGAGATCGCCGTCGGTGAACTCGCAGCCGCCGATCTCCTTCTGCAGCTCGGCGTAGAACGTCTCGAGCGGGATGCCGATGACGAGCGCGTTCTTCGCGGCCAGCGTGTTCGCGAGCGACTTCATCTTCGGCGTCCAGCCGTCGAGATCAGTGATCAGCATGACGACGCTCTGCACGTCGCCTTTGCCGCGCACGACTTCGACCTTCGGGAACCGCCCGTGCGAAATCGTCTCGACTTTCTCGTGTGAGCACGCCGCGATGAGCGCGACGAGCCCGATCAGCGCGCGCTTCACTTCCACACGACGCCTTTCACGCCGCCGGCGATCAGCGAGGAGACGTCGAGCAGCACGCGCGGCAGCGACAAGCCACCGGGCGACGCGAGATAACGCGGCCGCCACACCGGATTGAATTTCTCCTTGTACTTGCGCAGCCCCTCGAAGTTGTAGAACGGCTCGCCGTAGCGATGCACGAGCAAGCCGAGCTTGTGCCAGAACGGCGCGAGCGGGTGCCGCTCGAGTCCTGACAGCGGCGCCATCCCGAGGTTGAACCACGCGAAGCCTTCGCGCTTGCCGAACAGGATGATCTCGACGAACAGGTAATCCATCACGCCCTTCGGCGCCTTGAAGCTGTAGCGCATCAGATCGACGGTGAGCTCGGACTTGTCCGCCGCCTGCCAGAGGTTGGCGAAGGCGACGATCTCGCCCGCGCGGCGCACGATGGCGCACGGGAAGTGGCGGATGTAATCGGGATCGAAGCTGCCGACCGAGAAGCCCTTCTCCGCGGTCGACTTCGCCGACAGCCACTGATCGGACACTTCCTGCAGCTGCGGCATCAGCGCCACGACTTCCGCCGGCGACGCGACGGAGAACTCCAGGCCTTCGCGCTGGCCCTTGCGATTCGCCGTGCGCAGCTCGGCGCGCTGCGGGCCTTCGAGCGTGAAGGTCGAGAGATTCACGCGCGCTTCTTCGCCGAGCTTGATCAGCGCAAGCCCGATGTCGAGATACAGCGGCAGCTTCTCGCTCGACACTTCGTAGAAGACCGGCAGCGCGTCGTTCTGGTCGCACATCTCGCGGAACCGCCACGCGAGCGCGGCGTGGCGCTCCGGGTTGCCGACCGGATCGCCGAGCGCGACGAAGCTGCGGCCCGAGCGCTGGAACATGATGAAGGCGTCGCCGGGCTTGCTGAACAGGAGCTGCTTGTCGCCGAGCAGCGCGAGATTGGCGACCGTGTCGCGATTGTTGGCGATGCAGCTCGTCGCGCGCGCGAGGTCTTCGTCCGTCGGTTGCGCTTTGGCGGCGCGCGAGCCGCGCCCGGCGAGCTGCCACAGCGAGATGCCCGACGCGATCAGCACGGTGACGAGGCTCGCGCGCAGCCAGCGCGGCGCGTCGCTCTCGAACGCGAACTCCCACCACAGATCGTGCGCGTACGGCACTTCGCGATACGCCGCGAGCCCGAGCCAGATCGCCGATCCCAGCACGATCGCGACGCCGATGAACCACGACAGCGAGAAGCGCCGCTCGAACAGCGGCGCGCGGCGCGTGAAGCGTCGGCGCGAGACGACCAGCGCGATCATGATCAGCAGGAGCAGCGTCGCTTCCTCGTAGTCGATGCCCTTGAGCAGCTCGGCGACGATGCCGCCCGCGCAGAGCACGAGCGTCACCCACCACGCGGCATCGACGCGTCGATAAAGCCCGCGCGCGACGATCAAGAGGCCGAGACCGATCGTGCTGCCGGCGAGATGCGACAGCTCGAGCACCGGCTCCGGGATCATGTCGGACAGGAACGCCATGCGCTGATCCATGCCGGGCGTCGCGCCCGAGAGCAGCAGGATCGTGCCGACCATGAACACCGCAGCCGAGAGCAGCTGCGGGCCGATCCACTCGACCCACCAGCGCAGCGTCGCCAGCGTTCCCGGCAGCCAGCCGCGGCCGCTCCGCACCTCGCGCACGCCGAGCCAGATCAGCGCGACGCCGAATGGCAGCACGAAATAGATCAGCCGATAGAGCAGGAGCGGTCCGACCAGCGCGCTCGGCGGCAGCTCGGGGATCAGCACGATGAGGATCGTCTCGAACACGCCGAGCCCGCCGGGCACGCTGCTGCCGAGTCCAGCGCCGATCGCGACGACGTAGAGCCCGACGAAGGCGAGAAGGCTCACGTGCGCGCTCGGCAGCAACAAGAGCAGCGCCGCCGCGGCGAGGAACAAGTCGACGACGGCGACGCCGATCTGAGCGATCGTCATCCGCAACCCAGGCAGCCGCCAGCTCTTGCCGAACAGCGTGATCTCGCGCGGACCGCCCGCGCTGATCAGCAGATAGATGCTGAATCCGGCGAACAGGATCGCGCCGATCGGCCGGGCGCTGCCCACCGGCAGATGCAGGATCGTCGCGCTCGCGTGAGGCTCGAGCAGAAGCGCGAAGGTGACGATGACCCACGCGCCGAGCAGGAACGTCAGCGTCCCGAACGCCATCACGCCGGCGACCTCGAGGGTCGACAAGCCGGCGGCCGTGTACGGACGCAGTCGCAGCGCGCCCGCCGACACCACGACGAGACCGAGGTTGTAGCCGATCGAGAATGCGGTGAACGAGGTCGAGATGATCTCCGCGGCGGGGAGCTTGCGATCGAGCTGCTTGAGCGCCAGCACGTCGTAGAGCACGAGCACCGCGTAGCTCGCGATGGTCGCGGCGATGGCTGCGAGCACGCGCCAGCCCGACGTCGCCTGCAGCGATCCGAAGATGTCGTCGACGCTCAACTCGCCGAGCATGCGATCGAGCGCATACAGCGCCGCGACGAGCAGCACGGCGGAGACGCCGATCATCCAGCGCGGTCGTTGCGTTCGCACAGCAGGGGGCGACGGGCTCACGCGCGTATTCTCTCGCAACGCACAAAATCGCATACACTGGGACGAAGAGGCCGGGGGCCTCGCCATCTTCGACCACGTGCTGCGCAATCCGATCAAGCGCCTCGGCGCCGATCTGCACCAAGCCACCGACTACCGCACCTGGCGCGAGATCGCGCTGGAGCTGGATCGCGTCCAGGGCTTCGACGCCTGGAAGGCCGACGACACCTCGGAGGACTACGACCATCTCCTGATCAAGGAGCGCCTCGCGCAGATGCGCGCGCTGCGCCGCCGCGCCGACGTGCGCCCGCTCGTCTACATGCTGCACGAAGGCCTGCACGGCAATCTCGCGAACATCACCAATCCCGCGCTCTACGACGTCGCGCGCGTGGGCACCAAGAAGCTGATCGAGGATTACGTCGACGAGGTCGCGCGCTGCCTCGACTATCTGTGCGCCGGCGATTTCCCCGACTTCGGCCATGACGAGAAGATCCTGTTCTTCAAGCGCACCGGCAGCGTGTTCGGCCGCTCGGCGCTGATGCTCTCCGGCGGCGCGACGCTCGGCATGTTCCATCTCGGCGTGATCAAGGCGCTGCACGAGCACGATCTGCTGCCGCGCGTGATCTCCGGATCGAGCGCGGGCTCGATCATCGCGGCGATGGTCGGCGTGCGCGACGACCGGCAGCTGCCGCTGATCTTCGATCCCGACGGACTGAACCTGCGCGCGTTCCAGGGCGTGTCGCTCGCGCACGCGCTGCGTGGCAAGGCGGTGATGGACGCGACGCAGCTGGAGAGCTGTCTCGCGCAGAACATCGGCGAGGAAACCTTCGAGCAGGCGTTCGAGCGCACGCGCCGGATCATCGGCGTGACCGTCTCGCCGGCGGAGCCGCATCAGCAAGGACGATTGCTCAACTACCTCACGGCGCCGAACGTGTTCGTCGCGCGCGGCGTGCTCGCGTCCTGCGCAGTGCCGGGCGTGTTCCCGCCGGTGATGCTGGAAGCGCGCGACTTCTCGGGTCGCGCCGTGCCCTACATGCCGAGCAAGCGCTGGGTCGACGGCACGCTCTCTTCCGATATGCCGATGCTCCGGCTCGCGCGCCTGCACAACGTCAATCACTACATCGTCAGCCAGACCAACCCGCACATCGTGCCGTTCATGAGCGACCGCCTGCCCAAGCGCGGGCTCGCGCCGCTCGCGCGCGAGCTGCTCACCTCGAGCAGTCGCGGAGCGCTGGCGCTCGCGCGCAAGCACATCGATCCGTACGGCGGCGGCCGCGCGCTCGGCAAGCTCGACAACCTCGTGCGCCAGCGCTACTCCGGCGACATCAACGTGTTCCCGAAGCACACGCCCAAGCAGCTGCTGCGGATGTTCGCGAATCCCTCGTCGGAAGACATCCGTCGCTTCATCAACGACGGCGAGCGCGCGACCTGGCCCAAGCTCGAGCGCATCCGCATCCAGACGCGGATCTCCAGGGCGTTCGAGTCCTGCCTGATGGTGCTGAAGCAGCGTCGGGACTTGCAGGCGTCGCCGCGGCGCGGGCTCTGGGCCGTCACCGGCCGCTGATTTGACGGCGGCGAGAAGCGCCGCCTAACCTGACGATCGGTTCAGGTTTTCACGAGCCGCACAGCGGAAGGGGGCTTCGAGACGCATGCCTGGGGAGCGCATTCCCGCGACCGCGCGCGGCGAGGCGACGCGGCGCAAATTGCTGGACGCCGCGGAAGCCGAGTTCGGCGGCAAGGGGTTCCACGGCGCGTCGGTCAGCTCCATCACCACGCGCGCCGATATCGGCCAAGGCACCTTCTATCTCTACTTCCGCAGCAAGGAAGAGATCTTCTCCGTGCTCGTGCGCGAGCTCGGACACGCGCTTCGCTCGCATCTCGCTCAGGACGTCGCCGGCGCCGGACGCAACCGCATGCAGGTCGAGCGTCGCGGCATCGAAGGCTTCCTGCAGTTCACGCTCGAGCATCCCGGCGTCTACCGCATCGTGCAGGAGGCGCAGTTCGTGGACGAAGGCGCGTTCCGCGACTACTACCTGCAGCTCGCGCAGCGCTACACCGCAGCGCTCGAGGATTCGGCCAAGCGCGGCGAGCTCGCCAAGGGCAGCGCCGAGGAGCGCGCCTGGGCAATGATGGGGATCAGTCACTTCCTCGGCCTGCGCCACAGCTTGTGGAGCGGCGCGCTGCCGGCGAAGAAGAAGCTCGACGAGGTCATGGACTTCATCGCCAACGGAATGGCACCGCGTCCCACGGGGACTTCCTCCGGTCGCAAGAAATGACTGTCGTCACCGGCATCGGCATCTATCTTCCCGAGAAGCGCCACGACGCTGCGCACATTGCGCGTGCGTCCGGCGTGCCCGAGCACGTCGTGCGCGACAAGATGGGGATCACGCAGAAGACCGTGCCGGGTCCGGACGATCACACCAACGCGATGGGCGTGCGCGCGGCGCGCGCGGCGCTCGCCGAAGCGCGCGTGCAGCCGATGCAGATCGATGCGCTGATCTGCATGACCGAAGAGCACAAGGAATATCCCGTGTGGACCGCCGGCATCGAGGCCGCGCACGATCTCGGCGCCGAGCGCGCGTGGGCGTTCGACGTCGGGCAGAAGTGCGGCACCGCGGTGCTGGGACTCAAGCTCGCTGCCGATCTGATGAAGGCCGATCGGAATCTCAACGCGGTGCTCCTCGCCGGCGGCTATCGCAACGGCGATCTGGTCGACTACTCCGATCCCAACACGCGCTTCCTCAACAATCTCGCTGCGGGTGGCGGCGCCGCCGTCATCCAGCGCGACGGTCCCGGCTTCGAGATCCTCGGATCGAGCTTCCGCACCGACGGCAGCTTCTCGGAGGACGTCATCGTTCCCGTCGGCGGCACGCGCCATCCGATCACGCCGCGCAACGTGCACGAGTTCCGCCTGCAGGTGCCCGATCCGGCCGGCATGAAGCGGCGGCTCGAAGCGAAGTCGCTCGACAATTTCGTCACGGTCATCGACGAGGCCTGCGCGCGCTCCGGCATCACGTCCACGCAGGCGAAGTACGTGGCGCTCCTGCACATGAAGCGCAGCGCGCACGACGAGGTGCTGCGCCGCATCGGCGTTCCGGGCGATCGATCGATCTATCTCTCCGATTACGGCCACATCGGCCAGGTCGACGTGCTGCTCTCGCTCAAGCTGGCGCGCGAGGAAGGCCGCTTCGCGGACGGCGACGTGTGCGTGCTCGCCGCCGCCGGCATCGGCTACGTGTGGAATGCGATCTGCGTGAGGTATCGCGCGTGAGCCACTCATTTTGGGGTGACCTCGCCGCCTGGCGCGCGCGCCTGACGCCGTATCGCGCAGCCGCGTGCTTCCGCGGACGCTGGTTCACCTACACCGAGCTGAATCAGCGCGCCGAGCGGCTCGCGGCACAGCTGACCGAGCGCGGCGTCGGCAAAGGCAGCCGCGTCGGCATCCTCGCGCACAATCACATCGCGCATCTCGATCTGATCCTCGCCGCGCCGAAGCTGGGCTTCGTCTACACGCCGTTCAACTATCGCCTCGCCGGAAAGGAGCAGTGCGAGCTCGCCAATTACGTGCGTCCGTCGCTCCTGCTTCACGACGCAGCGAACGAAGTGCACGCCCGCGGGCTGAACGTGCCACTGATCGCGCTCGACGGCTACGAGAGCTGGCTCCTGCAGGCGCAGCCGCGCGCGGACGCGCAAGCGGTCGGCGAGAACGATCTCCACATGCTGCTGTTCACCGGCGGCAGCACCGGCTTGCCGAAGGCCGCGATGATCCCGTATC
>DASRHK010000176.1:0-9917 GCA_035650495.1 Nevskiaceae bacterium | reverse complement strand
TAAGCGAAGTCGCGGAAGTAGTGATGCGCGCTCATCTCGCCGCCGTAGATCGAGTTCTCGGCGCGCATGCGCTCCTTGATGAACGCGTGCCCGGTCTTGGACTGGATCGGCCGTCCGCCCGCGTGCGTGACCACGTCGATCGTGTTCCAGGTGAGTCGCGGGTCGTGGATGATCTTCGCGCCCGGCTCGCGCTTCAGCATCGCTTCGGCGAGCAGGCCGACGATGTAGTAGCCCTCGATGAAGCCGCCGTGCTCGTCGAACAGGAAGCAGCGATCGAAGTCGCCGTCCCACGCGACGCCGAAATCCGCCTTGTTCTTCTTCACCGCTTCGATGGTGTCGGTGCGCATCTCGGGCAGCAGCGGATTCGGAATCCCGTTCGGGAATTCCGGATCGGGCGCGTGATGCACCTTCACGAACTTGAACGGCAGGTGCGGTTCGAGCGCATCGATGACGACGCCGGCGACGCCGTTGCCGGCGTTGACGACGATCTTCAGCGGCTTCAGCTTCATGCCCTTCACGTAGCCGAGCAGATGCTTCACGTAGTCGTCGCGATAGCTCTTCGACGTCATCTTCGGCTTGCCTGCCGGCGCTTTCGCGGTCGATTTCTCCACCGCCGCTTCGAGATCACGCAGGCCCGAGTCGCCGCTGATCGGCACCGCGCCGCCGCGCACGAGCTTCATGCCGTTGTAGTCCTTCGGGTTGTGGCTGGCGGTCACCTGGATGCCGCCGTCGATGCCCGGCTGGAAGCCTGCGAAATAGATCTCTTCAGTCCCGCACAGTCCGATGTCGACGACTTCGACGCCTCGGGAGATCAGTCCGTGCGCGAGCGCGTGCAGCAGCGATTCGCTGGAATGCCGCACGTCGCGACCGAGCGCGACCCGCTTGGGCTGGAAGCGCTCTGCATAGGCGACGCCCAGTCGATAAGCGATGTCCGGATTGAGCTCGTCGGGTACGCGGCCACGGATGTCGTAGGCCTTGAAGCAGGGAAGCGTCATGGCGATCTTGTGTTGTTCTGGAACGACAATTCTGACTCGTCGTACCCGACAAAGTTTACGCAAGCGCTGTCTTTGCGGGGACGATTCGGGCAAACTTCGCCGCGGTGGCCGCGCCGGTCCCCGCGACGGAACGCTGTGAACCCCGCCAGGCCCGGAAGGGAGCAACGGTAGCGGTTACTTCGTGCGATGGGGCCGCCGGCGCGGTTCACCATGTTGCCGTCCCTGGCACGCAGTTTCGGAAAAAGCCCCTTCGTTTTGCTGGTAATTTGCCCGAAACTCTATAGAATATGCGGCCTTTCGCGGCCCCCTGGGCCTTTAGGAATCGCATAAATCATGGTCAAGATTCGACTCGCGCGCGCAGGCGCCAAGAAGCGCCCGTTCTATCACGTGGTCGCCACGGATAGCCGCAAGGCGCGCGACGGCCGCTTCATCGAGCGGCTCGGCTACTACAACCCGAAGGCCACCGGCGACGAGAAGCAGCTCGTCATCGACCGCTCGCGGGTCACCTACTGGACCGGCAAGGGCGCGCAGGTTTCCGATCGCGTGACCTTCCTCCTGTCGCACGCGAAGTCCTCGACGGACACCAGCGCGAAGGCCGAGGGAGCCGCCGCGGCGGCTTGATCCGATGCGCCGGGTGACGCTCGGGAAGATCGCGGGCGTCTTCGGCGTGCAGGGCTGGCTGAAGGTCAAGTCGTACGCCGATCCGCAGCGCAATCTCCTTCGCTACAAGCGTTGGTACCTGAAAGGCGCCGCCGAGCGCGAAGTGCGGGTGCTGCAGGGACGCGAGCAGGGTCCCGGATTGGTGGTGCAGCTGGCCGACGAGAGCGGCAAGCCGATCGAGGATCGCGACGTCGCGGCGCTGCTGACCGGATCGGAGATCGAGGTCCCGCGCGAGGATCTGCCGAAGCTCAAGCGCGGCGAGTTTTACTGGACGGACTTCATCGGACTGGAAGTCCTGAATGTGGAAGGTGAGATGCTCGGCAAGGTCGAGTATGTCACCGACAACGGAGCGCAGGCGGTCTTGGCGCTCGGCGGCGAAAGGGAGCGATTGATCCCGTTCGTGCGTGGACCGATCGTGCAGTCGGTGGATCTCAAGGCCGGCCGCATCGTCGTGGATTGGTCACCGGATTGGTGACATGAAGATTGAAGTCGTGACGCTGTTCCCGGAGCTGGTGGAACAGGTCGCGCGGCACGGGATGCCGCGGATCGCGGTGGAAGGCGGGCAGCTTGTGCTGTCCACGCGCAACCCTCGCGATTACGCGCAGAACCGCTGGCGAAGGGTCGACGATCGATCCTACGGCGGCGGGCCCGGGATGGTGATGGAGGCCGAGCCGCTGGCGCAGGCCGTCGCTAGAGCGAAGCAGTCGGTCGGACCGGCGCGCGTGGTGAGCTTGAGCCCGCAGGGCGAGCCGCTGACGCAGGCGTGGGCGGATCGGCTGTCGAAGGAGCCCGCACTGATCGTGCTCTGCGGGCGCTACGAAGGACTCGATGAAAGGGTCGTCGCAGCGGAAGTGGATTTCGAGCTGTCGCTGGGCGATTTCGTGCTGAGCGGCGGCGAGCTGGCAGCCATGGCGATGATCGATGCGATCGCGCGATTGCTGCCGGGGGTGCTGGGTCATGAGCAGTCGGCCGAGAACGATTCGTTCGCGAAAGGACTGCTGGATCACCCGCACTACACGCGGCCGGAAGCATGGCGCGGAGTGAGGGTGCCGGAGGTTCTGATGTCCGGCGATCACGAAGCGATCCGCCGGTGGCGGCTGAAGCAGGCGTTGGGGCAGACCTGGCTGAAGAGGCCGGACCTGCTGACCGGGTTAGAATTGGACGCGGAGCAAACCAGGTTGCTGCGCGAATTTATCGAAGAGTACCGAGAACAGTCATGAGCAAGATCATCCAGGCGCTCGAAGCCGAGCAGATGGCCGACAAGAAGGTCCCGGAGTTCCGTACCGGCGACACCATCGAGGTCAAGGTCAAGGTGAAGGAAGGCGACCGTGAGCGCCTGCAGGCCTTCGAAGGCGTCGTCATCGCCAAGCGCAATCGCGGGCTCAACTCCGCGTTCACCGTGCGCAAGGTGTCGCACGGCGAAGGCGTCGAGCGCGTCTTCCAGACCTACTCGAAGCAGGTTGCGGAGATCAAGGTGACGCGTCGCGGCGAAGTCGCGCGCAGCAAGCTGTATTACCTGCGCGATCTGGCAGGCAAGGCCGCCCGCATCAAAGAAAAGTTGACGTGACTTCGATTGGCGCGTTCGAGCCCACTTCGTAAAATCGAAAAACGAAGTCGGCTCAACGCGCCGTCCGCTGTCTTACGAAAAGCCGCGTTAAACGCGGCTTTTCGCTTGTACGGGCTAAGATTCGCGTCATGGGGAAATATTTCGCGCTGATCGGGGCGGCGCTGCTCGCCGCATGCAGCAGTGAGAAATCGGGCTCGTGGCTCGGCTACGTCGAGGGCGAATCGGTTCACGTCGCCGCGCCGGTCGCGGGGCAGCTCGCTTCGCTGCAAGCGCAGCGCGGACAGGAGATCTCGCAGGGACAGCCGCTGTTCGCGCTCGAGCAGGAGCGTGAGAAAGCGGCCGTCGACGAAGGCGAGCACAGACTGAATCAAGCGCAGTCGCAGCTCGATCTGGCGCAGCGGGATCTGAAGCGCCAGGAGGACATGCGCAAGCAAGGCTTGTCGAGCATCCAGCAGCTCGACATGGCGCGCACGCAGACCGAGACGACGCGCGCTCGCGTCGAGGAGATCCAGGCGCAGCTCGATCAGTCGCGCTGGGTGCTTTCGCAGAAGACCGTGACAGCGCCCGCCGTGGGCGTCGTCGAGGACGTCTACTACCGGATCGGCGAGCAGGTTGCCGCCGGTGCGCCGGTGCTCTCGCTTCTGCCGCCACAGAATCGCAAGCTGCGCTTCTTCGTTCCGCAAGCCGAGCTCGAGCGCGTCAAGGTCGGCACGAGTGTGAGCGTGCATTGCGACGGCTGTGCTTCGGATTTCGCAGCGACGGTCCGCTTCATCGCGCCGCAAGCCGAGTACACCCCGCCGGTGATCTACAGCGACTCGGCGCGGCAGAAGCTGGTGTTCCTCGTCGAAGCCTGGCCGGGCGAGAGCGACGCGGGCAAGCTCAAGCCCGGCCAGCCCGTCGAGGTGCGGCTGCCAAAGTGAGCGAAGCGGTCATCGAGGTGCGCGGGCTCACCAAGGCCTTCAGCGGCAAGACCGTCGTCGATCACCTCGCGCTCACCGTCAATCGGGGCGAGATCTTCGGCTTCCTCGGCCCGAATGGCAGCGGCAAGACGACGTCGATCCGCATGCTCTGCGGATTGCTCACACCCGACGCGGGCGAGGGCACCTGCATCGGCTACGACGTGATCCGCGACGCGCAGAAGATCAAGCGCGAAGTCGGCTACATGACGCAGCGTTTCTCGTTCTGGGAAGACCTGTCGATCCGCGAGAATCTCGAGTTCGTCGCGCGCATCTACGAGATGGATCGCATCGAGCAGCGCGTGAGCGAATCCCTCGATCACCTGGGCTTGAAGCAGCGCGAGACGCAGCTCGCGGGACAGCTCTCCGGCGGCTGGAAGCAACGCCTCGCGCTCGCCGCCTGCTTGATGCACGAGCCGAAGCTCCTGCTGCTCGACGAGCCGACCGCGGGCGTCGACCCCAAGGCCCGCCGCGATTTCTGGGAAGAGCTGCATCGGCTCGCGAGCGCCGGCATCACCATCATGGTGTCGACGCATTACATGGACGAGGCGGAGCGCTGTCACCGTCTCGCTTACATCGCCTACGGAAAATTGCTCGCGCAGGGAACGCCGAACGAGCTGGTCGCGGCGTCGAAGCTGTCGACCTGGACCGTCAGCGGCCACGGCCTGCACGAGCTGACCGAAGAGCTGCACAAGCTCTCTGCCGCGGAGCAGGTCGTGCCGTTCGGCAATGCGATGCACGTCAGCGGTCCGGATGGAAAAGCGCTGGAGGAAGAGCTCAAGCCGTTCTTCAACCGCGTCGGATTGCAGTGGTCGCGCGACGAGCCGCGCCTCGAGGACGTGTTCATCCACCTGCTGCATCAGGCGCAGGACAACTACCAATGAGTGGGCCAGTGAGCCGCTTCCATCTCGACGGATTCTCCTGGGCGCGCTTCGTCGCGGTCGCGCGCAAGGAATTCGTGCAGATGAAGCGCGACCGGCTCACCTTCGCGATGATGATCGGCGTGCCGTTGATCCAGCTGACGCTGTTCGGCTACGCGATCAACACCGATCCCAAGCACCTGCCGATGGCGATCGTCTCCGCCGAATCGAGCACCTTCACGCGCAGCATCACGGCCGCGCTGCAGAACACCGGCTACTTTGTCGTCGTCGCGCCGAATGCCACCGACGCTGAGGCCGGCCGCTTGATGGAGCTGGGCGAAGTGCAGTTCATCCTGCAGATCCCGTCCGACTTCTCGCGACGCCTCGTGCACGGCGATCGTCCCGCGTTGCTGATCGAAGCCGACGCCAGCGATCCTGCCGCGGCAGGCAACGCACTGTCTGCCGTGCAGCAGCTCGCGAGTGGCGCGCTTCAACACGATCTGCGCGGGCCGCTGGCGCCGCTTGCGCAGGAGCCCGCCGCTGTCGAGATGCGCGTGCAGCGTCGCTACAACCCCGAAGGCATCACGCGCTACAACATCGTGCCCGGATTGCTCGGCGTCATCCTGACCATGACGATGATCATCTCGACCTCGCTGGGCATCACGCGCGAGCTCGAGCGCGGCACGATGGAGAACCTGCTGGCGATGCCGGTGCGGCCGCTCGAGGTGATGGTCGGCAAGATCGTGCCCTTCATCCTCGTCGGCTACATCCAGGTTGCCGTGGTCATGGCGCTGGGGCACCTCGCGTTCGGCGTGCCGATGGTCGGTAGCTACGCGCTGCTGCTCATTTGCATCTTTGCCTTCATCCTCGCCAACCTCACGATCGGCGTGACGTTCTCGACCATCGCGCGCAACCAGACGCAGGCGATGCAGATGGGCCTGTTCTTCTTCCTGCCTTGCATGCTGCTCTCGGGCTTCATGTTCCCGTTCCGCGGCATGCCGCAGTGGGCGCAGGTGCTCGGCGAGATCCTGCCGATCACGCACTTCCTGCGCATCGTGCGCGGCATCGTGCTCAAGGGTCTCGGCGCGTCGGCCGTGTGGCCGAACGTCTGGCCGATGCTCGTGTTCACCGTGATCGTGCTGTTCATCGGCGTGCGCAGGTTCCGCAGAACGCTCGATTGAGCATTGGTGCAGTGCGGTAGAATCCGCGTCCCATGACGTCCGAACCGAAAGTCGCCGTGTCCATCACCAAGCCGGGCCCGAAGGCTGTCTTCCCGCGCATCGCGCGTCTGCCGCCGTACGTGTTCAACATCGTCGGCGATCTGAAGAAGGCAGCCCGAGCTCGCGGCGAGGACATCATCGACTTCGGCATGGGCAATCCCGATCAGCCGACGCCGAAGCACATCGTCGACAAGCTCGTCGAGGTCGCCCAGCGCGAAGGCACCACGCACGCGCATCGCTACTCCGTGTCCAAGGGCATTCCGCGCCTGCGCCGCGCGATGGCGAACTGGTACAAGCAGCGTTACGCGGTGACGCTCGACATGGACACGGAAGTCATCGCGTCGATCGGATCGAAGGAAGGCCTCGCGCATCTGGCCTTCGCAACGCTCGCGCCCGGCGACACCGTGCTGGTGCCGTCGCCGGCGTATCCGATCCATCCGTACGGCGTCGTGCTCGCGGGCGCGGACGTGCGCCAGGTGCGCATGACGCCCGGCGTCGACTTCTTCGACGAGCTGCAGAAGGCGATCAAGGAAACGACGCCGCGTCCGAAGATGCTGATCCTCAATTTCCCGTGCAATCCGACCACGGAATGCGTCGAGCTCGATTTCTTCGAGAAAGCCGTCGCGCTGTGCAAGGAGAACGAGATGTGGCTCGTGCACGATCTCGCCTACGCCGACATCGTGTTCGACGGCTACAAGGCGCCGTCGATCATGCAGGTGAAAGGCGCGAAGGACGTCGCGGTCGAGTTCTTCACGCTGTCGAAGTCGTACAACATGCCGGGCTGGCGCGTCGGCTTCATGGTCGGCAATCCGACGCTGGTCGCCGCGCTCGCGCGCATCAAGTCGTATCTCGACTACGGCATGTTCACGCCGATCCAGGTCGCCGCGATCGCGGCGCTCGAGGGTCCGCAGGACTGCGTGTCGGAGATCTGCGAGATGTACAAGAGCCGTCGCGACGTGCTCTGCGATGGCCTGAACAAGGCCGGCTGGCCGGTGACGAAGCCGAAGGCCACGATGTTCGTGTGGGCGCAGATCCCCGAGAAATTCCGCGCGATGGGCTCGATCGAGTTCTCGAAGAAGCTGCTGGCGGAAGCGAAGGTCGCGGTGTCGCCGGGCATCGGCTTCGGCGAGTACGGCGACGATCACGTGCGCTTCGCGCTGATCGAGAACGAGCACCGCACGCGCCAGGCGGTCCGCGGCATCAAGAAAGTCCTCAAGTCGGCATGAGCGTCGCTCCGGTCAAGGTCGGGCTCATCGGGCTCGGCGCGGTCGGGCAGGGTGTCGTGCGCCTGCTCAAGAGCAATGCCGAAGAGATCGCGCGGCGCGCAGGTCGCCCGATCGTGATCACGCACGCGAGCGCGCGCGACCTGAAGCGCCGTCGCGAGTGCGACCTCAACGGCATCACCGTCGTCAGCGATCCCACCTTCATCGCGCGCGACGCCGACGTCGACGTCGTCATCGAGCTGATCGGCGGCGCCTCGCCCGCGCGCGAATTGATCCTCGCCGCGGTCAATCGCGGCAAGCACGTCGTCACCGCGAACAAGGCCCTGCTGGCCGAGCAGGGCAACGAGATCTTCGACGCCGCGCGCGCGAAGAACGTCATCGTCGGCTTCGAGGCCGCGGTCGCCGGCGGCATCCCGATCATCAAGGCGATCCGCGAGGGCATGGCGGGCAATCGCATCGACGGCGTCGCCGGCATCATCAACGGCACCTGCAATTACATCCTCACGCAGATGGCGGCGCGCGGCCAGGGCTTCATCGACGCTCTGCTCGACGCGCAGCGTCTCGGCTACGCCGAAGCCGATCCGACCTTCGACGTCGAGGGCGTCGACGCCGCGCACAAGCTGACCATCCTCGCGTCGATCGCGTTCGGCATGCCGCTGTCGTTCAAGTCGGTCGCGCGCGAAGGCATCACCAAGGTCACGCCGCAGGATCTGCAGATCGCGCAGAGCCTCGGCTATCGCATCAAGCTGCTCGGGATCGCGAAGCGCTCGGCCGCCGGCGTCGAGCTGCGCGTGCATCCGACGCTGATCCCCGAGGATCGGCTGCTCGCCAAGGTCGACGGCGTGCTCAACTCCGTGCTGCTGACGGGCAACGCGGTCGGACAGGTCGGCTTCTATGGCCGCGGCGCCGGCGGCGATGCGACTGCGTCTGCCGTCGCCGCCGATCTCGTCGACGTCGTGCGCCTGCTCACGGCGAATGCCGACAGCTTCGTGCCGCCGCTCGCGTTCCGGCCCGAATCGGTGCGCGAGCTGCCGGTGGTGCCGATCACCGACATCGAGAGCGCGTTCTATTTCCGCGTGCGCGTCGCCGACGAGCCCGGCGTGCTCTCGAAGATCACGTCGATCCTCGCCCAGCACGAGATCAGCGTCGAAGCGATCCTCCAGCGCGAGCCGCGCGGCGAGGACGACGCGACGCTGGCGATCATCACCAACGTGATTCCCGAGGCGCGCTTCGACGACGCGGCGACCAAGATCGAATCGCTGTCGTTCGTGCGCGAGAAGGCGTCGCGCATCCGCGTCGAGCATTTCTAGCGGGCGGACGCGGGCGCTCGTGAAATTCTCCGTCTGCATCGTGACGCTTCCGAACTATCCGCACAGCGAGGCATTCCGGGAGGTGGCGGAGACGCTCCACCATGGCCTGCAGGAGCTGGGGCACGAGTCGGAGATCACTTCGCGCTTCGATCGCACGGATCGCCGCCAGATCGTGCTCGGCTCCAACCTGCTTCCGCGCCGCAGCGATCGCCCCGCGCCGGGCTCGGTGCTCTACAACCTGGAGCAGGCCGGGTCGGGCTGGATGACGCCGCAGCTGCTCGAGCTGTTCCGCGGCTACGAGCTCTGGGATTACACGGCGGTGAACATCGCCGAGTTCGCACGGCTCGGCATCACGGGCGTGCGGCAGCTGCCGCTCGGCCATGCGGCTGCGATGTCGCGGATCGGTCCTCGCGAGGAGGACGTCGACGTCCTCATGTACGGCAGCTTCAACGAGCGCCGCAAGAGGATTCACGACGAGCTGCAGCGTCGCGGCGTGCGCGTGCAGCAGCTGTTCAACGTCTACGGCCAGGCGCGCGATGCCTGGATCGCCCGGGCGCGCATCGTGCTCAATTCGCACATCTACGACGCCAAGATCTTCGAGCAGGTGCGGGTGACCTACCTGCTGAGCAACCGCCGGTTCGTGATCGCCGAGACCGGCGTGGACCAGGCGGAGGAGATGCAATTCGCGCCCGGGGTGGTGTTCGCGCGATACGAAGAGCTCGTCGATCGCTGCACCGAGTACCTGGGTCGTCCCGAAGAGCGCGCGGCGATTGCCGAGCGCGGCTACGAGCTGATGACCCGGCGGCCGGTGTCGGCCTACCTGCGCCCGCTGATCCCGGATCCGCTGCACGGCGCTTCTCGCACCATCACACAGGATTGCCCGTGACCCCTTACACCGGCCTCGTCGACAAGTACCGCGACCGTCTGCCTCTGTCGCTGGAAGCGCGCGCGATCTCGCTCTGCGAAGGCGCGACGCCGCTGATCCGGCTGGACAACATCGCCCGCGACATCGCGTTCCGCGGCGAGATCTACGTCAAGTTCGAGGGCTTGAACCCGACCGGCTCGTTCAAGGACCGCGGCATGACGGTCGCAGTCACGCAAGCCGTGCACGATGGCGCCAAGGCGA
>DASRHK010000175.1:0-49402 GCA_035650495.1 Nevskiaceae bacterium | reverse complement strand
CTTGCGGCGCACGCGCAGCTGGATGGTCGCCTCGCACTCGCCGCCGTAGGCGTGGCGGATGATGTTCTGGCAAGCCTCGTCGACGGCGAGCGCGAGGTCGGCGCCGAATTCCGGTGTGCCCCCGCCCTGGCGCGCGGCGGCCTCCACGAGGCGCCGCACGATGCGCAATTGGCTCGCCTTCGCCTGGATCGTCTGCGACACCAGCAAGCCGCCGCGGCCGCGACGGCGCTCGCGCGGCTTCGCGGCCGCGACGCGATCCTCCACGACCAGCACCGTGAGATCGTCGTGCAGCTCGTCGCCCGTCTCGGTGAGTGCGGCGGCGAGCCGCGCGAGCCGATCCTTCGGGTCGCGATTCGCATACCGGTCGATGAGCCCGCGCAGGCCCTCGACGCCCAGCGGCTTGCCGCCCGGTCCTCGGCCTTCGGTGAATCCGTCGGTGAAGAAGTACACGCTGTCGCCTGCGAGCTTGAGCGCCGTCTCGCGATAGCGGCGATCCTTCAGGCCGCCGAACACGCCGAGCGGCGGATCCTCGGCGGGGAACGCGCTGTAGCGTCCCTGCGGATCGCGCAGCAGCGGCGGCTCGTGACCCGCGTTGGCGAAGCGCAGCTCGCGGCGCTTGGAATCGTAGATGCCGACCACCATCGTCACGAACATGCCGAGGCTCATTGTCTCTGAGAGCTCCGATTCGATGCGCGCGAGCAGCCGCCCGGGCTCGTGCACGTACTTGCCGAAGCTGCGGAACAGCGTCGCGGCCTTCACCATGATCAGCGCCGCGTTCATGCCTTTGCCGGAAACGTCGGCGAGCGCGAAGGCAACGCGGCCCGCGGTGAGCGGCAGGATGTCGTAGAAATCGCCGGACACGCCGCGCGCGGGAATCGACAGCCCGTGGATCGCGCCGGTGTCGGGCTGCGCCGACGGCAGCAGATTGCGCTGCACGGTCGCGGCGAGCTCGAGCTCGCGCTTCAGGCGCGCCTGCTCCATCTGCGCGGCGGCCATGCGCGCGTTGGCGATCGCCATCGCCGCGGCGGCGGCGAGCGCTTCGAGCGCTTCGCGATCGCGCTGGTCGAACAGGCCGTCGCCGCTCTTGCGATTGATCACCTCGACGGCGCCGAGCCGCTGGCTGCGCACGATCAGCGGCGCGCACAAGAGCGAGCGGATCTCGTAGCCGCCGCCGATCATCTGGGGCGCGATGAAATCGGTGTCCTTGCGCGCATCGGCGACGAGCTGCGTCGCGCCGCTGGTCACCGCGCGGCCGACGATGCCCGCCGTTGCCGGGATCGACAGTCCCGTCGCGGGCACGGGGCCGACCGAAGCCTGCGCCACCAATCGCGCGCGCGGATCGTCGAGCTCGCCTTCGAGCAGGAACAGCGTCGCCGACTCCGCGTTCATCGACGCGGTGATGCGCTCGAGCGCCGCGGTGATGCTCGCCGACAGATCGCTCGAGCGCGCGAACTCCTCCATCACCGCTGCGATCATCTCGATGTAGTTGGCTTCCACGCTCACGCCGCCTGCGCCTTGCCGGCGCGCGTCCTGGCGAAGCGCTCGATCGCCGCTTGCAGCGATTCCTGCGTCGCCGGCTTGGCGACGTAGTCGTCCATGCCGGCCGCGAGGCACTTCTCGCGATAGCCCGGCAGCACGTGCGCGGTCATCGCGACGATCCACGTGTGGCGATCGGGGCCTTCGCGCTTGCGGATCTCGGCGGCGGCCTGGTAGCCGTCCATCTCCGGCATCTCGCAATCCATCACGATGAGGTCGTACGGCTCGCGCATCGCCGCGGCGACGGCCTCCGCGCCGTTGGCGACGCAGGCGGCGTTGAGCCCGAGCTTCGAGAGCTGATACACGGCGACTTCCTGATTGAGCGGATCGTCTTCCGCAATCAGGATGCGCCATTGCGCGCCTTCGACGCCGAACGTGCGGAGACCTTCGGCATCGGCGTGCGCTTCGGGAGCGATGCCCGCGAGCGTGCGCAGCGCCTCGTAGAGATCGGCGTAGCGCACCGGCTTCGTCAGCATCGACTCGACGCCCTGCATCGCGGCCGATTCGGGCAGATTGCGCTGAAGCTGCAGCATGACGATGTGCAGCTGCGCGAGCTGCGCGCGCACGCGGATCTCGCGCACCAGATCGATGCCGTCCATCTCCGGCATGTCCTGATCGATGATCGCGAACTCGAACGGCTGCGAGCCGGCCGCCGCTTCCAGCATGCTGACCGCTTCCTGCGCGTCGGCAGCGGTGTCGACGCGCATGCCCCACCATGCGAGGTCGGCGGCGAGGCTGCGACGGCTCGGCTCGTGATCGTCGACGACGAGCACATGGCGCCCCGAGAGCCCGCGCGGGATGGGTCGCGTCACCGACGGATCGCGCTCGAGCCGCACGGTGAACCAGAATGTCGAGCCGCGGCCGGGCGCGCTGTCGACGCCGATCTCGCCGCCCATCAATTCGATCAGGCGCTTCGAGATGGAAAGCCCGAGCCCGGTGCCGCCGTACTTACGCCGCGCGGGACCTTCGACCTGCGCGAACGGCTGGAAGAGATTGCGCAGGCCGTCCGGTCCGATGCCGATGCCGGTGTCGCGCACCGCCACGCGCACGATCACTTCGCCGTCGGCCGCTCGCTGCGGCGACACTTCGATCACGATCTCGCCCTGCTCGGTGAACTTCACCGCATTCGACAGCAGATTGCCGAGCACCTGATTCAATCGGCCGGCATCGCCTTTCAATCCGGCGGGCAGCGCGTGGTCGTAGAGCAGCGCGAGCTCGAGGCCCTTGCCCTGGACGCGCTCGGCGACGAGCTCGATCGCGCCTTCGACGACCTGGCGCAGATCCAGCGGCGCGACCTCGACCTGCATCTTCCCGGCCTCGCTCTTGGAGATGTCGAGGACGTCGTTGATCACCCGCAGCAGGGACTCCGCGCTGTTGCGGATGCGATCGGCGATCTGGCGCTGGCGCTGCGTCAGCGTCGTGTCGAGCATCATGCTGTTCATGCCGAGGATCGCGTTCATCGGCGTGCGGATCTCGTGGCTCATGTTCGCCAGGAAATCCATCTTGGCGACCGCCGCTGCTTCCGCCGCCGTCTTTGCGGCGAGCAATTCCGCCTGTGCGCGACGCAGCGCCTCGTGATCCTTGCGCTGCGCAGTGTTGTCCCACGAGACGCCGACGATGCGCACCGCCTTGCCCGTGTCGTCGTAGGTCGCGAACGCGCGCGAGCCGATGAAGTGCACGCTGCCGTCGGGCCAGACCGCGCGGTACTCCTGGTCGTAGGGCTTGCGATCGCGGATGGCGGCGCGGATCGCGCGATCGATCGCGGCGCCTTCTTCGGGCGACATCAGCTTGAAGAAATCCTCATAGCGGCCGCTGAACGAGCCCGGCTGCAGCCCGAGCACGCGATGGGTGTTGTCGTCCCACAGCAGACGCTTGCCCACGAGATCGTTGGTCCAGTAGCCGAAGCTCATCGACTCCACGGCAAGGCCGATGCGCTGATGCGCTTCGTCGAGCGCCCGGTCCACGCTCTCGCGATCGGCGACCTGCATCCAGATCGACAGCGCGATGGTCACGATGAAGAACAGGATCCACGCTGCAGCGATGTCGATGCCGCCTGGGACCAGGGTTGCGCGGAGCGTGAACGCGATGCCGAGCGCGGCGAGACCGCCCAGGACCGCTTCGCGATACACCCGCACGCCGTAGCGCAGGCCGTGATCGAGCATCGCGGCCAGCACCACCATCTGCAGCGGCATCACCGGCAGGAAATCGCTCGGGATGCCGATCGCGAGCAGCGGCATCTCGAGCGCGAGCAGCGCGCGCGGCAACTTCCTCCCGAGCGACCGGCGGCGGTGGAGGAGATGCAAGGCACCGAGCATGGCCAGGTACGCGAGGCACGCGAAGCGCGCCTCGCCGATGCTCAGCAGGCCCGGCGCCATCCGCGCGGGAATGCTGATGTAGGCGAAAATGACGCCGCCGAACACGTAGCGCACGACGAATGCGGACGGCAGCGGACGGCGCGAGCTGTCCAGTTCGAACATCGGGCTGTTGCTGCTCACGCCCGCGTCCCGAAGGCTACGGCACGCCCTGCGGCACGACGTGGATGACCTGATCGCCGATGTGCACGTCGATCGTCGTGTCGGGCGTGATGGTGTAGACGAGCGGCTGGCTCATGTCGATCTTCATGCGCTGCGGATCGAGCGTCACGCTGCTGCAGTTGATCGTGCTCAGCTGGAATCCGTTCGCCTGGTCCGGCACGGTCAGGTCGGACTCCGTCACCGTGAGCGACGTGCCCGGCAGCAATTCCCAGCCGACTTCCCAGCTCTCCGGATGCCAGATCGTCGCGAAGTCGGCGGCCGACAGCCGCATGAGCCCGCGCATGCGCGCGAGATAGCCGCGAGCGAGGTTGTCGTAGACGCCGTCGAAGATCACCTGCTTCGTCGGCAGCTCGTCGGCGCGCGCGAGCGAGGTCGCGTCGATCGAGCACGGAGCGGAAGGATTGCTCTGCGTCATGCCGCTAACCCAGTACGCCGACCCGGTCCCGGGAATCTTCTCGGAGAACAGGGTCGGATCGAAGACGTATTTCACGCGCGGTGGATTCTCGACGCGCACCTTCGCGTAGGACAGCGGCTCGACGAAGGGCAGCACGTCGTTCTCGATGCGGCCTTCGTGCTGGCGCCCGAGGTAGTGCAGATACACGTACTCGTTGCCGAAGCCCTCCATCTGGTTGGCTTCCGGATCGCCCTCGGTGCCCTGCGTGAATTCGTCGAGCGTGCCGATCGAGAAGAACACCGGCACGTTGTAGAGGTTCTGCAGCGTCGGCGTCGCGGTGATGCCGCCGGTGACGTCGTGCGTGAAGATGTAGGGCATCGCGGCAGCGTAACGATCGGGGTACAACCGCGCGACGTACCACGTGCCGAGCGCGCCGAGCGACACGCCGTGGATCGTGCGGCGATCGGGATCGGTGCGGAAGCGCGTCGTAACGTCGTCCTGCACTTCGAGCAGATCGACGAGCCCGTCGCCGCCCTGATAGCCGAGCCCTTCGCCTCGGCCGAGCGTGCACGCGTAGACCGCGTCGAGCCGATCGACCAGGGCTTCGATCACGGTGAAGCCCATGTAGCCGGTGGTCGCGACGACGTCGGTGACGAGCGGGTTGTAATCCGAGCGCGACAGCGCCTCGCCGTAATAGACCTCGACGTTGTGGTTCGCGCCGAGCGGATGCGCGCACAGGTCGAACGGGAACGCGTGATCGGCCTTGGCGTAGTAGTCGTGCGGCAGCACGAGCACGTACGGCTGCCACGGTCCCTGATAGACGAAGTGCACGCCGACGCCGCTGACGACGTCGGTGCCTTTGCCGGTCGCGGTCGGATACTTCGATTCGTAGATGCGCTCGGAGACGCCGGTGATCTCGGGATCGGCATCGTTTTCGTCGGACTTGAGCCGCGCGAAGTCGACGTCGATGTAATCGTCGAGGATGTTCTGCGCCTTGAGATCGTTCGCCTGCTTCTCCTCGTTCCACACCGAGTTCGGCTCGCCGTTGTTCGACAGCACATCCCAGATCGCGGGAACGCCGATGCCGCCGCCGGTCATGATCGGCACGCCCATCTCGGTCGGGATCGGCAGCGGCGCGGCCCACGTCTGCGACGCGGAATCCCAAACGCCAGACGCGACGAAGTAGCGCCAGATGTGATCGGCTGGATCGGCGACGCTCTTCGGCACGCGCACGTCGATCAGCGCGTCGTCGACGTCGGCGGTCACTTCACCGCCCGCCGCCGCGAGATCGGTCGTATTGCCCGCGGCGTCGGTGATCGCGCCGCCGGTGCCGTAGATCGTATAGAGATGATCGCAGCCGAGCTGCTGGGAGAGGCCCGCGCCGAACGGCCACGCTTGCGTCAGCCCCGTGCTGCGCACGAGGTCCTCGTCGACGCAGATCGCGACGACGCTCGAATCGGCGGCGGTCATGTCGCCGAGACGGAATCGGTAGTGCACGTCCGTCGCATCCGCGGCGACGCGGAATTCGATGAGATCCGCGACGTCGTCCATGTGATTGCCCGGCGCGGCGTACATGAAATCGCCGGCCCAGTTCGTCTGCGGCGCGGGCGACAGGCGCAGGTTGGT
The DNA here is from genome assembly GCA_035650495.1 of Nevskiaceae bacterium. GTDB lineage: Bacteria > Pseudomonadota > Gammaproteobacteria > Nevskiales > Nevskiaceae > DASRHK01. The sequence continues at coordinate 43,312 of DASRHK010000175.1, read as the reverse complement.
CGGATCGTTCGGATCGGGACCGGCGGCGCCGAACGGCAGGTCGAGATGATCGATGCCGTCGGTGTTCGGGCCATGATCGTCGTGGATGTAATCCTGATAGACGAACTCGTGGCCGCGATACACGCCGACGTTGGAGATCATCGCCGGCGTCGCCTTCCAGCCCGTGAATACGGCATCGCCGCCGCCCGCGGAGGGACTGTTCGCGGAATCGATTGGATTGCTCTGTCCGCAACCGGCGAGCAGCGCCAGCGCGGCGACTGGCCACATTGCTTTCATTTTCACCCTCCCCCAGAAATCCGTGACCTCAGCGGTAGCGTCGCGCGATCAGGCTCGGCAAGAGGATCAGCGCGCACACCAGTGTCATGCCGAGCCCGGCCGTGAGCAACGCGCCCATGCTGACCATGCCCGGATGCGGCGTCAGCATCAAGTTGATGAAGTTCGCCATGGTGATGAGCGCGCCGTAGAGCACCGCGCGCGCAGTGCTGGTCTGCAGCAGGTTGACGTGCGCAGACGCCGCCGCGTGGCCGCGCTGCACGAGATAGACGCTGTAGTCCACGCCGACCCCGAGGATGAGCGGCAATGCGATCACGTTCGCAAAGTTGAACGGCACGCCCGCGACCACCATGATCGCGACCGTCAGCAATCCCGCGAGCGTGAGCGGGATCAGCACGAACAGCGTGTCGGTGACGCTGCGCAGCAGGATCAGGAGCAGGATCGTGATCGCGACGAACGAGCTGATGAACGCCGATCGGAACGCATGCACAACCGCCTGGCCGGCTTCCGTCATTCCCACGGGCGGGCCTGCAGCCGCCGGCGCGACCGTCCGCACCTCACCGATGAATCGGTCCATCGCTTGCGGATTGTCGAGCACTTCCTTCGGCCAGATCTCGACGCGATAGACGCCGTCCGCGCTCTTCCAGCGGCGCGCGATCTGCGGCGGCAGCGACGCTTCGGTCACGGGTTCGGGGTTGAGCGCGTCGCTGAGCGTCGAGATCTGCGCCGGCAGCGCGCCGAGCAGCGCCGCGCGCAATGCGTCGACGCGTTGCGGCTGCCCCTTCGCGACCTCGAGGAAGCGTGCGAGCTCGTGCGCGAGCGCGCTCGACGCCGGCAACGCTGCGCGAAGCTTTTCGAGGGCAGCGATCTCGTCCGCTGCCGGCGGCGCGGCCACTTTCTCGGGCGGCGACAGCGAGAGCGACAGCGAGAGATCGGAGATGTAGGCGATCTTCTCGTCCTGGTCGTCGGGGATGAAGCTCGACAGATCGAGCGCGCGGCGCACCAGCGGCAGATCGCGCAGCTTCTGCTTCAGCGCGTCCGCGGACGCGAGGTCCGGCGCCAGCGCCGAGACCGACAGCGCGGGGATGTCGGGATCGTGCATCAGCTCGCGGAACGTCGACACCGACTCCGCTTGCGGATTGCGGATGTTCAGCGGGTCGTAGTCGAAGCGCGCGCGCGGCGCGAAGACGATCGCGAAGGCCGCGGCGATCGCGGCCCCGATCCAGATCTTGCGCGCGTGCACGTAGGGCCAGTCGAGCACGCGCCCGAGGAAGTTGAGCGACGACAGGCGCACCGTCAGCGGATCCGGCGGCATCAGCTGGATCAGCGCCGGCAGCAGCGTGAGGCTCACGACGAGGCTGATGAACATGCCGGCGCCGGAGATCAGCCCGAGCTCGGCGATGCCGAGGAAGTCGGTCGGGATGAACGCGAAGAAGCCGAGCGACGTCGTCGCCGCGCAGACCATCATGAAGCCGCCGACGTCCTGCGCCGCCCGCGGCAGCGCGTCGTCGTGCGGCATGCCCTGCCCGATCAATTCCCGGTACTGCATGCACAAGTACAAGGCATAGTCGATGCCGAGACCGACGTAGAGCACACCGAACGCGACCGAGATCAGGTTGAGATGGCCCACGGTCGCTGCCGCGAACGCAGCGGTCCCCATCAAGCCCGCGGCGAGCGTGAGCACCGCGGCGATCACCAGCCGATACGAATGCAACGCCGCGAACAGCAGGATCGCGACGAGCACCAGCGCGCCGCCCAGCGCGATCACCGCGCCACCGAACGCGCTCTGCAGCTCCTCGTGCTCGAGCGCCGCGGAACCGGTCAGGCGCACGCGCACGCCGTGCGCGGCGTCGAGCTGCAACTCTTTCGCGATCGCGCGCGCGGTGTCGATCGGCACCGCGCCGGGCAGCAGCTTCGAGTAGTCGAACGTCGGCGACATCGTGATGTAGCGACGCGTGCTCTTCTGCGGCGAAGCATCGGCGCTCATCAGGGTTTGCCACGACAGGCGATAGAACTTGCCGTCGGCTGTCGCGCCCACCGCTTCGGCGATCTTGTTGAGCGCCGGCGTCAGATCGAACTCGATGCCGGCGGGCGCGTCGAGCGCGCGGATGAGCAGCGACGACAGGCCGTGCAGCGTCGGATCCTGCGACAGCGCGCCGAGGAACGGCTGCGCCTTGGTCAGGCCGTCGCCGAGCTTCTGCAGCTCGGGCATCGACAGGTAGAGCAGCCCGTTGTGACGGAAGAACGGATCGGCTTCCGCGGCGAAGATGTTCGCGTAGAGATCGGGATGCGTGCGCAGCGCGGCGATCAGTCGCGCTTCGGCGTCGTCGGCGATCTCCGGCGTCTCGCCGTCGACGACGATCAGCAGCGGGCTCGACGGGAACTGCTTGCCGAGCTCGCGCTCGGCGACACGCCACGGCAATTGCGGCGACAGCATGTTCGCCGTGTCGGTGTCGACCGACAGATGCGTCGCCGCGTAGTGCGACAGCGCGGCGATGAGCACGACGAAGCCGGTGACGACGGCAGCCGCTCGGCGCTGCACGGCACGCACCCAGCGCTCGAGCGCGCGAGCGAGCCAGCTCGAAGCCGTTTCAGTCATCCGGAAAGGCGTCCATGGAGTCCGTACATGCTAATCTTTCGCCGCAATGAAATGGACAGCCGCCTGCGAGAGCGGTTGCCAACGAATCGGAGAGTGAGGCTCATGTCGCGCGCGGTCGTCGTCGCCGTCTTTTTCGTTTCGCTGTTCTCGGGCATCGCCCGCGCCGGCGACGCGCCCGATGCCGTCGTCAACGGCTTCCACGCCGCGCTCACCGACGCGATGACGCACGGCGCGGAGCTCGGCTGCAAGGGCCGCGTCGCCAAGCTCGAGCCGGTGATCGTCAAGGCCTTCGACCTGCCCTTCATCGCGAGCCACATCCTGCGCAAGCGCTGGGAGAAGATGACCTCGGAGCAGCGCAGCGCGTTCACCACCACGCTCAAGGACCTGACGGTCGAGACCTATGCCGGCAACTTCTCGCGTCCTGGAACCAGGTTCGAGATCGTCGAGACGAAGGAGGTCTCGGCGACGCGCAAGCAGGTGCGCACGCGACTGATCCCCGCGCACGACGAGCCGGTGAGCCTCGACTATTTCCTGCAGAAGAGCGGCGAGGACTGGAAGATCATCAACGTCATCGCCAACGGCGTCTCCGATCTCGCGCTGCGCTCGTCGCAGTACGACAAGGTGTTCGAGGACTCCGGCTTCGACGGATTGATGTCGAAGCTGCACAAGCAGATCCAAGCAGACCTCGCGGCCTGTTGAACGCGCGCATGGCATTCCGGGGGAATTGCCGCAAGCGTCCGCTCATCGCCATCACGGTGCTGCTCGCCTGCGCGAGCATCGCCAGGGCCGACGAGCCGCCCGCCGCCGCCGAGCCCGGCGAGGTCCTTCCCGAATTGCTGGTCACCACGCAGAAGATCAAGCAAACGCTCGAGCAGGTGCCGGCGTCGGTATCGGCGATCAACGGCGAGATGATCCGCGACTCGCAGGGCGCGAACTTCGCCGATCTGCAGGACTACACGTCCAACGTGGTGATCCGCCTCTCCGGCGGCGCCGGGCAGTTCACCATCCGCGGCTTCGGCACGCAGGACACCAATCCGGCGTTCGATCCGTCGGTCGGCAACGTGATCGACGGCGTGTTCTACGGCCGCACCAATTTCCTCGCCGGCTTCTTCTACGACATCGACCGCTTCGAAGTGCTGCGCGGCCCGCAGGGCACGCTGTTCGGCAAGAACAACACCGCCGGCGTGTTCAATCTCGTCACCGAAGCGCCGGGACCGCATCTGATGATGCGCTGGGAGCTGCTCGCGGCTGCGGACGGCCAGCGCTCGTTCCGGCCGGCGCTCAACCTGCCGCTCGGCGGCGGCTTCTCGCTGCGCGTCTCGGGCAATTACGATCACGGCGATCGCGGCACGATCTTCAACACCTTCCTGAAGCGCGGCGAGCGCGGCGTGCAGCAGGACTCCACGCGCGTGCGGCTGCGCTACACGAGCGAAAGCGGCGCTGTGGTCACCGATCTCGCCGGCTTCTACTCGCACGTCCAGCAGAACTTCAATCAGTTCGAGTACTCGAAGCTCGGCCCGAACATGCTCGCGCTGCAGCAGAGCTACGATCCGAGCGCGGAAGCGATCGTCAACTTCCAGAACTCGTCGAGCTATCCGTCGCTCGAGGACGCGTTCTCGCGCGGCGCGAGTCTCACGGTGGACGACAATCTCGGCGCGCTGTGGGGATCCAAAGCGCTGCGGCTGACGTCGATCACGGCAGGCGCGTCGATCGCCACGCCGAAGTTCGATCTCGACGCCGACTTCTCCGCCGTGCCCTTCATCACCGACACGATGGCAGTGCCGCGCGCGTTCAACCAGTTCAGCCAGGAGGTTCACCTCTCCGGCGAAGTGCCGAGCCTGCTCGGCTGGGGTCACGGCGTCACCTTCGTGTTCGGCGCCTATTACTACCAGTCGCACTTCAAGACATCGGACTACTTCAATCTCGAGGATCTCGGCGCTGCCTACGCATATGAGACGGCGGCGCAGTGCGACCGCAACCTGTCGCAGATCCCCGGCGGCGCCTGCGGCATCCAGGGCGGCCTGCTGCACGATCCGATCGAGCAGCTGATCACGCTGCTGAACCCCGTCGGCGATCATTGCCTGGATCCGTCCGATCCCAGCACCTGCATCGGGCTCGGCCCGCAGAACGCGTCGGTGAAGCTCGATCAGCACGCGAAGGATTACGCGCTGTTCGGCCAGGCCGAGCATCGCATCTTCGAGGATTGGTACCTGATCGGCGGCTTGCGCTTCGACATCGAGAGCAAGCGCGGCGACGCGTCGAGCCTCGCGCACGGACGCCTGATCCCGATCATCGCGCAGCAGGAAGACCACACCACGCACATCGAGCGCATCGAGCACCAGCTGTCGCCGAAGGCCGGCTTCAAGTGGTCGCCGAACAAGCACGTCGAGGCCTACGGCACGTGGACGCGCGGCTTCAAGAGCGGCGGCTTCAACGCGCTGCCGCTCAAGCCGGACAATCTCGAGTACGAACCGGAGCGCGCGACGAGCATCGAGCTCGGCGGCAAGGTGCGCGTGCTCGGCGGCGCGCTGCGCTTCTCCGGCGCGGTCTTCACCACCGACTTCGATAACCTGCAGGTGTCGACGTTCCAGAACAACAGCTTCATCGTCGAGAATGCAGCCACCGCGCGCTCACGAGGTTTCGAGATCGACCTGCACTGGCTGACGCCGCTCGACGGGCTCGCGTTCTACACGTCGGTCGGGCTCGCCGATGCGAAGTACAAGAGCTATCCCTGCGCGCCCGCGCCATCGGACTCGACGGAAGCGGCGAGCCAGGCGCACTGCCATCCAACCAGCAGCAGCGGCAACGCGGTGATGGACACCGCGGGCCAGATCACCGGCACGCTGACCGGGTTCATCTCGCCGTCGCCGCCGACGCAGGACCTGTCGGGCCATCCGCTCGCGTTCGCGCCGAAGTGGACCGCGACGATGATCCCGAGCTACACGCTGCGCCTGCCGCGCTACATGGCCGCGGTGTTCGCCGTCGACGTGCTCTATCGCAGCGCGCAGTTCCTGAATCCCGACAACGACGATCGCAAGCAGCAGCCCGCGACGACGCAGGTCAACGCGCGCATCGGGCTCGGCGATCTGACCAAGAACTGGAAGTTCACCATCGTCGGCCACAACCTGACCGACAAGATCATCCTCGACCAGGCCGTCGACGAGCCGCTCGCGCCCGGCGGCATCGCCGTCGTGCGCAGCGATCGCGGACGCTTCTACTCCGCGAACCTCGCGATCACGTTCTAGCGCGAGCCACGCGCGCTACGAGCGCGCGACCGTGACCAGCGCGACCGCGTACTCCTTGCCGTTCGGATGACGCAGCTTCAGGCGCACTGTGGATCCCGCAGGAAGCTCGGTATAGCCCCTGGCCTGCGGCTCCGGACATCCGGGGATCTTGCAGCCCTGGACCTCGAGGATGGAATCGCCCACCGCGATCCCGGCGCGCTCGGCCGGCGAATCCTTGGCGACTCGCTTGACGGTCGCGTCGCCGACCTTCATCAGCGCGTTCGTATCCAAGGACATCGCGAAGCCCAGCCAGCCCCGATCGGCTGCGCCAGCGGTGGTCGCGACGAGGAGTGCAGCGATTGCAGGAAGTCGTAGCGTCATGCGCGGTCCCTCTTCGGTGATGGAACGAAGCCCTCCACACGGGGAGAGATGCGCCGACGTCGAAAAGGGTTGCAAGCCGCTCGCTAGGTGCTGCTTTCCTTCCAGGCTGCGGCGCCGAGGAAGATCACGCGAAGCTGCTTCACGAACGCGTCGATCATCTCCTGCTCCGCGCGCGGCTGCTTCGGCGGCAGGTCGAGGATGTCGCCCGCCGCGCTGATCATCGTGTTGACGACGAGCCCGCACACGATCTGCAGCGTCGCGGTCGACAGGTGCGGCAGGATGTTCAGCGTGCGCAGGTCCTGCGCCATCTCGCTCGCAAAATGACTCATCTCGCGTCGCACCGCAGCACGGATCGCCGGTGAGCCGCCCGAGCGCTCACCGGCGACGAACAGAAACTCCTGCGGGTGCGCGCGCACGAATCCGGTGTAGATCTTCACCGAATTACGGATCACGTCCTTGAGCGGCACGCCGCCGCGGCGCGCTTCCCGCAAGAGACGACGCAGCGTGACCCCGCCCTCCTCCACCAGGGCGAGTCCGAGCTCGTCCATGTCCTGGAAGTGACGATAGAACGCCGTCGGCACCACGCCGGCTTCGCGCGTGACCTCGCGCAGGCCCAAGCCCGTAAAGCTGATGCCGCGACTCATCAGCGTCAGCGCAGCGTCCATCAAGGCTTCGCGCGTGCGCTGCTTGCGCTGGTCGCGGGAGAGGTCGTCGTCGGGTCGGGAACGGCTCATTTCGAAGCCAATTGTGACACAACTGTTACCACGTTTTGCATCGAGACTTGACACGTCGTCTGCCTTTGTGTGAACATTTGTTCACTGAAACGGAGCCCCCATGCTGACTGCCCTGAAGCCCCTCCTCGCCAACGACTGGTTCGCGCCCTTCAACGACGCGGCCGCGATCGACGACGTGTTGGGGCAGATCAACCCCATGTGGTCGGTGCGCAACGTCAAGGCGCGCGTCGTCGCGATCCGCGAGGAGACCGCGGATGCGCGCACCTTCGTGCTGCAGCCGAATCGGCACTGGGCGGGCTTCAAGGCGGGCCAGCACGTCGTGGTGGACGTCGAGCTCGACGGCGTGCGCCATCAGCGCAGCTACAGCCTCTCCTCTTCGCCGAGCGAGCGCGACACCATCGCGATCACGGTGAAGCGCCAGGTCGAAGGCAAGGTGTCGAACGCGCTGCACGATCGTGTGAAGGTCGGCGACGTGCTCGGCTTGTCCGCGGCGTCGGGTGAGTTCGCCCTCCCGGTCTCGGCGCAATCGATCCTGATGCTCTCGGCCGGCAGCGGCATCACGCCGGTGATGGCGATGCTGCGCGAGCTCCACGCGCGCGGCGAGGATCGCGACGTGTTCTTCCTGCACGTCTGCCGCAAGCCGGAGGACGCGATCTTCGCGGCCGAGCTGCACGCGATCGCCGCGACGCTGCCGAGCCTCAAGCTGCACTTCCACTACACCGCCGAGAACGGCCGCCTGCCGCTCGACACGCTCGCGATCCTCGTGCCCGACTACGCGCAGCGCGAGACGCTGCTCTGCGGTCCTGCCGCGTTCATGGCCGACGTGCGTGCGAAGTGGGCGCGCGAGGGCATCGAATCGAAGCTCGCGTGCGAGCACTTCGGTATCGCGCCGATGGTGAGCGACGACAGGGCCACCGTCGAAGTGCGCGCCGCGCGATCGGAACGACTGTTCACCGCCTCGGCTTCGCAACCGCTGCTCGTCGAAGCCGAGCGCGCCGGACTCAAGCCCAAGCACGGTTGCCGCATCGGCATCTGCCAGTCGTGCAAGTGCAAGAAGACGAGCGGCACCGTGCAGAACCTGCTGACGGGAGAGATCTCGTCGGAGCCCAACGAAATGATCCAGCTGTGCGTGAGCGCCGCGCGCTCCGACGTGCAGCTCGAACTCTAAGGAGAACACACACATGAGCAAGCATCTCACCCGCAGCCAGATCGACGCGTTCGAGCACGAGATGAACGCGATCCGCGACAGCGTCATCGCCGATCTCGGCGAGCGCGACGCCAAGCACATCCGCAAGTGGGTGCGCATCGCACGCGGCAGCGCGATCACCGGCCGCACGCTGCTCGGCGCCGGCTTCGACCCGATCACCTTCGTGCTCGGCGTCGCGGCACTCGCCAACGCCAAGATCCTCGACAACATGGAGATCGGCCACAACGTGATGCACGGCCAGTACGACTTCATGAACGACCCGGCGCTGTACTCGCAGACGTTCGAGTGGGACACCGTCTGCACCGGCGACGAGTGGCGGCATTCGCACAACTACATGCACCACACCTACACGAACATCCTCGGCAAGGACAAGGACGTCGGCTACGGCCTGCTGCGCGTCGCCGACGAGCAGTACTGGCGGCCGAAGCATCTGATCCAGCCGATCAGCAACGCCGCGCTGTCGGTGCTGTTCCAGTGGGGCGTCGGCGTGCACGACCTCGACTGGGCGGGCCACATCAAGGGCCGCATGACCTTCGCGCAGTGGCGTGCGCAGTTCCGCCCGTTCCTGAAGAAGGCGCGCAAGCAGCTGTTCAAGGACTACGTGCTGTTCCCGCTGCTGACGTTCTGGAACGCGCCGCGCGTGCTGCTCGGCAACGCGCTCGCGAATCTCATCCGCAACGTGTGGTCGAACGTGATCATCTTCTGCGGACACTTCCCGGAAGGCACGCGCGTCTACACGCAGAAGGAATGCGAGAACGAGACGCGCGGCGACTGGTACCTGCGCCAGCTGCACGGCTCCGCGAACCTCGAGGGCAGCCGATTCTTCTACATCATGACCGGACACCTCTCGCACCAGATCGAGCATCACCTGTTCCCCGATCTGCCCGCGCATCGGTATCCGGAGATCGCGCCGCGCGTGCGCGCGCTGTGCGAGAAGTACAACCTGCCCTACAACAGCGGCAGTTTCTGGAAGCAGTACGGCTCGGTGCTGAAGAGCATCCTCGTCAAGGCGCTGCCGACGCGCCGCAAGCTCACGCCCGCGGTCGCGTGATCATGGCTGCAGTACGTGGGATCGCGAAGCTCGCCTTCGACAGCGTCGCCGGCATGACCGACCTCGTCGAGGGCATGCACGCGAACATCGCGGCCGCCCCGCTGCCGTTCGATCGGAAGGTGCGGCGGCGGACGCGCGGCATCACCGGACTCGTCTACGCCGCGATCCGTGAAATCTCGCATCTCGTCGGCGAAGGCACGGATCATCTGATGAAGATCATGCCGTCCGACGACGTGCTCTCCGGCTCGCCGGCGCAGCAGGCGTGGCTTGCCGCGATCAACGGCGTCGTCGGCGACCACCTCGAAGCGACCGGCAATCCGCTCGCGATCCCGATGCGGTTCGTGCATCACGGTGCGCATCGGCCGACGGGACGCGTGCTCGTGCTGATCCATGGCCTGTGCATGAACGATCTGCAGTGGAAGCGCAACGGCCACGATCACGGCGAAGCCCTCGCGCGCGATCTCGGGTACACGCCGCTCTATCTGCACTACAACTCGGGCCGCCACGTTTCGGTCAACGGCCGCGCATTCGCAGCCCTGCTCGAGGAAACGCTCGCACACTGGCCCGTGCCGATCGACGAGCTCTGCATCGTCGGCCACAGTCTCGGCGGGCTCGTCGCGCGCAGCGCGTGTCACTACGCGCTCGAAGCCAGTCATGCGTGGCCGTCGAAGCTGAAGAAGATCGTTTTCCTCGGCACGCCGCATCACGGATCGCCGCTCGAGCGGCACGGCAATTGGTTCCAGGCCGCCTTCGGGATCAGCCCATACAGCGCGCCGCTCGGCGCGCTCGGCAAGATCCGCAGCGCGGGCGTGACCGATCTGCGGCACGGCAATCTCGTCGACGAGGACTGGAATCACGGCGACCGCTTTTACCAGCATCAGGACACGCGCTGCCACGTTCGCCTTCCCGAGCACGTCACCTGCTTTGCGGCCGCCGCCACGCTCGGCCGCCGGCGCGGCGATGTCAAGGACCAATGGCTCGGCGACGGCTTGGTGCCGATCGACAGCGCGCTCGGCGTGCACCGCGATCCGGAGCGCTGCCTCGATTTCGCCGAGGGCAATCACCGCGTGTGGCTCGAAGCGAGCCATTGGGATCTGCTCGATCGCGCCGGCGTCTACGCGCAAATCCACGATTGGCTAGCATAGGAACCATGAGCAAACTGCAGCGGCTCGAGCTTCTGAAGGACATGATCCAGCAGGCCGTGGATCGCGGCGCAACCTCGGTCGAGCAGATTCATCAATACATCGCCGATCTGCCGTTCGAAGCGCTCGAGCGCGCCGGCCTGCTCGACGGCGACAAGCTCAAGGTGCGCGAGAAGAAGGCGCGCACCATCGGCATGGTCTACGACGCCATCCGGCGCATCAACAAGCAGATCGGCGATCTCATCTCGGATCAGTTCGAGAATCTGGAAGATGGCCGGTACGTCGCCGGGGTGCTGGAGAAAAAATCACAATCCCCGCGCAAAACGCGTCCGAAGCCTAAAAAGTAGTACAAAACCTACCGGTCCCGATACCGGCCGCGCCGACGTGCCGCTATAAAGCGGCCACGTAAATTTCTGTCAGGCGCCCAATGGCAACTCCGCTGAAGGTTCTGATCATCGACGACGATCCGGTCATCACCGCGATCTACGAGAAGCAGTTCAGCACCCGCTACAAGGTGAAGGTCGCGCACGACCCGATCGAGGGCTTCGTCGCGCTGCAGGTGTTCAAGCCCGACGTCGTGCTGCTCGACCTCAAGCTCCCCTTCCGCTCCGGCATGGAGTGGCTGGCGAGCGTGCGCCAGATCGAGCAGTTCCGCACGCTGCCGGTCGTCGTCGTCACCGGCGAGCCGCCGGAGTCGCCACTGGTCAAGTCGGCGACGCAGACGCTCGCGACCGGCGTGCTGTTCAAGTCCGAGTGGGATCCGGGCGCGGCCGCCGCCGCGGTGGCGTGGGCCGCGACCCGCCGCGAACCGGGCAAAGCGGCCTGATCCGAGGTTTTGAGTATCCTTCTCCCCGCAACGGGGAGAACGACGTGACCTACTGGCAGGCGATCGGCCACGACTGGGCGCACCACTGGTACCTGTATCTGTCGATGCCGTTCGTCGCGGCGATCATCGGCTACACGACCAAGCTGCTCGCGATCCGCATGATGTTCCAGCCGCTCGAGTTCAAGGGCATCCGCCCGTTCTTCGGCTGGCAGGGCGTTATCCCGCGCAACGCCGAGCGCATGGCGTCGATCGCCACCGACACCATGTTGAACGAGCTGGTCTCGCAGCAGGAGATCATCTCGCGGCTCGATCCGCGCCGGATGACCAAGGAGATCGAGAAGCCGCTGCTCGACTCGGTCGAGACGATCATCCACGAAGTCGCGACGAGCTTTTCGCCGGGCGTGTGGGAAGCGATGCCCGACCTGGTGCGCAACCGCATCATCAAGCGCATCAAGGAAGACGCGCCGAACGCCGTGTCCGAGCTGCTCGCCGACATCCGCGACAACATCGACAGGGTGTTCGACCTGAAGCACACGGTCGTCACCAATCTCGTGCGCGACAAGCACATCCTCAATCGCATCTTCCAGGAAGCGGGCCACAAGGAATTCGACTTCATCGCGAAGTCCGGCATCTGGTTCGGCTTCTCGATCGGCTTGATCCAGATGACGGTCTGGACCTTCTACAAGTCGGCTTGGGTGCTGCCCGCCTTCGGCCTGTTCATCGGCTGGTTCACGGACTGGCTCGCGCTGAAGATGGTGTTCCGCCCGAAGCAGCCGACGAAGTACCTGTTCGGACTGTTCGAGTGGCAGGGCCTGTTCCTGCGTCGGCGCAAGGAAGTCGCCGCGGATTACGGACGGCTGATCGCCGAAGAGATCATCACGCCGCGCGCGATCATGGACGGCGTGCTGCGCGGTCCGCTGTCCGACAAATTGTTCGCGATGGTGCACAAGCACGTGCAGCGCGCGGTCGACGAGCAGGCGGGCGCGATCCGTCCGCTCGTCGTGCTCTCGATCGGCTCGCGCGAATATCAGCAGATCAAGAAGCAGGTCGCCGAGCGGATGATGGTCGTCATGCAGGAGACCGCGTCGCAGGTCGAGAAGTACGCCTACGACGCGATGGACGTGCAGAACACGCTCATCGTGAAGATGCAGCAGCTCAACGAAGAGCAGTTCGAGCATCTGATCCGTCCGGCGTTCGAGCAGGACGAATGGATCCTGATCGCCTGCGGCGCCGCGCTCGGCTTCCTCGTCGGCGAGCTACAGACGTTCCTGATGCTGCATTAAGGCGCGAGCGGCGGCGCTGTCGCTTTCGGATCGCTCTGCGTCGACGGCGCGAGCCGATTGGTGCCGTCAACCGCCTGCAGCGCGGTCGCGAAGCTCTCGCCGCCGCCTTGCGACTCGATCGTGTCGACGTACCACCATTCGCCCGATACGCGCTGCTGCGTGACGTCGAGCAGCAGATAGCCGTGGCGCGTGAGCTCGATGTACTTCATGTGTGGATTCAGCGAGCGTAAACCCGCGGCAGCCTGTCCGTCGGGATCGTCGAAGCCCGGTGAAGTCACCGAGGTTCCGACCAGCTCGACCGCGAGCGAGCCGTCGCCGGTGAGCGCGTTGTAAGCGTCGCTGTACGGATCGGGCGGGAGATCGGCGGCCCACGAGCTGTGGATGTCGCCCGTCAGCACGACGGCGTTGCGCACGCTCGCTGACTGGATCGCGCCGAGCAGCCGATCGCGCGCGGGCTTGTAGCCGTCCCACTGATCGTGATTGAAGAAGACGTCGCGGCCGTCCGGCGTCACCGCAGCGCGCGCCGGCGCCATCATCACGCCCTGACCGATCAGCTTCCACTGCGCGCTCGAGTTGCGCAGACCGTCGATCAGCCATTGTTGCTGCGGGTCGCCGATCACGACACGAGACGGATCGAGGAACTCGCCGTCCTCGGTGAACAGCGACGTGCCGGCGATCAGGTTCGGCTCGACCTGTTGGCTCCGCGCGGTCACGCGCTCCTCGAGCATGAACAGCTCGACCAGATCGCCGATGCGGAACGAGCGGAAGATGCGCCGCTTGTCCTGCGCGACGCGGCGGATCGGCATCCATTCGTAGTACGCGCGCACCGCAGCGGTGACGCGCGCGCTCCAGGCGCCTTCGGTGTCGGGCTGATGATTCGCGGCGCCGCCCTGCCACGCATCGTCGGCGAATTCGTGATCGTCCCAGATCGGGACGATCGGATGCTGCCGGTGCATCGCCTGCAGATCGCGATCGGCCTTGTACTGGTTGTGGCGCGTGCGGTACTCGCGCAGCGTGACGATCTCGGTCGGCGGCTGGTAGTTGCGCAGATCGCCGTACTGGCCGTCGCCGTACTCGTAGATGTAATCGCCGAGATGGACGACGACGTCGAGATCGGCGCGCTGCGCGAGCATGCGATAGGCGTTGAAGTAGCCGTGCGCGAGCGACGCGCACGACGCGACCGCGATGCGCAGACGATCGACGCTGCCGACCGGCAAGGTCTTCGTGCGGCCGATCGGTGAATTGCCGCCGCGCGTGGTGAATCGATAGAAGTACGTCGTGTTCGGCTGCAGGCCGGCGACGTCGACCTTGACCGTGTAGTCGGCATCCTGCGTGGCGACTGCGGAGCCGCTGCTCACGACGTGCCGCAGCTTCGGATCGGTCGCCACCACGTAACTCACGTGGATCTGCTTCGGCGGATGGTTCTCCGTCACCCGCGTCCACAGGATCACGCGGTCGGAGAGTGGATCGCCGCTGGCGACGCCGTGGATGAACGGGCCTTTGCCGGCGCCCGGGGGCGGCGTGCTGATGTCGCCGCCCGCGGCGCCCAGCACGGATGGCGCGGACAGCAGCGCGGACGTCGCCGCGGCGCTGCGAAGGAAGTTGCGGCGCGTGATGCCGCGGGGAAGATGACTGCGAGGCGGACGCATGGCGACAAGCTCCTGCCGAAGGACTTGCCGCCAACGCTGCACCCGCTGCGGACGGCAGTTCTGTCCGCTACAGCACCTTCAGGGGATCGCGCCGGGACGTCCGAGCGGCTTGATCCCGCCGTCCAGCGAGGGATCCATGCGTCCGCCGTCGGCAGACGGCTTGGTACGGCTCACCGCATCGGGGCTGAGGTCGGGAGACTCGACGCCCGGATCGGAGGTGCGCGTTTCGGGGTTGATCGGCGTGATCTGGCCGAGCGCGGCCTTGCCGATGTCCTTCATGGTCTCCTTCCAGCCGTCGGGCTTGCGCTTGACCGCGTCGCACCCCATGCACGGCATGTGGTCGACGAGATCCTTGAGCTTGCGATCCGACTCGAAGAGCGGATCGTCGTGGCGCGGGCTGACGGTGACGGGATCGAGCTGCTTCGCGGGCTCGGCGTGATCGTCAGCGTACGCCGCGCTCGCGGCAAGAACCGCGAGCGCGGCGAAACCCTTGCGCAGTTACGCCGCCGCCTTCGCCGTTTCGGCTTCCGGCTCGGTCGGCTTGCGCTTGAGCAGGAACGAGGCGAACGCGGGCAGCAGCAGGACCGCGGCGACCGCGTTGGCGAGGAACATGATCGTGAGCAGGATGCCCATGTCGACCTGGAACTGCAGATCCGACAGGAGCCACGTGCACACGCTCGCTGCAAGCGTGAGGCCCGTGAAGACCACCGCCTTGCCGGTCTGATGCAGCGTCTCCTCGTACGACTCGCGCAGCGTCATGCCCTTGTTGTAGCACTCCTCGAGCACGCTGAAGATGTAGATGCCGTAGTCGACACCGATGCCGGCGGCGAACGCGGCGACCGGCAGCGTCGACACCTTGATGCCGATCTGCAGGAACACCATCACCGCGTAGGACAGCTGCGAGACCAGCGCCAGCGGGATCAGCACGCAGATCATGCCGGCGAGGCTGCGGAACGACAGGAACACGCAGAGCGCGATGCCGCCGTAGACCCAGTACAGGATCGGCCGGTCGGTCTCCTTGATCACGTCGTTCGCCGCCGCCATGACGCCGACGTTCCCCGTCGCCAGCGCGAACTTCACCGGGCTGTCGCCTTCGTCCTGGACGAACTGGTTGTGCGTCGCGATCACGCGATCGATCGTCGTCGCGCGGTGATCCTTCAGGAAGATGAAGATCGGCATGCCGCTGCAGTTCTCGTTGAGCAGGCCGGTCGGCGGCGTGATCTGCTGCGCGGCGACGACGAGCACCTGCTTGTTGCGCGGGAGCACGTGCCACTTCGGGTTGCCTTCGTTGAAGGCCTGGATCGCGACCTTGGCCATGCCGGCCATCGACAGGGTCGATTGCACGCCGGCGGTGTTCTCCATGCGCCAGGCGTAGCGGTCGATGGTGTCCATCACGCGATTGTCGATGCAGCCGTCGGGCTGGTCTTCGGCGATCACCTTGAAGATGTCGACGCCGAGCGCGAACTTGCCGGCGATCACCGCGGTGTCCTGGTTGTAGCGCGAGTCCGGACGCAGCTCCGGCACGCCGGCGTGCAGCTCGCCGATCTGCAGGCGCTTGCCGACCACCTGCGCGCCGACCGACAGCAGCACCGCGAAGATCAGCACGCCGGTGGCGACGGGGCGCAGCGTGATGAGCGACAGCACGTGCCAGACCGGCTCGAACAGCTTGTCGCGCTTGGCCTGGTGCTCGCGGAATTTCTTTGGATTCGGCAGCGTCGCGTACGACAGCAGGCAAGGCAGCAGCACCTTCTTGCAGAAGATGATCGCGACCAGGCCGAACATCGCGTTGATCGCCATCTCCTGCACGATGCGGATCGGCACCAGGAGGATGGTGCCGAAGCCGACGACGTTGGTGAGCACCGCCGAGATGCCGGGGATGACGAGTCGGCGATACGTGGCGCGCGACGCTTCGAAGCTGTCGCGCTCGTGATCGGCGACTTCATAGAGCCAGAAGCTCGTGATCTGCACGCCATGCGACACGCCGATCGACAGCACCAGGAACGGCACCAGGATCGCGAACGGATCCAGGCCGTAGCCGAACAGGTGCAGCATGCCGAGCTCCCAGATCACGGCGAGCACCGAGCAGGACAGCGGGATCATCGCGATCTTGAGCGAGCCGGTGTACTGCCA
This sequence comes from Nevskiaceae bacterium, assembly GCA_035650495.1. Classification (GTDB taxonomy): domain Bacteria; phylum Pseudomonadota; class Gammaproteobacteria; order Nevskiales; family Nevskiaceae; genus DASRHK01. Next base: position 26,813 of record DASRHK010000175.1, on the reverse strand, counting down.
GAGCAGGAACCAGGTGAGCAGCAGCGTGAGCCCGAAGAAGCCGACGACGACCGGGATCGCGTCGGCGATGTCGCCGACCACCTTGGCGAAGCCGATGATGTGGACGTCGACGTTGGCGTTGTAGTCCGGGTTGTCGAGCTCGTTGACCGTCAGGTCCCAGCCGTGCAGCTGCGGCGGATTGGTCGGCGTCGCGCCCGAGGCTTCGGTCGCTTCGATGGTCTGGAGGAAGAACAGCTTGCGCTTGTCGGTGTAGCCCTTGGCGAAGACGTCGCCCGCCTTGAGGTTGAGCTCCGGATGATCCTTCTTCAGCCGGTACTCGAACATCTTCGGATTGGTGAAGTGCTGGCGGACGTCCTCGATGATGTGCGCGGTGCGCACGTAGTCGAGCTTCTCGTCGGTGACCGGATCGCGCTCCAGCAATTCGGAGAACACCATCGCGCCGGACTGATCGTTGGTGACGTAGCGGCCGATGATGTTCGCCTTGCCGACGTTCTCGCGCACCAGCTGGATCATCTCGGGCGTCGGCTGATAGTCGGACGGGATGACGTTGCCGCCCTTGAATCCGCCTTCGACCACTTCGATCACGCGCACGTCCGGCGTGAACAGCGACGACACGCGCGCGCGGTCCATGCCGGGGACGAAGAACACGGCGTCGGTCAGCTTGCGCAGCGTCTCCATGAACTTCGGCTCATAGATGTCGCCGTTCTTCTGCACCGCGGCGACCAGCACGAGGTTCGCGCCGCCGAACTCGGCCTGGTACTGCTTGAACACCTTGATGTAGGGATGGCCGAGCGGCAGCTGCTTCTCGAGACCGGCGTCGGTCTTCAGGTGCAGCGCCTCGAAGATCATGAACAGGGTGACCAGCGCGATCACGATCAGCGTGCGGGGACGCTTGCCGAAGACGATCGGCTCGGTGATGCGGATGAACGCCTGTGAGAATGCCCCTCGTGCGTCGCCGTGCATGGTCGATCTCCCCGCCCTGCTTGTATTTAATGGACCGAAGCAGCCGCCATCATACCCTCTAAACCAAGGCGCCTAGAACGTGTAGGCCAGCGCCAGCGAAAGGTTGTCGCGGTCCAGTCGCGTGTTGTCCTGGCCGCCGCCGAGGAACCACTGATAGAGCACGGTGGCGGTGAGGCTCGGCGTGAACTTGACCTCGGTCCCCGCGATGAGATCGTGGCGTCCTTCGACGAAGTTCTGGATCGGGTACGGCGCGATGCCCTTGACGTCCCAGCCGGCGATCACGATCGGCATGAAGGTCCAGCCGTAGATCACGTCGTTGTACTCGCCGCGGATCAGCGCGCGCATGCCCCACGCGAAACTGTCGGCGAATCCGGAATTCATCTTGGTGGTGTTGAACGACAGTCCTGTGGTGTCGACGCCATCCGGACCCGGCTGGCCGGTGCCGTCGGCGCCCGGGCTGTGGTGCGACTGCCCTTGCCCACCGCCCTCGAACTGGAGCTTGTCGATCGACGGCATGTTGTACACCTGCGTGCCGCCGATCTCGCCGATGAAGATCAGCTGATCGGCGCCGATGAGCGGGACGTTGGAGAAGGCCTGCAGCGCGGTGAAATCGAACTGGCCGACCTTCATGCGCTCGTAGCCCGGGATGAACTGGCCGCCCTGCACGTCGGAGACGAGCTCGCCGTTCTCGATGTGGGAGTGGCCGCGATACAGCGTCTCGATGTAATCCGGCACCGCGTGCCGCGCGCTCGGGAACTTGATGACGTCGGCCTGGATGCCTGCTTGCGCCAGGATCGGGCCGAGTCCGGGGATCGCATCGGTGCCGAGATTCTGGTCGTGGTTCGGGAACGTCGGCTGCAGCGCGGCGAAGGCGAGATCGTTGACCTGCACCTGCAGCGGCACGTTCGGCCGGAACGAGTACTCGCCGGCGAGCGACCACGAGCCGATGTTGGTGTTGAACGAGAACCCGAACATGTCGATGTTCTCGGGATAGTCCACCAGGAGCTTGATCGTCTGGACGTTGAGCGGATCGATGCCGACCGGATTCGGCGGCAATCCCGCCAGGCTGCCTTTGAAGCCGCGGCACGCGACCGCTGCCTGTGCGCCGTTCGCAGCGGTTCGCGCGCAGGAATCCTGTGCCGCATAAAGGCTCAGGTACGGCAGACGGCTGTGGTAGTGGAAATAGTAGAGATCGAACTCGGTGCCGTTGCCGAGGCTGTCGGCGAAGTAGTTGAGCTTCACGCCGTACTGACCGCCGTTCTTCGGATAGCCGCTGTCGAGCGGGAGCAAGCGCGCGGTATCGCACGAGCTCGAGAGCAGCGCGAGCACGGGATTGTTGACCTTCTTGATGCAGTTCGGGTCTTCCGGGAACTGGCCGAGATTGATGTAGATCGGATCGCCACCCTTGTTGCCGAACGCGTCGATGTCGGCCTGGAACGATCCCTTGGGATCGACCTCGACCGGCCGCCAGCCGAATTGATAGATGCCTTCGATGCCCAGGCCCTTGACCACGTCCATCGACGCGACCACCAGCGGCACGGGCTGGAACAGCTCGCCGATCTCCGTGCCGGGCGTGTGATAGCGCACGGACGACGGCGGATTGATCTCGCTGATGCTGTTCAGCGCGAACAGCCCGCTCTCGCCCCAGCGCACGGTCTGCTGACCGACCGAGATCGAGCCCGTGCGCTCGCCGAGCGTGAACGCATACTGCGCGTATGCGTTCATCAGGATCGCGCCTTTCGCGTAGACGCGCTCCACGCCGCTCGAGCGCGGCGTCGTCGCCGGCTGGTACTCGGTGTTGGTGTGGGTGTCGTCGAAGTTGGTGTTGATCGGATCGAAGTAGCCGATGCCGCTCACGCGCACCAGCAGATCGCCCCAGGTGACCTTGAGATCGGAGGAGAGCCGCGCGACCGCGGCGGTGATGTCGTGCTTGTCGTAGTTGAGATCGCCGTCGTCGTGGTTCTCGCCGTTGAACGAGCCCTGCGCGGCGACCAGCCGGCGCACCGGCGCGGGATCGCCCTGCAGCGACAGGCAATCGTCGGTGTCGCACAGGTGCTGCTGGCCTTCGACGTTGAGCTTGCCGATCAGCGCGGGATTGCGATCCTGCATGCGCCACGCGATGCCGGCCGACGCGCGGTTCTTGAGATCGATGTGGAAGCCATCGAGGTCCCAATCCAGCGCGATCGCCGGAGACGCGGCGACCAGCGACGTCAAAACAAACGCACACGTCCGTTTGCGCATCGTCTTCTTCTCCTCCGTCCGCCGCCGCCACTTCGGCGTGGACGCCGAAGCTAGCCCGTCGTTCCCGCGGTGCCATTGGCCCGCGCGCGGCGGCTCTTGTCGTTGCGGCAATATGCCCGAATCGTCTTTCCGGGGGTAGACTGGCGACCCGCGACGCCGCGAACCGGCGCCGGGGATCGCGATCCAATAACGACACACGACAGAGGAGATCGTTCATGCCGCAGACTCGGCTCCATGTTCCTCTCAGCGCCATCGCCGCAGCCCTGATCAGCTCGACCGCGCTGGCGACCGCGACGCCAGAAGAAGCCGCGAAGCTGTGCAAGGAGCTCACCTGCGTCGGCGCCGAAGCCGGCCCGAACAAGGACGGCACGATCCCGAAGTGGACGGGCCCCGCGAACTTCACCGAAGAGCAGAAGCACTACACGCCCGCCGATCTCGAGAAGCTGCGCAAGGGCGATCCGCAGCAGATCGAGGACCTCCTCAAGAAGCAGGCCGGCGCCGACGCGCAGAAGATCCAGGTCACCATCACTGCGCAGAACATGCAGCAATACGCCGCCAAGCTGACCGACGGCCAGAAGGCGATGTTCAAGGCGTACCCGGATTACAAGATGAACGTCTACCCGAGCTATCGCACGGGCTTCTATCCGGACGAGATCTACAAGTGGACCGCGACCAACGCGGTGAAGGCGCACCTCGAGGGCACCGACGGCGTGAAGGACGCGCACCTCGGCTTCCCGTTCCCGATCCCCAAGAGCGGCGCCGAGCCGATCTGGAACCACAAGATGAAATTCCGCGGCTCCGCCGCGCGGCGCTTCAACAACCAGGCGATCGTCAAGCCGGACGGCAGCTACACGATCACCAAGCTCACCGAGGACGTGAAGTTCAAGTACGGCAATCTCGCCGATCCGCCGAAGCCGGGCGATCCGCCGATCATGCTGTATTACCTGTCCGAGACGATCTCGCCGCCGCGCGTCGCCGGCACGCTCACGCTCGTGCACGAGACCGCGGATCAAACCGTCGGTGGTCGCGCCGCGTGGATCTATTCGCCGGGTCTCGGCCGCGTCGCGCGCGCGCCCGATGTCGGCTATGACAATCCCGCGGTCGGCACCGACAACGAGCAGTACAACGACCAGGTCGACGTGTTCAACGGCTCGCTCGACCGCTACAACTGGAAGCTGCTCGGCAAGCAGGAGAAGTACATCCCGTACAACTCCTACCTGATCAACAGCCCGCGCGTGAAGTACAAGGACATCATCCGCCCACTGCACATCAACCAGGATCTCGCGCGCTACGAGCTGCACCGCGTATGGGTGGTCGAGGCGACGCTCAAGCCCGGCCTGCGCCACAACTTCGCGCGGCGCGTGTTCTATCTCGACGAGGACAGCTGGTCGATCGCCGCAGTCGACTGCTACGACGGCCGCAACCAGATGTGGAAGGTGCAGGAGGCGCATCTGCTCACCGCGCCGTTCGTGCCGACGGTCACCGGCGTGCCCGAGATCATCTACGACCTGCAGTCGAAGCGGTACTTCACGACGGCGATGGTCAACGAGGACGCGATCACCGACTTCAAGATCAGCTTCCCGGATGCGTACTTCGATCCGGCCGCGCTGAAGCGCAAAGCCCGCGGCAAATAGGAGTGCGTTCATGAGCGCGAATCCCAAAGCCATCCCGAGCGTGAAGGATCAGGTCAGCAAGGAAGAGTGGGACGCCCGCGTCAATCTCGCGGCCGCGTACCGGCTCGTCGCGCTCTACGGCTGGGACGATCTCGTCTTCACGCACATCTCCGCACGCGTACCGGGCCCCGAGCATCACTTCCTGATCAACCCGTACGGCTGGATGTTCGACGAGATCACCGCGTCGTCTCTGGTGAAGGTCGATCTCGACGGCAGGAAGGTGATGCCCTCGCCCTACGAGATCAATCCGGCGGGCTTCGTCATCCACAGCGCGATCCACGCCGCGCGCGAAGACGCGCTGTGCGTGATGCACACGCACTCGCTCAACGGCGTCGCGGTGTCGGCGCAGAAGAACGGCCTTCTGCCGATCTCGCAGCAGTCGACGCTGGTGCTCGCCTCGCTCGCGTATCACGACTACGAAGGCATCGCGCTGCGCGACGACGAGAAGCCGCGGCTCGTCGCCGATCTCGGCCACAAGATGTTCCTGATGCTGCGCAACCACGGCTTGCTCACCGTCGGCGCGACACCCGCGGACGCGTTCCTCGGGATGTACGTGTTCGAGGCGAGCTGCATGATCCAGGTGCGCGCGCAGGCCGGCGGCGGCGAGCTGATCCCGGTCGCCAAGCCGATCCTCGCCGGTGTCGAGCAAGCCGCGACGCAGGTGCTCAAGGGCCTCGGCGGCCAGCTCGCGTGGCCGGGCCTGCTGCGCAAGCTCGATCGCGTCGATCGCTCGTTCCGGGACTGAAACCACGCGCCGTGACCCTGGAGCCGCAGACCGAGATTTCCGACGAGGTCGTCCGGTTCATCGGCGAGCTCATCGACTCGGTGCCGCAGCTCGAGGCGCTGCTCCTGCTCTGGGACACCGCCCCGCGCGCGTGGAGCATCGACGAGCTCGCCGCGCGCATCTACGTCTCGCCGCAAACGACGCAGGACATCGTCGCGGCGCTGGAGCGCCGGCGCGTCGTGCGTCGCGATGAGCGTGGCGCTTACGCGTTCGATCCCGATGGCGCCAGCGGCGCGCGCATGGCGGAAGTCGCCGGCACCTACCGGCGACGTCTCGCGCAGGTCGCAGGCCTGATCCATTCGAAAGCCTCGCTGGGCGTGCTCGAGTTCGCCCGCGCATTCAGACTCAAGAAGGAGCCGTAGTTCATGGCTGGACTCGTTTACCTGCTCGGCGCGCTCACCACGCTGATCTGCGCCGCGCTGCTGCTGCGGCGCTACGCGCAGAGCCACGCGAAGCTCCTGTTCTGGAGCGGGCTGTGCTTCGCCTGCTTCACGGTCTCCAACATCCTGGTGTTCTTCGACCTCGTCGTCTTCCCCACCGAGGTGGACCTGTATGGCCTGCGGCTGTTCACCGCAGTGATGGGCATGGCGCTCCTGCTCTATGGGCTGATCTGGGAGAGCCAATGAACGTTGCCGACACGAGCCTTTCGCCGCTGGTCGCGGGCTTCCTGCTCGGCGTGATCTTCGCCACGTCCATGGTCGCGGGATTGTTCTTCCTCAAGTTCTGGCGACGCACCGGCGATCGGCTGTTCCTCGCGTTCGCCGCCGCGTTCCTGATCGAAGGCGTCAATCGCCTGGGCTTCCTGTTCGCCGAGCACCCCAACGAAGGGACGCCGTCGATCTACCTGGTGCGCCTGATCGCGTTTGCGCTGATCATTGCGGCGATCGTGTCGAAGAACCGCGGGAGCCCACGATGAAGAGAACCGTCGCGATCGCCATCATCGCCGTCGCCGCGCTGATCGCGGGCTGGGTCGCGCTCGGACCCTTCCTCGCGGCCAATGCCATCCGCACCGCGGTCGCGCGCAACGACGAAGCGGAGCTCGATCAGCACATCGACTTCCCCGCCGTGCGCGAGAGCCTGAAGAGCCAGGTCTACGGCGCGATCGACGACGACGGCCCGCCGGACCAGAGCGGCGGCATCGGCAACGCCCTCAAGAGCATCGTCAGCGGCGCGATGGACGTGATGCTGACGCCGCACGGCGTGCTGCTGTTGCTGCGGCATCGCACCGCGCTCGGCGATGCCGAAAAGGCGCCGGCGTCGAATGCGCCGGCCGAGGACGCGCCGCGCCGCAAGCCGATCGTGCATTACCGTTACGCGTCACCGAGCCGCTTCGTGGTGACGGTCGCCGACGCCGACTATCCCGACTTGCCGGCGACCTTGGTGCTGCATCGCTACGGTCTCGGGTGGAAGCTCGCGGAGATCGAGCTGCCGTCGCAGCAGCATCCGCAGGCCGAGTGACGTGAGATTCGAGCACCGTCGCGAGCCGCTCGCGCATCGCGCCATCTTCCTGCGCCGGCTCGCCGCCAGCTCGGCGACGGGCGTCGCCATCATCGCGGCGTCGCTCGCGATCGGCATGCTCGGCTATCACCTCACCGAGCATCTGAGCTGGCTCGACGCCTTCGTCAATGCGGCGATGCTGCTCGGCGGCGAAGGGCCGATCGCGTCGCCGCAAACCGATGGCGGCAAGCTCTTCGCCGGCTTCTACGCGCTCTACTGCGGGCTCGCGGTGATCACCATCGCGGGGGTGATATTCGCGCCGGTGATCCACCGCGCGCTGCACAGGTTCCATCTGGAGCGAACGCGCGACGCCGGTTAAATTGGCGTCGATGGCCGATCTGATCTCTTCGGAGCTCGCGGAGCTCCTCCAAGGCGCGGTGTCGATGGTGGTCGCCTCCCGCGACGCCGACCTGCGGCCGCACATCGGCCGCGCGCTCGGATGCCGGCTGTCGAAGGATCGTCGCGAGGTCACCTTGTTCCTCGTCGCTTCGCGCTGCGGCGAGCTCCTCGCCGATTTCCGCGCGAATGGCCATGTCTCGATGGTCGCGGTGCTGCCGAGCACGCATCGCAGCGTGCAGCTCAAGGGCGTCGATGCGCGCAGCGTCGCGCTCGGCGCGGACGATCGGTCACGCGTCGCGGCCTATCGCGAGCGGATGGTCGTCGAGCTCGGCGCGATCGGGCACGATTCCGCCTTCGTGCGCGCCGCCTTCGCCGCCGATCCCGCCGATCTCGTCGCCGTCCGCTTCACGCCCGCGCTGGCCTACAACCAGACGCCGGGCCCCGAAGCGGGCAAGCCGCTCGCGGGTGCCGCATGAAGCTGTCGCTCGACGACATCCGCGGCTGCCTCGACGGCGCGATTCCGTCGACCATGGCGACCTGCGCCGCCGACGGCACGCCCAACGTCGCCTTCCTGTCGCAGGTCGAGTACGTCGATGCTGAGCACGTGGCGCTCTCGTTCCAGTTCTTCAACAAGACGCGCGCCAACGTGCTCGCCAATCCGCATGCGCAATCGCTGCTGGTGGATCCCCGCACGGGGTCGAGCTTCCGCCTGACGCTGCGCTACCTGCGCACCGAGACGTCCGGTCCATTGTTCGAGCGCATGAAGGCCAAGCTCGCCGGCATCGCCTCGCACACCGGCATGAGCGGCGTCTTCCATCTGCGCGGATCGGACGTCTATCGCGTGCTGGAGGTCGAGTGCACGCATTGCTCCACACTGCCGCCACCGCCGCCGCGCGGCAACCGCTTGCCGGCGCTGCGCACCATCGCGCAGAAGCTGACCGCGTGCGCCGATCTCGAAGAGCTGTTCGAGCGTGCGCTGTCGAGCCTGGGCGAATCACTCGGCATCGAGCACGCGATGCTGCTCGTGCTCGACGCGGTGGGCGGCAAGCTCTACACGGTCGCGAGCCGCGGCTACACGGCGTCGGGCATCGGCTCGGAGATCGCGCTCGGCGAAGGCGTGGTCGGCGTCGCTGCCCGCGAGCGCACGCCGATCCGCATCGGTCACATGACCATCGAGTACGGCTATGGACGCGCCATCCGCTCGAGCGCCGAGCACGCCGGCTTGAGCGAGCTGATCGAAACCGAGATCCCGCTGCCGGGCCTGCCGGAGTCGCGCAGCCAGCTCGCCGTGCCGATCGTCGCGGGCGCGCGCTTGCTCGGCGTGCTCTATGTCGAGAGCACTCGGGACTCGCGCTTCGACTACGACGATGAGGACGCGCTCGCGACCGTCGCGGCGCAGCTCGGCAGCGCGATGCTGCATCTGCAGGACGCGCCCGAGCCCGCAGTCGGCGCGCAGGCGCCCGCCGCCCGCCTGCAAGCCAGCGGCGCGCCGGTCGAAGTGCGCCACTACGCCGAGAACGACAGCGTGTTCCTCGGCGAGGATTACCTGATCAAGGGCGTCGCCGGCGCGATCTTCTGGGCGCTGGTGCGGGACTACGCCGACGGCAAGCGCAACGAGTTCTCCAATCGGGAGCTGCGCGTCGATCCGCGCATCCGCTTGCCCGACGTCAGCGACAACCTCGAAGCGCGCCTGATCCTGCTCGAGCGCCGCCTCAACGAGCGCGACGCCTGCGTGAAGATCGAGAAGACGGGACGCGGCCGGTTCCGGCTGTGCGTGCACCGGCCGCTGAAGCTCGTGGAGATCCCTGCTCCGCGCTGATCAGGCCGCCTTCGCCACGGTCAGCTCGAGCGCGGTCGCGAGCTTGGCCCAATCGCGATCGGAGAGATGCGAGCGCGCGAGCGCCAGCGCGCCCTCGAACACGTGGCGCGGCGCGAACTGCCGCATCCCGGAGAGCATCGCGACCCGCTCGGCGTGGTTCTTGTACGGGATCATCCAGCGCCACACCGTCATCGTCTCGTCCGGCGGCAGCGAGCGCACCAGGTTCTGCTCGATCTGCGCGATCTCGGCGTCGCTGTAGGCCGACCACAGCACCGCGTTGTGCTCGGTCTCCTCGTACTCCATGTGCTCGAAGTTGTCGGCGATGAACCGGGCCAGCGCGCGATAGAGATCGTGCGCGAGACGCGGCCGCTCTGCCGCTGACGCGCGCTCGACTGCGCTCACCGCCGTGCGCAGCGCCGCGATGTGCTGCTCGTGATCGACGTGCTCGCCGGCGATGCGCGCGGCGGTGCCCGGACGTCGCGCTTCCATCGCGCGATGGATGAAGTCGTTCTCGTGCTGCAGGTGGCCGGCGCAGATCTCCAGCAGGCTCTTCACCTGCGACAGCGTCTCGGCGAGATCGACCGGGTCGAGCGCGTCCATCCAGCCGACGCGGCCGAGCGTATCGGTCATGAATGCGCGCAGCGCCTTGTGGATGCCGGCGTAAATGTCGTGACGCGGGGCGGCGGGACTCGTGACTTGCATGACTGGCTCCGTGGAAGGTGACAACTGACGGGAGCAGTCTAGGAATCGCGCCGGCGGCGCGTTCCTAAATGTTTCGCAAGCGAGTCTTAAGAATTCACTAAATGACGGCGGGCGGTGATCCCGTCTGCGCGTAGGCGAGCTTCCAGCGCTCGACGAATTGCCGGTTGTCGTGCTGCCACGGATGGAAGCCAGGCCGGAAGTAGGAAAGCCACGGCAGGAACACCGCCCGCATCGAGCCCGGGTTGATCCACAGCGCCTTGAACAGCTCCCACCAGCCGCGCAAGTCGGACCGCTTGCCGTCGCGCTTGAGCAGCGCCCAGTGCGTGATCATCACCTGCAGCCAGAAGTCCATGCTGGTGAACAGGAACGTGAAGACGCGGCGCAGATACGAGAAGAAGCCGCTGCCGTACGCGGCGCGATAGACGTCGTACGCGACCGCCTTGTGCTCGGTCTCCTCGATCGCGTGCCAGCGCCACAGCGAGGCGATGCGCGGATCGGTGTTCTCCAGCACGCGCGGATCGCCGAGCAGGTTGTCCGCCATGATCGCCGTGAGGTGCTCGAGCGCGAGCGTCACCGCGAGCTGGTTCGCGCGCGGCAGGTATTTCTGGGTGATGCCGATCAGCTTGATCACGCGGCTCTCGAGCCGCTGCACCGGATAGCCGTGCTGCGCGAGCCACTCGTTGTAGACGCGATGCTCGCGACCGTGCATCGCCTCCTGGCCGATGAAGCCCTTCACGTCCTCCGCGAGCTTGGGATCGGTGATCTTGTGCTTGTGCTTGCGAACGCTGTCGATGAACATCTTCTCGCCTTCGGGGAAGAAGATCGACATCGCGTTGAACCAGTGGCTGACGTGCGTGCCGCGCGGGTGCCACGTCGACGGCGTCAGGCCGGTGACATCGAAGTGGATGTCGCGCTGCTGCACGGGGACTGGCGAGATGTGCTCGTTCATACCCATTGGACTTCTCCGGACTACTTGAGCTCCGACGAGTTCTTGCCCAGCAATCGCCGGGCGACGATCAAGAGCTGGATCTGCTGGGTGCCTTCGAAGATGTCGAGGATCTTGGCGTCGCGCGCCCATTTCTCGAGGAGCCCGATGCGCTCGCTGCCTTCCGCGTAGCCGATGCTGCCGCAGAGCTCGACGCACTTGAGCGCGATGTCGACGCAGGTGCGGCCGGCTTTCGCCTTCGCCATCGACGCCTGCAGCGAGTTCGGCTTGCGGTTGTCGGCCATCCATGCGGCCTGCAGCGTCAGCAGGCGCGCGGCTTCGTAATCCGCTTCCATGCCGATGAACGCTGCGGCAGCTGCGGACTGCGCCATCGCGGGCTTGTCGTAGTCGATCGCGATGCCGGCTTCCTCGAAAACCTTGCGCGTCTCGTCGAGGCACGCGCGCGCCAGGCCTACGCCCATCGCTGCGACGAGCGGTCGCGTGTTGTCGAACGTCTGCATCACGCCGGCGAAGCCCTTGTCGGCTTTCACGTCAGCGGAGCCAAGCAGGTTCTCCTTCGGCACCCGGCAATCGCGCAGCGCGAATTGCGCGGTGTCGGAAGAGCGGATGCCGAGCTTGTGCTCGAGGCGCACGAGCTCGAACCCCGGCGTGCCTTTCTCGACGACGAACGACTTGATCGCGGCGCGACCGGCGTTCTTGTCGAGCGTCGCCCAGACGACCACGAGCTCGGCGCGCTCGCCGGCGGTGACGAAGATCTTGTCGCCGTTCAGCACGTAGTGATCGCCGTCGAGCCGCGCGGTCGCGCGGATCGCGGCGGAATCGGAGCCGGTGTGCGGCTCGGTGATCGCCATCGCGGCCCAGCGGCCCTTGAAGCGCGCGAGCTGCTCTTCGGTGGCGACCGACGCGATCGCGGAATTGCCGAGACCTTGTCGCGGGATCGACAGGAGCAAGCCGACGTCGCCCCAGCACAGCTCCATCGTGCCGAGCACGGTGGCCATGTTCGCGCCGTTGCGATTGCCGTCGTCGCCGGTCGCGTCGCGGCGCACACCCGCAGCGCCGGCGCCGTGCGTCGAGCCCGCGGCGCTGGTGCCTTCGAGCACGGCGGCGAGCATGTCGAGCTCCTTCGGATACTGATGCTCACCGCGATCGTACTTGCGCGAGATCGGGCGGAACACGTTCCGCGCGACTTGCTGCGCCTGATCGACGAGCCCGCGGAATTTCTTCGGGACTTCGAGATTGATCATACGAGCAGCACTCCTTCCATGACGCCCACCGCGCGCAGATCGCGATACCAGCGCTCGACCGGATGCTCCTTGATGAAGCCGTGGCCACCGAGCAGCTGCACGCCGTCGTTGCCGATCTGCATGCCCTTGTCGACGCACAGCCGTCGCGCGAGCGCCGCGTGCTGCGCAAAGTCCTTGCCGTGCTCGGCGCGACTCGCGGCGCGCCAGGTGAGCAGGCGCATCGCGTCGAGCTCGATGCCCATGTTCGCGACCGCGAACGCGACCGACTGCCGATGCGAGATCGGCTCGCCGAAGGCGACGCGGTCGTTCACGTAGGGAATCACGTAATCCAGCACGGCTTGCGCACCGCCGACCGCGAGCGAGCACCAGCCCAGGCGCGCGAGGTGGATGCACTCGGTGTAGATCGCGGCGTCACCGTCGGCGATCAGCGCGCTCGCCGGCACCGTGACGTTCGCGAAGCGGACGCGAGCCGTCGACGCAGCGCGCAAGCCCATCGCGGGCTCCGCTTCGATCGCGATGCCCGCGGTCTTGGCTTCGACGATGAAGAGCGCCGGACCTTTGCCCTCGAGCTCCGCCGCGACGATGAACAGCTCCGCGACTTTCGCGCGCGGCACCAGCGTCTTCACGCCCTCGATCACATAGCTCTCGCCGTTCCTGCGCGCCTTGGTCTCGAGCGCGAACGGGTCGAACAGGATGCGCGGCTCGCTGATCGCGAGCGCGGCGGCCGGTGGATTCTCGCCGGCGAAGGCCGGCAGATAGGTCGCCTGCTGGTCTTCGTCGCCCCACAGCACCAGTGCGGTGCTCACGGCGGTCGGCGCGAGGCATGCGACCGCGAGACTCATGTCGCCTTGCGCCATCGCTTCGGTGACGAGGGCGGCCGTGATCGCCGAGCGCTCGCCGCCGGTGCCGCCGAGCGCTTCCGGGATCGCGAGCTGCGCGATGCCGAGCTCGTTGCTCTGCTTGAAGAGCGCATCGGGGGCTTCGGCGGCGGTGTCGGCTGCTGCCGCAGCGCCGCGCAGCTGCTCCGACGCGAACGCCTGCACCGCTTCGCGCAGCATCTGCTGCTCTTCGGTTGGCGTGAGATTGAAGCTGTCGCCCGCGCGCGCCGTTGCCGGTCGCGCCGGCTTCAGCAGTTTCTGCGTCTTCGAGAACGTGCGCGCCGCAGCGCCGCCGGCGCTGAAGCCCGCTTGCACCGAGCGCGCGACGAGCTGCTCGACGCGCTTGCGCAGCCCGAACCGATCGAGCAGTGGATTGTTGGCGAGCCGCGTCAGCCCGCGCAGCCCGTAGCCCATGATCTGCTGTCTCAAGCCGTCGCCTCCTCTTTCGCCGCCTCTGCGGTGCGCTCGAGGAACACATCCACCAGGCGCGTGAACTTGCCCTGGATGAACGCCGGTGCGACGACACGATAGAGCAGCGGCACCGGCACGTCGCGTAGGCGGCCACCGACGCGGAAATGCAGCCGCGTCCTGGCGCCAAGGTCCTCGAGCCGGAATTCGCCTTCGATGGCGGCGTTCCCCTTCTCCGGGATCGGCTTCCAGCGCACGCTGCCGGTCTTGGGATCGACCGTGTAGTGCGCGCCATAGCTGACTTCGTGCGCGATGTTGGCCAGCCGCGAGCCGATGGTCGCCATCTCCCAGAGATACTGGTTCTCTCCGAGCTTTTTCAGGCGCTTGAGCTTGGGAAAGCGGCGGATGGTAGCTTCGAGGTCGGCGAACAGCTTGCCGAGGCGGGACCGGGGTGCATCGATGTCGATGCTGCGGGCGATGGCGATGTCGACGTTCATGGGGGAAGAGTGTCACGTGCCCACCGCCAGCGCCTTGGCCGGGGGGTCCCCGGCGCCGGTCGCAGGGGTCAATCGATAGGCAGTAGGTTTTATCTCATTGACGCCCGACGCCCACGGGCGCCAGATGCGCCGGCCGGTGCGCGACAGGCCGGCGCCACCAAGAACAACCGAGGGGTCCCGTCATGAACAAGCAGGTCGCTGCATTGTCTTTCGCGCTCGTGTCCATCTCCGGCGTCGCCCAGGCCGCCGGCGCCGATGAGAAGCCGTTCACCGAAGGTCCGGTGACCAGCGTGTCGTTCATCCGCGTCAAGGACGGCAAGATGATGGAGTACATGAATTACCTGAAGGGCACGTGGCGCGCGGAGCACGAAGCCGAGAAGAAGGCGGGGCTGATCACCGAGTACCACATCTACTCGGTCGAGCCGCGCAGCCCGAGCGACGCGAACGTCATCCTCACTGTGACTTCGCCGAACTGGGCAACGCTCGACAAGACCGCGGAGTTCGACGCCATTGCAGTCAAGGTCGAGGGCAGCCTGAAGGCGGCCGACAAGGGTTACGCCGATCGCGGCTCGATGCGCGACGTGCTCGGCTCGGAGCCGGTGCAGGAGCTGATCCTGAAATAACAGGCACTGCGTCACAGAAAAGGCCGGCGCGTGAGCTCCGGCCTTTTTTGCGGGTTTCCACATGAGATAAAAAAACACTGGTCGCGCGCGGGTGCCAGCGTCGCATGGCATAAGGTCGGCTCGAGAGTCGAGGGCCATGAAGAAGCGCGTGCTGTTGATCGACGACGACCCGGTCGTCACTGCCGCTTACCGCAATTTGCTGCGCGCGAAGCAATTTGAAGTGGAGACGGCGAGCAATGGCGATGCGGGCTATCAGGCCGTGCTGCACTTCAAGCCCGAGGTGATCCTGCTCGATCTCGACATGCCGATCGCCAACGGCATCCACTTCCTGCGCAGGATCCGCCGGGTGCCGCACTTGCGCAGCATCCCGATCATCGTGTTCACCGCATCGGGACTGCGCAATCGCGTCCTCGGCGCGGTGGAAGCCGGCGCGACGCGCGTGCTGTACAAGGTGCGCGAGCGTCCACATCACGTGCTCGACGCGATCGGCAACACGGCGCTCTGCCCGAACACGCCCTGAACCCCGGCGCGCATGGCGCGCGCGCCTAAAGACGCAGCGCTCCGCGCGCGATGCGCGCACTGATCTCCGCCGTCAGCGGCTCGTAGCCTCGGCTTCGATCGAGCAGCACGTAGAGGGGATCCGCGATTGCGCCCGGATCGAACCCCTGCTTCTTCAGATCGACCTTGCGGAACTTGAAGGTGCCGGTGAGCTCCTGCTCGGCGCGCAAGCGCAGGAACAGCGGGACCGCGTACGGCGGCAGCGCTTGCGCAAGATGTCGCGCGAGCCCCACGCCATCGAGCGACTCGCCCTTCCACGTGAGCGCCGCCATGCCGGCACGACCGTCGGCGCCGGGGACCTGCACGCCGTAGACGACGGCCTGCTCGACGCTCGGATGCCGATTGAGCGCAGCTTCGACTTCGGTGGTCGCGACGTTCTCGCCTTTCCAGCGGAACGTGTCGCCGACGCGATCGATGAACTGGATGTGGCGCAGGCCCTGGTCGCGCACGAGGTCGCCGGTGTTGAACCAGCAGTCGTCCTTGTCGAACACGCTGCGGAACAGCTTCTTCTCGCTCGCGCGCTTGTCGGTGTAACCGTCGAACGGCGATGACTCGGTGATCTCGGTGATGAGCAAGCCGACGCCGCCCTTCTCCACTTTCTGCATGAAGCCTTTGCGATCGCGGATCGGCTGCTCGGTCTCCGCGTCGAACTTCACCACCGCATACGACATCGGGCAGAAGCCCGCCGTCTTCGACAGGCCGAAGCCGTTGACGAAGGCGACGTTGCTCTCGCTCGCCGCGTAGAACTCGTAGACCTGGTCGATGCCGAAGCGATCGACGAACGCGTCCCAGATCTCCGGGCGCAAGCCGTTGCCGATGATCAGCCGCACGCGATGGTTCTTGTCCTCGCGCGAGAGCGGACGATTGAGGAGATAGCGCAGCAGCTCGCCGATGTAGCAGAACGCGGTCGCGTCGTAGCGGCGGATGTCGTCCCAGAACTTCGACGCGCTGAACTTGCGCGCGAGGATCAGCGCCGCCCCCGAGCCGACCGCCGCGCCCCACGACACCGTGAGCGCGTTGTTGTGGTAGAGCGGCAGGCAGCAGTAGAAGCGATCGTCGTCCTTCAAGCCGAGCGCGATCTGCGCGAGGCCGGCGTTGCCGCGCATCCATCGGTAGTGCGTCATCACCGACGCTTTGGGCATGCCGGTGGTGCCGGAGGTGAAGATGTAGAACGCCGGCGACTTCAGCACGATCTCCGCGGTCTCCGGCGGATTCGCCGACGACTTGCCGCGCAGCTGCGACTTGAGGCTGAGATAGCCCTCGGGCGCGGCGCCCTCACCATCCCAGATGCACTTCAGCGCCTGCTTGGCCCCGGGCGCGTAGGGCGTGGTCTCCAGCGCCGCGCGACACTCCTCGCCGACGACGATCAGCTTCGCCTTGGTCAGCGCGATGCTGTGCGCGAGCACGTCGCCGCGCTGATTCGGATTGAGCATGCCCGCGATGGCGCCGAGCTTGACGACGCCGGCAACGCACGCGAGCACTTCGGGACGGTTCTCGAACAGCACGCCGACCGCATCGCCGGCCTCGACGCCCTGCTTGCGCAGCATCGCGGCGAATCGATTCGCCCACGCGTTGAACTCGGCATAGGTCCATTGCCGATGCTCGAAGACGAGCGCGGGACGATCGCCGTATTTCTTCGCCTGCTTCTCGAGGAACGCGCCGATCGAGTTGCGGCTCTCGGGTCGCAGCAGCAGGAGCAGCGAGAGCGCGGCTTTCGGGATCGAGAACGCGTCGGGGAGCCGGCGCACGACGCCGCGTGCGAGGTCGCGCAGGCGGACGGTGTCGCCGTCGCTCATGTCACCGCCCCGCGTAGTACTTCTTTCTCGCGTCGAGGATCGTCTTCGCCGCGCGCTCGCGCAGGCCGACGAGCTCGGCTTCGGAATGCACCGAGACGTCGAGATGGCGGATGCGACCGTCGCCGAGGCGATAGATCCAGCCGTGCACCGCGAGCTTCTGGCCGCGGCCCCACGCCTTGCGCACGGCAACCGACTGGCAGCAGTTCAGCGCCTGCTCGAGCACGTTGAGCTCGCACAACAGCGCCTCGCGCCGATGCGGATCCTTCTCGGCGTCGAGCACGGCCTGGTGATGCGAGACCACTTCCTGGATGTGCCCGAGCCAGTAGTCGGAGACGCCGCCGAGCGCGGTCTGGCTCAGGGCCGCGTGGATGCCGCCGCAACGGTAATGACCGACGACCATGATGTGCTCGACCTTGAGCACCTCGATCGCGAACTGGATCACCGCCTGCGCGTTGACGTCGGAGTGGATGACGAGATTCGCGACGTTGCGATGCACGAACACTTCGCCCGGATCCAGATCGACGATCTGGTTCGCCGGCACGCGCGAGTCGGCGCAGCCGATCCACAGATATTTCGGGCGCTGCTGCCCGACCAGACGCTTGAAGTAGCCGGCGTCCTGCGCGACGACGCGCTCCGCCCAGCGGGCGTTGCGATCGAGCAGTTCCTGGAGGTCTTCGGCCAAAGTGGACGAAGTTTATCGAAGTTCGTCAGATGACTTCGAACAACCCCGCCGCGCCCATGCCGCCGCCGATGCACATCGTCACCACGACGCGCTTGGCGCCGCGACGCTTGCCTTCGATCAGCGCGTGGCCGGTGAGTCGCGCGCCCGACACGCCGTACGGATGGCCGACCGCGATCGCGCCGCCGTTGACGTTGAGCTTGTCGTCGGGGATGCCGAGCTTGTCGCGGCAGTAGAGCACCTGCACCGCGAACGCTTCGTTCAACTCCCAAAGATCGATGTCCTCGACCTTGAGCCCCGCGCGCTTGAGGAGCTTCGGCACCGCGTAGACCGGTCCAATGCCCATCTCGTCGGGCTCGCAGCCGGCGACCGCGAAGCCGCGGAAAATGCCGAGCGGCTGCAATCCGCGCCGGCTCGCTTCGTCCGCGCTCATCA
Source organism: Nevskiaceae bacterium (assembly GCA_035650495.1). GTDB lineage: Bacteria > Pseudomonadota > Gammaproteobacteria > Nevskiales > Nevskiaceae > DASRHK01. Next base: position 8,731 of record DASRHK010000175.1, on the reverse strand, counting down.
CCACGCAGACCGAAGCGCCGTCGGAGAACTGGCTCGCGTTGCCCGCGGCGATCACGCCGCCTTCGACGGCCGGCTTGATCTTGGCGACGCCTTCGTAAGTCGTGTCGGCGCGGATGCCTTCGTCACCGGTGGCCGTGACTTCCTTTGTGCCGAGCTGGCCGGTGTTCTTGTCGACCACGCCCATCGTCGTCTTCATCGGCACGATCTCGGCGGCGAACTTGCCCTCGACCATCGCCTGCGCGGCGCGCTGCTGCGAGCGAGCACCGTACTGATCCTGCCGCTCGCGCGGAATGTTGTAGCGCTTCGCGACGTTCTCCGCCGTCTGCAGCATCGGCAGATAGATGTCGGGCTTGTTCTCGACGAGCCACGACTCGCGCTGCATGTGCGTGTTGCGCTCGTTCTGCACGCACGAGATCGACTCGACGCCGCCGGCGACGAAGGTGGTGCCTTCACCCGCGAGCACGCGCTGCGCCGCGAGCGCGATCGTCTGCAATCCCGACGAGCAGAAGCGGTTCACCGTCATGCCGGAAACCGACACCGGCATGCCGGCGCGGATCGCGGCCTGGCGCGCGATGTTGTTGCCGGTCGCGCCCTCCGGATACGCGCAGCCGAGGATCACGTCCTCGACGGCGCCGGGCTCGAGCTTCGCGCGCTCGACCGCGGCCTTGATGACGTGCCCGGCCATGGTCGCGCCGTGAGTCATGTTGAACGCGCCCTTCCACGACTTGGTGAGCGGCGTGCGCGCGGTGGAGACGATGACGGCTTCGGTCATGGCTTACTTCCTCTTCTTTGCTTTCGCTTTCGGTTTGGATTTCGCTGAAGACTTCGGCTTGCCCTTGCTCGCTTTCGCCGCGTCGAACGCGCCGAAGCTCGATCCTTCCGCCGCGAGCCTCTCGATCAGCTTCGCCGGCTGCCAGAACTTGCGATCGGTCAGCGGATTGTTGGAGAACTCGCGCATGCGGCGCGCGACGTTGTAGAGCCCGACGTTGTCGGCATAGAGCATCGGCCCGCCGCGCACCACCGGGAAGCCGTAGCCGTTGAGGTAGACCATGTCGATGTCGGACGCGCGCATCGCGATGCCTTCTTCGAGGATCCGCGCGCCTTCGTTGACCAGCGCGTAGATCAGGCGCTCGACGATCTCTTCGTTGCTGATCTTGCGGCGCGTGACGCCGGCCTTCTGCGCTTCTTCGAGGATGATCTTCTCGACTTCCGGATCGGGATACGCGGTGCGATCCCCGGGCTTGTACTGATACCAGCCCTTGCCGGTCTTCTGCCCGTAACGGCCGAGCTCGCAGACGCGATCGGCGATCACCGCGCGCGGACCTTTCGGATGCTCGGCGTAGTGACGCTTGCGGATGTACCAGCCGACGTCCAGCCCCGCGAGATCGCCCATGCGGAACGGGCCCATCGCCATGCCCCACTTCTCCATCGCGCGATCGACCTGATGCGGCAGCGCGCCTTCCATGATCAGCACCTGCGACTCGCGCCCGTACTGATGGATCATGCGATTGCCGATGAAGCCGTCGCACACGCCGGCGACCACCGGCAGCTTCCGGATCGTCTTCGCGAGCTGCATCGTCGTCGCGAGCACGTCCTTGCCGGTCTTCTTGCCGCGCACGACCTCGAGCAGGCGCATCACGTTGGCCGGCGAGAAGAAGTGCGTGCCGAGCACGTCCTGCGGGCGCTTCGTGAACGCGGCGATCTTGTCGACGTCGAGCGTGGAAGTGTTCGAGGCGAGGATCGCGCCCTTCTTCATCGTCTTGTCGAGCGTCTGGAACACCGTCTTCTTCACCGCCATGTCCTCGAACACGGCTTCGATGACGATGTCGGCGTCGGCGAGGTCCTTGTAGTCGAGCGTCGGCGTCAGCAAGCCCATGCGCTTGCCGAGATCCTCGGGCTTCAGCTTGCCCTTCTTGATCGTGTTCTCGTAATTGGTGCGGATGGTGTTGACGCCCTTGTCGAGCGCTTCCTGCTTCATCTCGAGGATGGTCACCGGGATGCCGGCGTTGAGGAAGTTCATCGCGATGCCGCCGCCCATCGTGCCGGCGCCGATCACCGCCGCCTTCTTGATCGGTCGCGTCTTCGTCGTTTCGGGAACGTCGGGGATCTTGGTCGCCGCGCGCTCGCCGAAGAACACGTGACGCAGCGCCTTCGACTCCGGGCCGTTCATCAGCTCCATGAAATTGCGGCGCTCGACCGCGAGCCCTTCGTCGAAGGATTTGGTCGCGGCCGCCGCGACGCATTCGAGACACTTGAGCGGTGCCGGGAACGGACCCGCCATGCCGGCGACCGTGTTCTTCGCCACACCGAGGAAGCCCTCGGCATTCGGATGCGTGACCTTGAGATCGCGCACGCGCTTCAACGGCCGCTTCTCGGCGACGACTTTCTCCGCGAACGCGATCGCGCCTTTTTCGAGGTCGCCGTCGAGGAACTCGTCGAACAGCGCCGTCTTCTTCAGCATTTCCGACGGCACCGGCGCGCCGGACACGATCATGTTCACCGCAGCTTCGAGGCCGACGACGCGCGGCAGGCGCTGCGTGCCGCCGCCGCCGGGAAGCAGCCCGAGCTTCACTTCCGGCAGCGCGATCTGCGCGCCGGGGACCGCGACGCGGAAATGGCAGCCGAGCGCGAGCTCGAGGCCGCCGCCCATGCAATTGCCGCCGATCGCGGCGATGACCGGCTTCGGCCCGTTCTCGATCGCCGCGATGATCGAGTGCAGCGTCGGCTCCATCGTCATCTTCGGCGTGTTGAATTCGCGGATGTCGGCGCCGCCGGAGAACGTGCGGTTCGCCGTCGCGGTCGAGCCGATCAGCACGATCGCCTTCACCTTCGCGTCGGCGTTGGCCTTGTCCAGCCCGGCGACGATGCCGCTGCGCAGCTCGTAGCCGAGCCCGTTCACGGGCGGGTTCTTGAGGCTGATGACAGCGACGTTTCCGGCGACCCGATACTCCGTAGCGCTCATGCGTATGGTTCCCTGACTTTTCGAATTCGGCGGAGCAGCGTAAGCAAGCGGCGGGAGCGATTCAAATGAACCCGCTGCATCGGCGCGCATAAATTGCGCGAATAGAGGGTGATTCGCATCATTCATTTGTATGAATGATTGCAGCCTCCTAAGCTGTCGCCTCCGATTCAACGCCGGACGTCGCCGCATGGACCTCAACTTCTCCCCCGAAGACCAGAAATTCCGCGCGGAGATTCGCGCCTTCATCGACGCCAACCTGCCGGCGGATATCCGCGAGAAGATCCTCAACGGCAAGCGGCTCGCGAAGGACGACTACCTGCGCTGGCACAAGCTCCTTGCGAAGAAAGGCTGGGTCGCGCACACCTGGCCGAAGCAGTTCGGCGGCCCGGGCTGGACCGTCGCGCAGCAGAACATCTTCGAGGAGGAATGCGCCGACGCCGGCGCGCCGCCGCTGATGCCGTTCGGGCTGCGCATGGTCGCGCCGGTCATCCAGGCGTTCGGATCCCCGGAACAACAAGCGCACTATCTTCCGCGCATCCTCGACGGCACCGACTGGTGGTGCCAGGGCTATTCGGAACCGGGATCGGGTTCTGATCTCGCATCGCTGAAGACGCGCGCGGAGCGTCGCGGCGACAAATACATCGTCAACGGCCAGAAGACCTGGACGACGCTGGCGCAGCACGCAGACTGGATTTTCTGCCTGGTTCGTACCGCGACAGATGTTCGGGCGCAGGAAGGCATCTCGTTCCTGCTGATCGATATGAAATCGCCCGGCGTTTCGGTGCGCCCGATCATCATGCTCGACGGCGAGCACGAGATTAACGAGGTGTGGTTCGAGAACGTCGAAGTGCCGGTCGCCAATCGCGTCGGCGAAGAGAACAAGGGCTGGACCTACGCGAAGTACCTGCTCGGCCACGAGCGCACCGGCAACGCGGGCGTGGGCTACTGCAAGCGCTGGCTGAAGCAGCTGAAGAAGATCGCCGCGCAGCAGCCCGGCGACGACGGCAAGCCGCTGATCGAGGATCCGCGCTTCCGCGACAAGATCGCGCAGGTCGAGATCGACCTGATGGCGCTGGAGATCACCGTGATGCGCGTGATCGCCAAGGAGATGGAGGAGAAAAAGCCGGGACCCGAGGCGTCGATGCTGAAGGTGAAAGGCACCGACATCCAGCAGACGCTCACCGAGCTCTTGATGCAGGCGCTCGGCCATCACGCGCTGCCGTTCCAGCACGACGCGATGGACATCGCCTACAAGGGCCCCATCGTCGGCCCCGATTACGACGTGCCGCACACGGGCCACTACTTCAATTACCGCAAGGCCTCGATCTATGCGGGCTCCAACGAAATCCAGCGCAACATCATCTCCAAGATGATGCTGGGCCTCTGAGAGAACAGACATGGACTTCAAGCTCAGCGAAGAACAGCAGCAGCTGCGCGACACGCTTTATCGCTTCGTGCAGAAGCAGTACGCGTTCGAGAAGCGCCGCGAGATCCTCAAGTCGGCGCAAGGCTACAGCGACGAGATCTGGAGGCAGCTCGCGGAGATGGGTCTCACCGCGATCGGCATTCCCGAGGACCACGGTGGGCTCGGCGGCAACGGGTTCGATCACCATGTCGTGATGGAAGCGCTCGGACGCGGGCTCGTCGTCGAGCCGTATCTCGCGACTGTGGTCCTCGGCGCTGGCACGCTCGCGCGCGCGGGTAATGCGCAGCAGAAGGCGCTGCTCGAGAAGGTTGCGTCCGGCGAGCTCAAGCTCGCGCTCGCGCATTACGAAGGCAACGGCCGCTACGAGCTCAATCACGTCGCGACGACCGCGAAGCGCGACGGCAACGGCTTCAAGCTCAACGGCACCAAGACCGTCGTCCTGCACGGCGACGCCGCCGACAAGCTCCTCGTCTCCGCGCGCACGTCAGGCAAGGAGCGTGACGCGAGCGGCGTCTCGCTGTTCCTCGTCGACGCGAAAGCGCCCGGCGTGTCGCGTCACGGCTATCCGACGCACGACGGACATCGCGCTGCGGAGATCACCTTGAAGGACGTCGCCGTCGGCGCCGACGCGCTGATCGGCACGCTCGATCACGGGCTGCCGATCGTCGAGCAGACGATCCAGGCCGGCATCTCTGCGCTCTGCGCGGAAGCGATCGGCGCGATGTCGGCGCTGATCGAGATGACGCTCGCCTACATCAAGACGCGCAAGCAGTTCGGCGTGCCGATCGGCACGTTCCAGGTCCTGCAGCACCGCATGGCCGACATGCTGATGTGGGCCGAGCAGGCGAAGTCGATGGCGCTGCTCGCGGCGTCCAAAGTCGCGAGCGACGATGCGACCGAGCGCCGTCGCGCGATCTCCGCGGCGAAAGTCCTCGTCGGTCAGGCGGCGCGCTACGTCGGGCAGCAAGCCGTGCAGCTGCACGGCGGCATCGGCGTCACCGACGAGCTTGCGGTCAGCCATTACTTCAAGCGGCTCACGCTGATCAACGCGACGTTCGGCGACGCGGATCATCATCTCGCACGCTTCTCCGATCAGATTGCCGCGGAGGCCTCGCAGTCGGAGACGCATCCTTCGCTGATGAAGGCGCGCAAAGTTGGCTGAAAGGTCCGGACCGGAAAGCGTCGAGCTCTTCCGGGAACGTACGCGCCAGGGACGGCGCGTCCGTAGCCTCCATGGACGGATTCAGGGCGGTCCCGGAAGAGCTTGACGCTTTTCGGTTCCAGCCAACCTTGACGCACATGAACTCTCGCTTCATCAGCGTCAACGGCATCCGCCTCCACTGCAAGGAAGCCGGAAGCGGCAAGCTGATGCTGTTCATCCACGGCTGGCCGGAGTTCTGGTACGCGTGGAAGGAGCAGCTGCCGGAGTTCGCGCGCGACTTCCACGTGGTCGCGCCCGACACGCGCGGCATCAATCTGTCCGACAAGCCCGCCGAGGTGAAGGCCTATGGCGGCAAGACGCTGACCGAGGACATGCGTCAGCTCATCGGCGCGCTGGGGCACGAGCGCGCGATCGTCGTCGCGCACGACTGGGGCGGCGCGATCGCGTGGAATCTGGCGGCGTGGCATCCGCAGGTCGTCGAGAAGCTCGTCATCCTCAACTCACCGCATCCGGTGCTCTACGCGCGCGAGCTCACGCACAGCGCCGAGCAGAAAGCTGCGAGCGCGTACATGAACCTGCTGCGCGATCCGAAAGCCGAGCGCGTGCTCGCCGAGGACAACTATCGGCGTCTCTTCCACCAGCTCGACGGCTGGAAGAAGAGCGGCAAGCCGCCGACCGCGCAGGACCTCGAGGAATACCGCAAGGCGTGGTCGCAGCCCGGCGCGATCACCGCGGGGCTCAACTATTACCGCGCATCGCCGCTGCATCCTGAAGGCATCGCACCGCAGAAGCTCGATCCAGATCTGTTCACCGTGCGCGTGCCCACGCTCGTGATCTGGGGCATGCAGGACACTGCGCTGCGCCCGGGTCTTCTCGACGGCCTCGAGCAATTCGTTCCCGATCTGCGCATCGAGCGCATCGACGAAGGCACCCACTGGATCGCCCACGAGTTCCCCGATCGGGTCAACGCACGCATTCGCGATTTTGTACGCGCCTGACGACGCGACACCGCGGCGTTTTCCTACACGACGGCGCGATGCTCAGGCATTTCGCGCACATCTCGCAGAGTCGATGCTTCGCTTGCCGGTGGATCGCACCGGTTATCGATCCTGAGGGAGTTCCACAATGACGTTCACTAAACTGCTGCCCGTCGCGGCGGGCCTCGTTCTCGCGAGTGCCGCCCAAGTCGCTTCTGCAACCCAGATTGTCCTGCCGGGGATTCCGCTCGTTGGCGGCGCGCCCGCGCTTCCTGATCTCACCCTCGCCGGGGGCGGCGCGCTCGGCGTACCAGGCGTTCCCAGCCTGCCGATTCCGCTTCCGATCACCCTGCCGATCCCGACCTCAGGTGGATCGCTGGCGGTTGCGGGCGGCGTCGGTGGCAGCGCCTACGTCGTCAAGCCGACCGTCATCGACGTGCAAGGCGTGGACCTGCCGGCCCTTCCAGTGGGGTCGCTGCCCGCCCTGCCCGGCTTGAAGTAAGTCGTTAAGCGTCGCCCCGCGTCCCCCCCGACGCGGGTGATCCACGGCCCCGGAGCAATTCCGGGGCCTTTTTGTTTCAGCCCACGACGTAGCAGCCATGGTCGTCGCATTTGATCCTGCCGCCGCCTTGCGCGAGCGGTGGGTCCCCACCTTCGCCAGGATCACCGCCACCGCCGCCGCCATTCGCGAATCCCCGGTTTCGCATCGCCACGCCCTGCGCGTAGAGCGCGTTCGCGACCGGTGGAACCGCGTGGAGATCGCCCGACAGCGCGATCATGGTGTTGCCAGAGGACCATTCAGCGTTCCCGATCGCAGATGCGCCCGCGACGCTTCTCGCCTCGATGCTGCTCAGCTCGCGCATGCTTCGTCCCCAATATCGCCGCGAATTGCGGCGTGAAGACACTAGGCAAGCGGACGGTCTTTGCAACCTGTCCGGTTCGTCAGTGGCGCGCTCGCGTGATCACTTGATCGCCTGCTTGGCGACGTTCGCCGGATCGAAGTACGAGATCGGGAAGTCCTGCACGTGGCCTTCCGGGTCCTCGTTGGACAGCTGCATCGCGAGATACCGGCGGCTGTTCAGGTCGTACATGATGTCGCCGACCGTGCCGGGCGTGACCTCGTCGTAGTACTGCACCTGGTGCGACTCCTGGATGCGCCAGAGCTCGCCGTGCCCGTCGTAGTTGTCGGCCAGCGAGATGTGCCAGGAATCCTCGTCGAGATAGAACACGCGCTTGGCGTAGATGTGGCGCAGCCCGGGCTTCAGGTTCGCCTCCACCACCCAGCAACGATGCAGCTCGTAGCGCGCGAGATCCTGGTTGATGTGACCTTTGCGCACGATGTCCTTCACCTTGTACTTGTCGCTGTGGATCACGTACGAGTTGTACGGGATGTACATCTCCTTCTTGCCGATGAGCTTCCACGTATAGCGATCGGTGGCGCCGTTGAACATTGCGTACTGATCGTTGGTGCGCAGGCCGTCCGAGCCGTTGCCCGGATTGTCGTAGCCCACTTGTGGCGCGCGGCGCAGCCGCCGCTGACCCGGGTTGTACTGCCACGCGCGTCGCGTCTCCTTCACCTGATCCATCGTCTCGTGCACCAGCGTGATGAGGCCGGCGAGGCGCGGCGGCTCGGTGATCACCTGCAGGAAGTAGTGGCTGACGTTGCCGAGCTCCTCGGGCTTGATGCCCTTGCGGCAGTAGTTGCACTTGATGTCTTCGCGCAGCTTCGAGAGCGTGAAGTTGCCTTCCGGCGTCACCGCGGCCTGCTCGTTCCAGTGCGTGAGCCCCGCGCCGATCCAGGACAGCTTGTGGTTCCAGACCAGCTCCTGCCCGACCTTCGGGAGCGGGAACGGGAAGCCGATGATCGCGCCCTCGACGCCCTCGCCGTTGCTCACCATCGAAGCGTTGAGCGCGTTCTTCTTGGTGTACTCGTAGACGATGTCCGGGAACGCGGCCGTGCGCCGCGTCTGGTAGACGTTGAGCTTGTAGGTCTCGGGATACATCTCGAACAGCCGGAGCTGACCGGCCGACAGATGATCCTTGTACTTGTCCAGGTTCGCCTTGCTGATGGTGAACGTCGGCTTGTCTTCGGGGAACGGATCGCAATAGCGTTGCGGCTTGCCCTTGTAGCAGGGCGGGCTCTTGGTCAATCCGCCCTCCCAGGCCGGGATCGTGCCTTCCTTGTTGCCGGCCTTCTCGGCGCC